>CAZIRM010000113.1:0-7719 GCA_964541705.1 uncultured Bacillaceae bacterium | reverse complement strand
TTCCTCCTTTTTGGTGAAAAATATATTGCGAATTATTAGAAAACGTGATACCGTAAGCATAGTTGAGGATTCTTGTGAACAAAAGCGCAAGCGTCTTGGTCACGAGCGAAGTACTCCTGCGATTACCGTCGCAAAACTCAACGGCACGTAATTCTTAAAAGCGTCTTGAAAATACTTTTATATTATTTACGGGGACAGTGGTTGTTACCCGGTTTCATAGGGGTGAAAGCAATGCCAATTAAAATTCCAGATGGATTACCAGCAAAAGAAATATTGTTAAATGAAAGCATCTTTGTCATGGACGAAAGCAGGGCTTTTAGTCAAGATATCCGTCCATTAAAAATAGTTATTTTAAATTTAATGCCACAAAAAGTTGTAACCGAAACTCAACTTCTCCGTTTGCTCGGAAATACGCCTTTGCAAGTGGAAGTTGTTTTTATTCATCCTGATACACATCATTCAAAGAATACGTCACATCAACATTTATCTACATTTTACCAAACAATTAATGAAATAAAAGACAAAAAATTTGATGGGATGATTATCACAGGTGCGCCTGTAGAACATTTAGATTTTGAAGAAGTGACGTATTGGAATGAATTAAAAACGATCATGGAATGGTCCAGAACAAATGTTACTTCTACATTACATATATGCTGGGGAGCACAAGCGGGTCTTTATCACCATTATGGCGTGCCCAAATATTCGCTAAGGAAAAAAGTTTTTGGTGTTTTTCATCATACAATTAATGAAAGAAATGCGATTCTTAGAGGCTTTGACGATGAATATGTTTGTCCGCATTCAAGGCACACAGAGATAAAAAAGGAAGATATCGCACCGATTGAAAACTTAAAAATATTATCAGAATCAAATGAAGCGGGTATCAATATTGTTGCGTCCAAAGATGGAAAACATGTATTTGTTACTGGCCATTTAGAATATGATGCTACTACGTTACAAGGAGAATATGAGAGAGATGTTCAAAAGGGGCTTCCGATTGATACCCCAATCAACTATTTTCCTGAAGATAATCCGAATAAGTCACCACGTTTACGTTGGCGCGCCCATGCTTACTTATTATTTTCCAACTGGTTAAATTATTACGTTTATCAAGAAACACCTTATGACTTACATTCATAAAATCAGCCATACGGCTGATTTTTCTGTTTAAACACTCAATAATCACTCATTGAAGTTCATTTGCATACGATAGGCAGTAGGTAATAGTCCAAATAAAAACCCTATACATGGGAGGTTCTATAGATGAATGTTAAACACTTTTTTTTAGATGGTAATACGAGTGAAGGATATTACTCGTTATCTTATGAGGTTTTGAGTGAAATAGAAAATATACACTTAATTACAGGTAGTCTAGATCGTGTAAAAACAAAATTATTTACGCTACTTGGTGAGTGTTACTGTAAGGATCAAGTTGTCTATTTTTTACACAATCCTTCAGACGAAGAAAAACTAGATGGTATCATTATCCCGAGTAAGAATCTAGCATTCTTAGATGGTTCAACGAGATATCGTATAGCATGTAAATACAAAGGGTTAGTTAGTAGTGTGTTTTCTCTAGATCAATCGTTGCGCAGTAGCGATTTAAACACTTACAAGAATGAGCTTATCAAACTAGTCAATAAATACGAAACACTTCATAAAGAAGCATATAAATGTTTTTTTGATGGGAGACAAATACACGAGAAAAAGGAAGAACTATATATATCAGCCATGGATTTTGAGAAAGCAAACGAAGTGACGGATGAATTGATAAATAAGATCTTTACAAATGTAAAGGTTGAAGCACAGCCTTCGATCATAAAGAAACTTTTCTTCGGTGCAGCCACCCCGAGTGGACCGATCAATTATATTGAAAATATTACTGAGGAGATGGATAAGAGGTATATTATTAAAGGGCGCTCAGGTAGTGGGAAATCAACGGTGATGAGAAAAGTAGGGAAGTATGCAGAGAATTTAGGGCTATCTGTGCAGTATTTTCCTTGCGGCCTTGATCCTAATAGTCTCGACATGATCATCATCCCTACTATTGCAACGGCAATCCTAGATGGCACAGCTCCTCACGTGATTAATCCAACAAGAGCGACAGATGAAGTGATCGATATGTTTGAATTGTGTATGGATAAAACAATTGAAACTAAATGTGGCGAGGAATTTGAACGATTAGGTTTCGATTACAAGGAGAAGATGAAACAGGGAACAAACGCATTACAAAAAGCGAAGGAAATAAAGAGCTTAATCTCTAACTATTATGAATCAGCACTAGACCTTGATTTGGTGGATGAACAAATTAAGGAGTACGTGGATAAGTTTATATAAGTATCATACAAATAAAGCTGCCTATCATGGTAGCTTTGTTTAAAAGTTTGAAGTTAGACCGACGTCTAGCTTCAAGACGCTTCTATGAATTGCTTACTGTGAAGTTTTGCGACGAGTAACCGCAGGAGCAGCGCCTATTCGCTTGAGGTCACTTCGGTCCGTCAATTGAAGCCAAATGCGGGACCCAATTGACGGATTTCCAGTGCTTATCTCCAATAGTGGGCGTCTTGCACTATTGTTCTTAGCTAGGCATCGTTAGGTTTTAGATTGTATAAAAAGTTAGAAACTTAAAAGACTAAAGGATAGAAAAAACCAATTACCATAATTTACTGTAAGTGTGTTAAAATAGGACTCACTTGATTTGTTATGAATATTTTTACATAGAGGAGGTCAGTCATGTTTTTAAGTGAAATCGTCATTGGAATGGATGTTGGTTCGACAACAGTAAAGGCAACGGTTGTTGACCCACAATCTAAAAAAATTATTTGGTCGAAATATAAAAGACATCATACGAAACAGGCACAATTAGTTTTTCATTTTTTAGAAGAACTACTAGCCGAAATCGAGGTTAGAAGTGGACAAGTATACTTATTTATGACTGGTTCTGGCGCTGCTGCTCTTGCAGACGTCGTTGGTGCAAAGTTTGTCCAAGAAGTAAATGCTGTAACGATGGCAGTTGAAGAGCTTCACCCAGATGCAGGTAGTGTGGTTGAACTAGGGGGACAGGATGCAAAGATTATTATTTTTAAAGAAAATGAAGTTACAGGACAAAAACACGCAATAGCTTCTATGAATGATAAATGTGCATCAGGCACAGGAGCAACGATTGATAAATGCTTGATTAAGGTTGGGATGCACGAAGATCAACTAAAGGATTTAAAATTTGATGATACAAAATTACACCATGTTGCCGCAAAATGTGGTGTGTTTGCTGAAACGGATATTGTTAATCTGGTGAAAACTGGCATTCCATCAGAAGAGATTATGTGTTCTTTAGCAGATGCCATTGTGATGCAGAATTTATCGGTGCTTAGTAGGGGGAATACGTTAAAGCACGAAGTTGTCTTATTAGGTGGTCCGAATACATATCTGCCATTTTTACAGCAATGCTGGAGGCAACGAATCAAAGAGTTGTGGGATGAGAGAAAGTATTCTTACCCTAAACATTTAAACATAGAAGAACTCATTTATGTTCCTCCACATTCTCAGTATTATGCGGCATATGGTGCGGCTATTTATGGAATGTATGAAGAACCATCAACTGCATTCAAAGGAATTGAAACGCTTAAACGGTATATTGATGTTGGAAGAAAAGATAAATTAAAAGAAATTGCAGGGCCGCCGTTAGTTGAAAATGAGGAACAGTTAAATGAATTTACAAAGCAGTATGCAATTCCTACATTTGAGAACCCAGCTTACTCGAACAATGAAACGGTAAAAGCAATTTTAGGTGTCGATGGTGGATCAACTTCTTCAAAAGCCGTACTAATTGATGAACATGGAAAGGTTATTTTCAAAGCTTACCAACTATCAAAAGGAAACCCAATTCAAGATACAAAAGATTTACTAAGGAATTTACGAGATCAAGTGGCCGATAATGGTGGAACACTAGAGATTATTGGTTTCGGTGCAACCGGGTATGCAGCAGATGTATTAGAAAAAACATTGCATGCAGATGTAAATATTGTTGAGACGATTGCACATATGAGAAGTGCTGTTCATTTTTTTGGAGACATCGACGTGATCTGTGATGTCGGTGGACAAGATATTAAGGTACTATTTTTACGAAATGGAGAAATACGAAATTTCCGTCTATCAAATCAATGTTCTGCTGGAAATGGAATGCTGCTTCAAGCAATGGCTGATCAGTTTAACATTCCAATCAATGAGTATGCCAAAACAGCATTCAAAGCTGAGTTGGCGCCAAAATTTTCATACGGATGTGCGGTTTTTCTTGATACTGATCGAGTCAACTTTCAAAAAGAAGGGTTTTCAAAAGAAGAATTATTAGCCGGACTTGCTTTTGTTTTACCGAAAAACATATGGCAATACGTCGTGCAAATCCCGCGAATGAGTGAATTAGGAAAACGTTTTGTGCTTCAAGGTGGTACACAACATAATTTAGCGGCGGTAAAAGCGCAAGTAGATTATATTAAAGAAAGGGTTCCGGGGGCAGAAGTGTTTGTCCATCCACATACTGGTGAAGCAGGAGCAATTGGAGCTGCGATGGAAGCCTTAAGAGTCGTAAAACGGAGAGGGTATTCAAAGTTTTTAGGGCTAGATACGGCAATAAATGTTACCTACTCTACAAAAAATGATGCATCAACTGTTTGTCAATTTTGCCATAATCATTGTAGTCGTACATTTATTGATACGAAGACACCGGACGGACAAACGGCAAGGTATATCTCTGGATTTAATTGTGAAAAAGGGACAGTTGAAGATAAGGCTTCTGTCATCCAAATCACCAAGAACAAAAATGAAATCAAAAAGAAGTACCCTAACCTTGTAGATTATGAAGCAAAAAGAATGTTTGAACAGTTCTATCAACCGAAACCTCTGCCAAGTAGTGATAGTTTAGCTGTCAAAAAGACAAATCTATTCTCACTGTTTAGGGGGAAACAGCACGGTCAAACGTTTGCCCGGTCGTCAAAACAAGCGGAGGAAAAGAGAGGCAAAATAAAAATTGGAATCCCAAGGGTACTAGGGATTTGGTCTACAGCCCCATTTTGGCGAACGTACTTTGAGACACTTGGAATTAAGACAAAAAACATTATTTTTAGTGATTATACGAGTGAAGACTTATGGTTAAAAGGGGGTAAATACGGTGCGGTCGACCCTTGCTACCCCTCAAAAGTTGCTCAGGCTCATGTTCATAATTTACTAACAAAACATCATGAGAAAAAGCAGTTAAATATCTTATTTTTCCCATGCATCACTCATTTACCTTCGCATTTAGTGAATGTGATGGATACAGCTAGTTGTTCAATAGTAAGTGCAGCTCCGAATGTCATTAAAGCTGCTTTCACAAAGGAAACAGATTTTTTTAAGGAAAAGGGAATTAACTATATGGATCCAGCGGTAACATTTTCTGAAAAGAACTATATGAAAAAACAGTTACTTGAAGCATTTCAAGATCAACTCGATATTACAGAAGATGAAAACAATTTTGCTGTTGATGAAGCTTGGACGGCACTTAGAATGTTTGATCAAGAAATGGAACAAAAGGGTAAAGAGATCTTGGAACAAGTGGAAAGAGATGGAAAACTTGCAATTCTAATGATTGGTAGACCATATCATTCAGATCCAGGCTTAAATCATAAAGTGTTAGAGGAATTTCAAGTGAAAGGGTATCCGATTTTATCCATACGGTCGATCCCTAAGGACAAAGAGTGGCTTAGAAAATATTTTGAACAAGACATTCAATCTGGAAGAATTGAAGATCCAAATGACATCTGTGATGTTTGGCCGGAAAACTTTAGTGCAAACAGTGCTCAAAAAGTATGGGCAGCAAAGTTTGCAGCAAGACACCCAAATGTTGCGATCCTTGATTTATCATCGTTTAAATGTGGACATGATGCTCCGACCTACGGGATTATTGACTCGATTACTGGCGTTGCAAATGTGCCATATTCAGCGCTTCATGATATTGATGCGAACAAACCAGCGGGTTCAATTGGTATTCGTGTTAAAACATATCATCATTCGTTAAAACTTAGGGAAGAAGCGCTTCATGATGAAAGAATCAAACAAGCGAGAAAAAGTGAATTGTTTATCGCACAGGCAGAAGAAGAGACAAGCTAAAATTGGAGGAAATGATGAGTTCGATGATAAAAGAACATGAAAATGAAACAGAGCGAAAACAGTGGTATGATAAGATTTCTCGTTCCTATCGTAAAGAAGAGGCGGGCACGACGACATTACTGTTCGGTGGTTTAACAATGATGCATGACTCGTTGATCGAGGGTGCAATGAGAGGCCTTGGTTATCGACTAAAGGCCCTTGACTGCCCAAATCTGGAATCTCTACAAGTAGGAAGGGAATTTGGGAATCGTGGCCAGTGTAACCCAACCTATTTTACAGTCGGTAACTTAATAAAGTATTTAAGGAAGTTAGAAAGGGATGGGAAATCAAAACAGGAGATTATTAATGATTATTTATTTATTACTTCCGGATCGTGCGGACCGTGCCGATTTGGTACGTATATAACAGAATACCGCAAAGCATTAAGAGATGCCGGATTTGACGGTTTCCGTGTCTTGATCTTTCAACAGCAAAGGGGTTTAAATCAAATTTCTGGAGAAGATCAAGCAATACATTTGAATAAAACTTTTATTCTAACGTTGTTAAAAGTGATCTTGATTGGAGACAGCATAAACATTATGGGCTATCGTCTTCGCCCATACGAAGTAAAAGCAGGTGAAACCAATAAAGTTATTGATCAATGTAAGCAAGAGATTTATGAGTCATTTTTAAAACGAAAAAGTCTACTACCCGTTTTATTGAAGTGTAGAAAACGGTTGAGTCAAATTGAATTAGATTTTTCAAAAGTAAAACCGAAAGTAAGTGTCATTGGGGAGTTTTGGGCGATGACTACAGAAGGTGACGGAAATTACAAGCTTCAGCAATTTTTAGAAAGCGAAGGTGCCGAAGTAGAAATACAACCCGTTACAGCCTGGGTATTATTTTTGATATGGGAAGGGAAGTTCGATACGAAGAGAAGACTTGGCCTTAAGCAAGCCGATGATGGAAAGTTTGGGTTAGCGGGTAAAAGACCTCGTCGAAAGTTACTCCTCCTCTATTTAGCCGAGAAATCTGTTAGGGTCATGTTTCAATTCTATGCAAAATTAATAGGTTTAACAAATTATGAGCTAACGGACATGAATGAAATCGCTCATCATGCAAACCCCTATTATGACAATCATAATCGTGGTGGAGAAGGACATATGGAAGTAGGAAAATTAATTTCCAACGTGATAAAAAAGAAAGCTAATATGACGATTTCGGTAAAACCATTTGGCTGTATGCCTTCATCTGGGGTATCCGATGGAATTCAATCATACATCACCGAGAAATTTCCTGAGGCGATCTTCTTGCCAATAGAAACAACTGGTGATGGGGCAGTCAATGTTTATAGTCGAATCCAAATGATGCTTTTCAAAGCAAGGGAAGTTGCCAAAAAAGAATATGATGATGCAGTATTGTTGAACTCACAAAAGAAGATAAAAGTTGGTTGGAAACAAAAGGTGAAGCAAAAAGTAGCCTGTACTGCTGCGAATGCGATTTCGAATCATTAAATAAGCAATGGAGTGAGAATGAGCTCACTCTTTTTTTGTTGTTTAGGAAATTATAAAAAAGTCGACCTGTGGATAAGTATGCGAT
>CAZIRM010000112.1:0-7745 GCA_964541705.1 uncultured Bacillaceae bacterium | reverse complement strand
CCATTATTTAAACATATTTAACTTCACTCGACCATTTTATTTTCACAGAAAAAGCGATAGAGGCCTTGACTTCTATCGCTTTTTTCAGAAAATTATTTCTTTGAAAGAAATGTAAAAAACATTGTTGACAATCATTTTCATATGTTTTACTCTGAAAGTAGTTTAATAAACCTCGTTAGGTGAGGCTCCTGTGCTGGAGAAATGCTGCTGCCCAAAAATGTCGAAAGACGCCAATGGGTCAACAGAAACCATCGACATAAGGTGGTTTTTAATGTAGCTGGATATTGATCCTATGCCGCACAGTGCTAAAGCTCTACGAATGGAGGAATTGGTTTATTTGTGTTGGTTTCCAGTGCATTTATATCAGTTTGTATAAACACCTTCATTCGTGATAGGTGTTTTTTTATTTGAATGTTGGGGGTGGGGAAATGGACAGTGGTCCAAGTAGTAGGCGGTTGTTTTTAGATGAAATAATTAAAATACACATAAGGAATCCCATTTCCCCACAACTAGGATGACGGGTTCCTAATAGGAGGGTTCGTCATGGTAAGATTAGACCAGGAAAATCGTGAAAATTACGCTAAGCAAATCATTCAAACATTAATTGATCAAAATATGACCGACTTTAGAGAATTATTCTTTGAGCTCCATCCAACTGATCAAATTGATATCTTAAATCTAGTAACGAAAAAACAAAGATCCCTAATTTACAAGTTTGTAAAAGCTGAGGAATTTGCAGAAATTTTCCAAGGTTTAGAGGTTGATAAACAAAAATTATATATCTCTGAGTTACAACAAAATTATGCAATTGATGTTATTAATAACATGCCTTATGATGACATTGCTGATTTCTTAGGTGAATTATCTGAAACAACAAAACAGCTTTATTTAAGTAAAATGGATAAAGAAGAAGCTGCCGAGGTTATTCACTTACTAAAATATGATGAACAAACAGCTGGGGCGATTATGACAACTGAGTACGTCTCTGTTTCATCGGCTAACACTGTAGAAAATGTAATGGGGCGCTTACGAGTAGAAGCACCAGATGCTGAAACGATTTACTACCTTTATGTTGTAGACGATCAACAAAAATTAGTAGGTGTTGTTTCATTAAGAGATTTAATCGTGTCACCACTCGAGCAAAAAATTGAAGATATCATGTTAACACGTGTAAAATCAGTTGAAACCCATACGGATCAGGAAAAAGTAGCGAGAATCATGAAAAAATACGATTTTCTTGCTGTTCCTGTTACTGCACAAGGGATGCTTGTTGGAATTGTAACCGTCGACGATATTATGGATGTAGTTGAAGAAGAAACAGAAGAAGATTTCGGTGAAATTTCTGCAACGAGAGGTTCACTCGATGCAAATATATCAGCTTTTGAAGCAGCGAAGAAACGTTCTCCATGGATTATTATGCTGATGTTTTTAGGACTTATAACGGCTGGTGTTATTGGAGAGTTTGAAGAAACGCTTGAAAAAGTTATTATCCTTTCAGTATTCATTCCATTGATTATGGACTCCGCTGGTAACACAGGTACCCAAGCTCTAGCAGTAGTTGTTCGTGGTCTAGCATTAGGCTCTGAAGATGGGACGTCAATAGGGAAGATGTTGAAGCGTGAGTTTGGTACTGGAATTTTATTAGGATTATTTTGTGCAGTTACTTTATTAATTCTTATTCCATTCCTTTATCCAGAAGGTGGATTTATTTTAGCGGGGATCGTCGGTGTATCACTTTTCTTTACACTTAGCTTCTCGACTATGGTAGGGGCAACCGTTCCACTTTTGATTAAGAAGCTTAAAATTGATCCTGCAGTTGCTTCTGGCCCATTTATTACGACGATTAATGATATTATGGGTTTAATTATTTACTTCTCAATCGCAACACTATTACTCGACTATTTACCACAATAAACAGATAAGAGGAATGCAAAGAGCATTCCTCTTATCTATTCCTAAGCTTCTCTTAATTGATTGGCAATCCATCCTAAAAAAGTAATTCCAAGGATTAAACTTACTTTTAGAAGAAGGGTAAAAATCTCATGGTTTTGGAACAGAGGAGAAAGGACAGGATCATGAATAATCATTTTTGCCCCAGTATACGTTAAAACCCCAGAACCAATATATACAATGAATGGATAACGTTCAATCACGATTAAAATCAATTTACTTCCCCAAATAATGATTGGTACAGATATCAATAGTCCTATAATTACAAGCGTAATGTTTCCGTGCGCTGCACCTGCCACAGCAATTACATTATCAAAACCCATCACAAGATCAGCAATCAAAATCGTTTTTATGGCAGCAGCTAATGTTGTTGTTCCAGCTATATTTCGTGTTTCATCGGTTTCAGTAAGTAATTGATAGGATATAGATAGTAACAAGACACCACCAACAGCCATTACTAAAGGAATTTTTAATAAATAAACGGCCACAACTGTAAGAATAGCTCTCGCTACGATCGCCAAGCTAATGCCGAATATAATTGCTCTATTTTTTAGATGATTAGGTAAATGGCGACAAGCTAATGCTACGATAATTGCGTTGTCACCACCTAAGAATATATCAATGGCAATAATCGAAAGTAAAGCTATGAATGTTTCATTTGAAAAAAACATAATGTCTCCTTTTTTGGTATAATAAAGATGGGAATTTTTGTGAAGTTGAATTTTTTGCATCAAACTCAAAACAGTCGTATAATACGATCATAAGACTTTTTTGTTTAGTAATTTGGACAGCTTTTACCTTATCTTATCAAGTGTGGAGTGAAAACATTCCTAAAATCTTTAATTGGCCAGGGAAAAAGAGTTACCGATATCTAGCGCAAAAAGCGCAAGGTGCCCGTCTAACAGCATGTGCTCCAGCGATAACTCGTCGGAAAACTCACAATAAGTAATTCAGAAGCGTTATGATTTAATACACCTTCAGAAACTTATCCATTTATATCTTTTAAAAAAGGCTGAAAATCTGCACCATTTCATTTCAATTCTGAATTGATTTATCATAGAATAGAAGTATAATATATGAAAAGGAAATATTAGGGGAAGTGCAGTTCCCTTCCGTCATCTGAAATTGCATGAAGGGAGAGAAGAATGATGGAAATTGAAAGACTGAATGATTCGACGATTAAATTTTATATAACGTACAAGGATATTGAAACACGCGGCTTTGATCGAGAGGAAATATGGTATGATCGAGAACGTGGTGAGGAATTATTTTTTGAAATGATCAATGAGGCAAACGACGTAGAAAACTTTGAACTAGAAGGTCCATTATGGATTCAAGTTCAGGCTTTAGATAAAGGGTTAGAAATCATTGTAACGAGAGGTCAAGTATCAGATGGGCATGTGAAACTAGAATTACCAATTTCCAAAGAGCTCAAAAGTGCAGCATCTGATGAAAGTACGGTTGAATTAGATGAACAATTTTTGAAAAAGAAAAAAACAACAAATGACGCAGATGTTGAAGCGCTTGATGAAGAGACAGAGTATATGGAATTAGTGATTGGGTTTCATGATTTTGAAGATGTCATTTCACTTAGTCACAGCTTGAAAGTGAAAGGCTTCTCAAATGAATTGTATCATTTTGAAAATCGTTACTACCTTTACGTTCTGTTTACAGATGAGTGTAGTGAAGATGAACAAGACGATATGCTGAGCCAAATATTAGAATTTGGTTATGAATCTGATTTGACGATTCATCGAATAGAAGAATATGGGAAAACAATTTTTAACGAAGCAGCACTTGAAAACATTCGAGATCTGTTTGAACAACGGTAAAAGTAAAAGTGCTAAGCTACGGCTTAGCATTTTTTTTGAAAGGTAAAAAAGTATAAAAATTCTGAAGTTATACTACTGTCTAGCTTCAGGCGCCATCGGCTCGATCACTTCAGTCTGCCCATTGCGGTCGAAAGTCGTAACCGTAATGAGGAGTCTTCCAGTGTTTTTCGCCGATAGGCGGGCGCCTTGCGCTTTTCTAATAAAAAACCTTGAGTCAGACTGGCAACTAGCTGCAAGAGGCTCCTATGAATTGCTTTTAGTTGCGTTTTGCGATAAGCAAAACAAAGTGGCACAGGAGCAGGCACCTTGAGCTTTTCTAAGTAAGGAGGGTATCTATGTTAATGGCAATTACAAAAGATGGAGAGTCCGTTTCACTGCAAACGCAAAACAAGGAATATATACTTACCTTGCTTAAAGGACAGACATTCTACTGTCCTGTATGTAAAGGTGAAGTAATTGCAAAACTAGGTGATAAGCAAATCTGGCATTTTGCCCATCGTAAGCTTCTTAAGTGTGATGCTCTATTTGAACCAGAAACACCGCACCATTTAAAAGGAAAACGTCAATTGTTTCAATGGTTTTGCGCAAAAAATATAAACGTTCAGTTAGAGAAGTATTTACCGGACATAAAACAAAGACCAGATCTACTCTTACTAACTGGTAAGCATAAGATTGGAGTTGAGTATCAATGTTCACCCATTCCTATGCAACTTTTTAATAAGCGAACTAACAACTACATCAACCATGGGTATAAGCCAATTTGGATTCTTGGTAGTAACTTATTTAAACGAAAGTCAAAAAATTTTATTTATTTAAATCAATTTTTATGGTTATTTGCTAGGCGATCTTGCCCAAATGCTCGCCCTTATTTTCTCTTCTATTGTCCCTTGCTGGAGTCTTTTATCACAGTCACAAATGTAATTCCCATCTCCTCGCTCAATTCTATTGGTAATATTCAGATAACACCTTTAAATGATGCAACATTTCCTTTTTCTTTTTCACCTACCCACGAGATAAATCTCAATCTTTGGAACAAAATCAAAAGAAATTGGCGTACTCCTAAAAGACATCAAAGTAATTCAGTCAAGTTTTTATACAACTTTTATTATCATAAACAAAAAAACCCCCTCTTGTTTCCTTCCGAAGTTGGTATCCCAATTAAGAACCATGAAAGTATCGAAACACCTCTTTACGTATGGCAAGCTTGGTTGCTAGAAACTCATTTATCCACTCGAAAAAAAGGTGATAGGATTCCCCTACAGTTATTTTTTAGGTCTTTTGAGACAATGGTTAAACAACGTATTTTTCATTTGAGAACCTTGCCACTCATTCAAAACTGTACATACAAGAGTGCGATTGAAAATTATTTATGTTTCCTTGCTGCTATCGGTATTTTATCAAGAGTGAACAGTCAAATGTTTGTAAAAGTTAAGGAGGTTCGTGAGCTTTCTTTATTCGAACACGCATTAAAGCAAGATGAGATGATACAAAAAAAATATTTCGATTTCAGTAATAAATACTAAAAATAGAAAGGAATATATACACTAATAAAGAAAATATATAGTAGGAATGATTTCATCATGTTACATTAGTCTGAAAAAAGGATGTGTTTAGGTAATAACATGGAGGAAAAAGTGATGAAATACATGAATAAACGAAAACTATTCGGAGGTGTCAATCTTGACTGAGCAAACAAAAACAAAAAAACTTCCTAAACGAGAAGAAGTTAAAGTTGAGAATACGTGGGATATAGCAGCAATATTTTCTAATGATGGGGATTGGGAAAAAGAATTCCAGTCTATAAAAGAAATTATGGGAGAGTTAGAACAATATAAAGGGACGCTAGGTACAAGCCCCGAAAGACTTTTTGAATGCTTAAAATTTCAAAACGAAGTAAGTATGCGACTAGGAAAAGTTTACGTGTACGCTCATTTAAAAAGTGATCAAGACACAACTAACTCATTTTACCAAGGATTAAATGACCGAGCTGCAACATTAGCTTCACAATTTAGTCAAATAGCTTCCTTTATTATCCCAGAACTATTAATGATTCCAGAGGAAAAGCTTAATCAATTTGTAGAAGAACATGAAGATCTTAAAATTTATAAACACGCCCTTGATGAAACAAATCGTCAACGCCCTCATATTTTATCGGAAAAAGAAGAAGCTCTTTTAGCGCAAGTAGGGGAAGTAACTGCAAATCCTAGTAATACATTTGGAATGTTAAACAATGCAGACCTAAAGTTCCCTTCAATAACTGATGAGAACGGGGAAGAGGTAGAGATCACTCACGGCCGCTTTATACGCTTTTTAGAGAGCAGCGATCGTAGAGTTCGTGAGGAAGCATTCAAAGCCGTATATAAAACGTATGATAGCTTTAAAAACACATTATCGAGTACGTTAAGTGGGAATGTAAAGAAAAACCTATTTAATGCAAATGTAAGAAATTATGACTCAGCACGGCAAGCAGCTTTAGATAACAATAATATTCCTGAAGTCGTCTATGATCAGTTAATCGACACGGTCCATGAGCATTTGCCGTTACTTCACCGATACGTAGCTCTTCGGAAGAAAGCATTACAATTAGACGAGATCCATATGTATGATTTATATACGCCAATCGTTAAAGATGTGAAAATGGAGATTCCGTACGAAGAGGCAAAAGACTTAGTTATTAAAGGAGTAGAACCTTTAGGGGAAGAATACGTCAACATATTAAAAGAAGGTTTTGAAAAACGTTGGGTAGATGTGGAAGAAAATGTTGGAAAAAGAAGTGGTGCCTATTCGTCAGGGACTTACGGGACAATGCCCTATATACTCATGAATTGGCAAGATAATGTAAATAACTTATTTACGTTAGCGCACGAATTTGGCCATTCTTTACACAGTTACTATTCAAGAGAGAATCAACCTTACCACTATTCGGGATATTCAATCTTTGTCGCGGAAGTGGCCTCGACATGTAACGAAGCTTTGCTAAATGACTATTTACTAAAAATTACTAAAGATAAAAAGGAAAAATTATACTTATTGAATCACTTCTTAGAAGGGTTCAGAGGTACCGTTTTTAGACAGACGATGTTTGCTGAATTTGAAAAGCAAATCCATGAATTAGCCGCTAGTGGACAGCCACTAACGCCTGAGTTATTATCAAAAACGTACTATGAGTTGAACAAAAAGTATTTTGGCACTGATATTGTTATTGATGAAGAAATTGCTTTAGAATGGGCAAGGATTCCTCATTTTTATTACAATTTCTACGTATATCAGTATGCCACTGGCTACAGTGCAGCGATGGCTCTATCGAAACAAATCCTTGCAGAAGGTGAACCGGCAGTTGCTCGTTACCTCGAGTTTCTAAAAGCTGGAAGCTCCGATTATCCGATTGAAGTGCTGAAAAAAGCTGGAGTTGACATGACAGCGAAAGACCCTATTAAGGATGCTCTAGTTGTGTTTGAACAAACGTTAAATGAAATGGAGAAGTTATTGTTCGAAGAAGAGTAAGATAAAAAGCATATTGCTCACGAGTAACAGTTTCTTCGTCGCAAAGCTCCACTGTTAGTTATAAAAATGCAGCTGTAGAAGTAACGGTTAAGTGAAGAAAATATGAGTAAAAACGCACAGATAAATGATTTGTGCGTTTTTATATGCAAACTTTAATTGCTTAGAGACTCATCCCAATGTTAATTTCGCTACTGATCAATATGACACAGTCATTGAAAGCCACGAAAACGTCTTCTCTCGTTAATGCTATGGACAGTAAAGAGAATCGATAATAAAAGTAATGGTGAAGCGATGAAAATAGGTAAAATCCTTAACAAACTAAAGACGAACATCCAAAAAGATAAGAAGATGAGAATCAGTCCAAATAAAACCATATATTTATACATCGCTATTCCCCTCCAGGCTTAATTAGAGTCTACTGAATAACTAAAAAATGTTGTATTAACAAGGATTTTCCCC
>CAZIRM010000111.1:0-7810 GCA_964541705.1 uncultured Bacillaceae bacterium | reverse complement strand
TCAAAAAAGTAACTTTCTGATAAAAAAACTAGGTTGTTCAGTATTCCCTAATTATACATCTGATTAAAAATAGAAGTCAACGCTATGAAGGGATCATTATTATTTTTGAATATTATTTTTAACAAATCTCTCGATTCGAGTTAACGCTTCAACAATTGATTCCAAATTTGTAGCATAGGATAGTCTAACATTGTCAGGAGAACCGAAACCTGAACCAGGAACAAGTGCGACCTTTTCTTCTTCTAATAGCTTCTCTACCCAATCATCTACATTGTCAAATCCATTCATTCTCACCGCTTCTGTTACATTGGGAAACAAATAAAAAGCACCTTTTGGTTTAACACAACTAATTCCAGGAATTTTTATCAATTGGTCATAAACAATGTTTAACCTTTCCTCAAAAGCTGTTCTCATTTCCTCAACAAAATCACTTTTCACATCATAGGCAGCAATTGCACCATACTGTGCCATTGAAGTTGGATTAGATGTACTATGACTTGCAAGATCAGTCATCGTCTTGATCATTAATTTATTCCCAGCAGCATAGCCTATCCTCCAACCTGTCATGGAGTGAGATTTCGACACGCCGTTTATAATTATCGTTTGCTCCTTAAACGATGGAGAAAGTTGGGCAATCGATATATGTTTGGCTTCATCATATGTCAGTTTTTCATAAATTTCATCAGAAACGATAAGAATATTGTGTTTTACACATACTTCTCCTAACTCACGTAGTTCATCTTCTGTATAAAGTGAACCAGTTGGATTACTAGGTGAGTTCAAGATGAAGGCTTTCGTTTTATCTGTAATCACAGCTTCTAACTGCTGTTTTGTAATTTTGAATTGATTTGATTCCTCTCCAGTAACATAGACGGGGATACCATCAGCGAGCTTTACTTGTTCTGGGTAACTTACCCAATATGGAGAAGGGATGATTACTTCATCGTCTTTATCAATAATAGCCTGAAACAATAGATATAAAGCATGCTTTGCCCCACTCGCCACCATTATTTGATCTTGGTCGTATGTTAAACGTTGGTCATCTTTAAATTTTTGAATGATACTATTCTTGAGTTCCGATAATCCTCCTGAAGGAGTATACTTTGTCAATCCTTGTTTCATTGACTCGACAGCAGCTTCAATAATATACTCAGGGGTATTAAAATCAGGTTCCCCCGCTCCCAGTCCAATCACATCATGTCCCGCCGCTTTTAAGGCTTTGGCCTTAGCTGTTATCGCCAATGTAGTAGATGGCGTTAATGTCGACACTCTTTTAGCTAATTTCACGTCATAAATCCCCTCTCAAACAGTGTGTTTCTTCATCTTTATCTCATACTATAAAGGCATATTCGCATTGTTTCAACAAATTTTTTGAATATTATTATTTTTCTAACTGGAAATGTTTGAGAAACCGACCATTTTTAAAGGTTAAGTAATAAAAAGAATATTGGTTTTGTTGATCAACGTAAACGACTTCATATAAAGGAATCTCATTTTCCATGCCAAGTTTTATGCTAACAATCTTCTCAGGTTTTAATTCTGTTTCTACTATCTCTCTAACCTGGCCTTCCGTAATCCCTTCAGATGCATTCCTAATTGTCGTCTGATCAAAATCCTCAGAGATCCAAATAATTTTTTCTTCTCCTTCAATAGTGGCTCTTATAACATGATAAGCAGTTTCTCCGTGGAAAAAATCGATGCTAATAACTGCTTGTATATTGTACTGTTCTTGTGCAAAATCTACCGCTTGTTGTTGAACAGTTTTTAGTGGAGCTAATATTGATTGGTAAAAATAAAAACTTTTTGCAGCAAGAGCGACAAGAAAAACCAAGACTACAAATAAAATGATTTTCTTCATCCTATAAATCCCGTTAAGTTCGATAAATGGTAAAAACCATTTTGTCATTTTCTTCATTATCTAGTGCTAAGCCAAACATAAGATCTTTTTCTTTTAATGTTCGATTGCAAGCATCAACAATTTTATATAAATCCGAAGACTTTTTAATTTTTACTGTAGAGAGTACCTCTATTTTTCCTTTCATATGTAAACCTCCAAATTGTTATTCATAAAAAACATCTTCCTCAATAATAAAATATTACTAGTCATACCTCAATAGGAAGAGGCAATAATAAAAATACCGCTCAACAAAGGAGGAGTGAGCGTGACACGACAATTCCGAAACGAATCCATTTCGGAGTGGTACAATCTTGAGAAGGAATGTTACGGGCTATCGTCTCCCAAACGGCCAAAAACAGAAAAAACATTACCTCTCTATTTTAGGCAAACAACATTCCCATCAGTCATGTACCAGTCCAAGCGCACATAAAAAAATACCTCCTAACTTACACCTACCTCCCTGTGTCAACCATTGTTGGCACAGATTATTTATTTAATCTTCCTATAAGCTTGATTTGCTTCGAAGATGATCTTTTCTTCATCCATCGTTAAAAGTTCTTTGTTCTTAACAATACATTCCCCTTCAATGTACACATCTATAATGTCACTTCCTGTAACTGAATAAACTAAGTGGGATAACATGTGCTCACTCGGTTGTAAATGTGCTGCTTGCTGGTTAATGGTAATAAAATCGGCCTTGAAATTTTGCTTTAATTGTCCAACATTGTTCAGGCAAAGAGCTTCTGCTCCCTTCACAGTAGCCAAAGACAAAGCTATTTCACTTGGGATAAGTGTTGGATCTTGGTGAAGTCCTTTATGTATTAATGCTGCCATTCGTATTTCTTGAAACATATCGAGATTATTATTTGAGGCTGTACTATCCGTACCTAAAGAAACGTTTACGTTGTTTTTTAACATTTTCGGTATATTTGCAATTCCCGAGCCCAACTTCAGATTACTTGTAGGGTTATGAGAAATATAGACATTTTCATGTGCAATAAGATTAATTTCTTCATCTGTAACATGTGTCGCATGAGCTAATAAACAGTGATGATCAAACAGACCCAATTTACTTAAATGAACAACAGGGGTTAAACCATATTTTTCAAGATGCAGCTCCACTTCTCTTTTTGTTTCCGCTACATGGATATGAACCGGCAGTCCTTTTTGCTTTGCAGCATCCGAAACCTCTTCCAGAAAAGACGGTGGACAAGTATAAGGAGCATGTGGGGCTAACATTGAAGTCAGCTTACCTTTGCCAATCCTTTCAACATAGTCGGCAATCTCACAGGCTTCCGCCAGCTTCTTAAGTTGTTCTTGATGAGAACAAAGACCAATCATGCCTCTACATAAAACCGCTCTTATTTTAGAATCCAGTATAATATTGGCCATCATCTCTAAATGGAGATGATACATTTCGAGAAATGTTGTTGTTCCAGATTTTAACATTTCTACGATCGCTAACTTCAGTCCTGCTTTCACTGTTTCCTCAGTAAATTTCGCTTCTGCTGGCCAAATTTTCTTTTTAAGCCATTCATCCAAAGAGAGTTCATCACTATACCCTCTCAATAACGCACTTCCAGCATGTCCATGGGTATTGATCAGCCCAGGTATGACCCACTTCCCCTCAAGGTTTGTTGACTTGCTAATGTCAGTTTGTATTGTTCTATCCGGTAAACCTTTACCTACTTCAATAATTAAACCATCCTGAATTAATAAATAACCATTTTCAATAAGGATCGGTTCATCTCCACTTAATATTGTACCGTTATAAAATAATTGTTTCACCATTTAAGCACCCTCATGAAACTTCATATCGATTGTATTATTGTCTTTTACCTATATTCGTCAAACTAAAACGAAATTCCTCTACTGGAGGTTTCACTGTAACTACTTCATAGTCATCCGTGTGGCATTTAATTGATACCGTGCCCAACCGGTACGTTTGATAGATCTCAATCCATGTTTCTTGAAGTCTTTCGAGGACAACATCACTAACAGATTGTCCATTTTTCTTAAATACAATGGCGATGTGGGGATCAACTTCGTCAAGAAATGGTTGACTAGTGCCTCTTGCATCACCAAACTCGGCTACCTTTAAAATTGTCGACTTTAATGAATAGTCGGACATAAGACTTCTTTCTACCGTTTCATCAGCAATTCCCATATAAAGCAATCGATGTTTCTCAAATGTAAACAACATAACAGAAGCTCCTTTTAGTAAAGGATTACTTTCTTCTACGTAAAGAACTTCTGTCATTATTTGTGGCGTTAAATGATTTTCTTCCCATTGCTTCCACCCAATGACATTAAGCTCGTATAGATCTTGCAAAGAATGAAAGTTTTCTATTAACTGATTTGGTATGATAAGATCTTCTACATTGTATTCTTTGATAATACGGATTAGATTCCCAATATACTCATCAGTAAAATTTGTTAGGATAATGGAATTAACCTTCTTTACGTTATACATGTTTAAGCGTTGTTTTAGTTCTTTAGCAGATTCACTGCCTCCCGTGCCAATTAATATATTTTCACCCTGCCCAGTCTGGATTAAAGTTGATTCTCCGTCTGGTAAATCGAAAAAAGTGTAAGCAATATCACTTGCCTCTAAGTTGAGTTCCACTTCTAATTCTTTTTCAGCTAAGACATGATTCGGTAGTAGAAATAAGCATACAAATAGACAAATCACTAGTTTACGAAACAACAGCCCTTCACCCCGTTAAGTGAATTTCAAAACATAAGTGATGAAATTCATTGAAATCGATCCAATTATTATAACCAACTTTTCAACTCGTATAAAAGTTCTTGTAAAGGTTTTTTATATAATGGAACTTTCGGCAATGACTTAACAAATAATGAACCATATCTTGTGTCTGTCATTCTTTTATCGAATACAAAGACGACTCCACGATCTTGCGAAGATCGAATTAGCCTTCCAAAACCTTGTTTAAACCGGATAATTGCTTGAGGTAATGCTAACTCCATAAATGGATTTCCACCATTCTCTTTTAGTTTTTCCGCTTTTGCTTCAAACGCAGGATTATCTGGCGGGGAAAATGGAAGTCTAACGATGATGATACAACTTAGGTCTTCACCTGGAATATCGACACCTTCCCAAAAACTACTTGTCCCAAATAAGATGGCTTGGTCAAATTGCTGAAAATTCTTTGTTAACTTTGCTCTACTTCCACTATTAATCCCTTGAGCGATTAAAGCAAATTCTTCATCTGTGATAAAATCTTTTAGCTGGAAAAAGGCCTTTCTTAACATGTCGTACGATGTAAACAACACAAGCATTCGGCCTCGTGTTATTTTGGCAATGTCCAATATGCTGATGACTATTTCATAAATATACTCATTTTCTGACACTTCTTTTATATTAGGAATCGACGAAGGTACCATGAGTTTCACCTGCTCGTCATAAGCATATGGAGAAGCAATTGTTTTGGTTATCGGGCCAAAATCCTTTAGCCCAACCCTGTTAATGAAATAAGCGAATGAGTTTTTTACAGTTAGCGTTGCAGATGTCATAATAATTGACTGTTTTTTCGTTAAGAATTTATCCGCAAATAACTCTGAAATGTCAATCGGTTTACTATAAATGTAAGCAGCATTTTTTGCTCCCTTTGCGTCAATCTCAAGCCAATATACAAATTGCTGATCAAACTCTAAAAACAGTTGTTCCAGTTTACCTTTTTCTTCTTTAAGTGTAGTAAATATCCCTTTAAAATTAGTCACAACACCGTTTTGCATAAAATCCAAATCATGTTCAAACAATTCGAGTTCGTGAACAATTCTCTTTATAGACTTAAATGAGTGATGAAAGTACATAATAAGGCGATGCAACACTTCTTTGGCCTTTACCCATTCCTGATTGTCTAATGCGTCTGGACGGTAGCGCATACTAACTCGACCTAGGTCCTGTTTCGAAGAGCGACTGTATACAATTTGATGCAATTGACTAAAAAATTGATCTAATTCAAATTTGAGCTCGGCTAAATCTTTATCCAGTTGCTCAAAACAATCGGCTAGATCAGCCTGTAGTTCTTCACTTAGTAACACTACTTTTTTTAGAAGATCGTTTGTGTAAGAGTTCCCTAATCTATTTAGCAAATGAACGATTGAAAAATAGTCAGTTCTAATTCCAAAGAAATCACTAGCTATATCTTCAATTTGATGAGCCTCGTCAATAACCACTTGTTTATACCCTGGCAATAATTGATTTTCACTAACTAGATCCGTAAAGAGTAAGGCATGATTTGTAATAATAATATCGGCACTGTGAGCATCCTGTCTTGCGCGATGGTAAAAACATCGACTAAACCAAGGACAATGTCTGCCAATACAAGAACTTGCTTCACTCTGAACGTCCTTCCAAAACATGCTTCCCCCTGACGGCAGGTTAAGCTCTTCAACATCCCCAGTATTCGTCTCAGTTAACCAAATTAAGATTTGGCCTTTTGAAAACAATGTATCATAATTATCATTGGTCAACGTTTCTAATTGTTGCTCAAACTTTCGTAAACATAAATAATGATTTCGCCCTTTTAGTACAGCATAGTGAACGGGAAATGGAACGCACCTCTTTAAAAATTGAATATCCCTTTCAAGCAATTGCTGTTGCAGCTGGACGGTGTGTGTACTAATAACAACTGGTTGGTCATGTTTTTTTGCGTAATAAATACTAGGGAAGAGGTATCCTAACGACTTACCAGTACCTGTACCAGCTTCTATTAACAAATGATGATTGGTTTGCAACGATTCATTTATCGTCTCCATCATCTCTTTTTGCCCTAGCCGAACTTCATATCCCTTCATCACTTGACTTAGACGCTGCTCCAAATTTTCGATTTCTTCAGCAAAATCTGGAATATCATGCGGTTCATCAACTACTTTTTCTTGTTTTTTAATTAAAGCGCTCTGGCGAAATTCATCCTTATCATCATCAATCAAAATACAGGTAAGCTTTTTGTTTATAATTGAAATGATGATTTCCTCTAGGCCTGGATTTAGTTTATGAATAATAGGCTTCAATCGTTGCAAAGTTAGTAAAGGTAACGTGTCTAATTTATTCAAAAGAAAAATAAGTAATTCTGCTGTCACTTCAGCATCACTGTCCGCCTGATGTGGACGCTCATGATCTATCTTTAGCTTCATTGCTAATTGATTTAATTTATAGCTTTCTTCTGTTGGTAATAGCAATCTTGAGAGTTCGACTGTGTCGATGACTGGACCCGAAAAATGATTGTACCCACATTCCTCAAGCTCACTTTGAATAAACGTTAGATCAAACATAACGTTGTGCGCAACAAAAATTGCCTCAAGGAAAAAATTCATCAGTGTAGGAGCTATCTCGCAAAAGCTAGGTGCATCAAGTAATTGATGTTTTTGGATTCCCGTTAAATTTTCAATAAACGGAGAAAGTTCATCGTCATATTGAACAAAGCTTGAGAAACGATCAACGATCTTCCCTTCTTCTATCACAACTAGACCTATTTGGATAATTTTGTCACCGTTTTTAGGTGAATTACCTGTCGTTTCAACATCAACAACGACATATTTATTCATTGCTTTCACCTCTTGGACTATTAACGTCATCTGAATTTGTCCACATGAACAAAAGTGCAAGCGCCTTGCTCACTTTGCGACGCGCTCCTGCGGGTACTCGTCGCAAAGTTTGCAAAGAAGTAATGAAGGGCAGTCACTTCACTGGAGGGTCAGCAAACAGAATCCTGCATTTGGCTTCAACTGACAGACCATATACCCTCGAGCGTGTAGGCGCTAAAGTTAGGCGTTAATATAACTTCAGAAATTTTATACTTTTTCACCTTGTAGAAAATACAGAGTATTTTTATTATAGAGCCAGCAGACAAAAATCCTGAGCCCTTGGTATTCTTGACTTTATTTAAT
>CAZIRM010000110.1:0-7900 GCA_964541705.1 uncultured Bacillaceae bacterium | reverse complement strand
ACCCGCCTGTCGGTTTTCAAGACCGATCCCTTCAGCCGGACTTGGGTATTCCTCCAAAAAAAAGTCGACTAACAAGAACTAATATTACCACCGTTTTTATAGCTTGTCAATAAGTTCAAACAAAATATTAAATCAATGAATTTCGAAATCCATTATTTTTGTTAATAAGATCAATATATGGTTGCATTAAACCAGTTGCAAACTATATGTGACTCGCTTTTGGTAATTATAAAGATCAAGAAATTAAAACGCTAATAGGATAGATCATTGTTGTGTATGATTCCCGCCCTTATTTTTAACTTAATAAAGGAATTACAATACGAAATTGATTGATTAGTATATCCAGCAAAAAATTATTAGAATTAGGAGCCTCTTGTCCTTCACTAAAATACGAGACCAATATCACTTGGTCTCGTTAAGTATATTTATGATTGAACCGCTTCAACTTTCAACATTAATTCGTCTTTTAATGCCTGCAATTGTTGCTGGCTTTGTTGTAGTGAATCACTTGTCGTACCAAAGTAAAATTTGATTTTTGGCTCAGTACCAGATGGACGTAAGCATACCCATGAGTTTTCAGCTAGTTTATATTTGAGAACATTAGACTTTGGCAAGTGAATTTCTTCAATTTGATCTTCCTGTATAAATAACCTTTGTTGTGTTTGATAATCTTCAATCACCTCGACTTGCATTCCTGCAAGTTCAGTAGGTGGGTTATCCCTAAAAGAAGAAATTATTTGGTTCATTGTTTCAATACCCGATTTCCCTTTTAGCGTTATGGATTGTAAGCCCTCTAAATAGTAGCCGTATTTGTCATATACGTCAATTAAACCTTGATATAATGTTTTACCTTTAGACTTGTAAAATGCAGCTAATTCAGCAGCAAGCACAACAGCCTGGATCGCATCTTTATCTCGAGCAAAGTCTTTAATTAAATAACCATAACTTTCTTCATATCCAAAAAGGAATGTTTTCTCACCTGAATGTTCAAACTCTTTGATCTTTTCTCCGATAAATTTAAAACCAGTCAATGTATCTAGTGTTGTGCAATTGTACTCACTTGCAATCACTCTTCCTAACTCCGAGGTTACAATCGTTTTGATAACAGCACCATTATCTGGAAGTGTATTTTGGGCTCTCATTTCCCCCAAGATGTACTCTAACATTAGCGCTCCCGTTTGATTTCCAGTAAGGACTGTGTATTCACCGGCCTCATTTTTAACTGCAACACCAACACGGTCAGCATCCGGATCTGTTGCTATTAAAACATCTGCATCTAGCTTATTTCCATATTGAATCGCTAATTCAAAGGCGCTATGTTCTTCTGGATTAGGTGATGAAACTGTTGTGAAATTAGGATCGATTACAGCCTGTTCTTCAACAATATGAACGTTTGTAAACCCTACTGCTTTTAGGCCTTCTTGTGCTGGTACAGTAGCCGTTCCGTGCAAAGGAGTAAAAACGATTTTTACGTCAGCACCATAGTTATTAATAATATCCTGATTAACGACCACGGATTTTAACTCTTCGATATAAGCTGTATCGATTTCTTCTAGTATTCTTACTAAAAGTCCTTTTGAGACTAACTCTTCTTCACTAGCTACCTTAATTGCTAGTTCATCAACTACCTCATTTACTTTATTGACTAAAGCTTTCGCTGGGCCTGGTGTTAATTGAGCACCATCCTCGCCATAAACCTTAAAACCATTATATTCTGGCGGATTATGACTTGCTGTAATTACAATGCCTGAAAAGGCATTAAGTTTCCTTACCGCATATGATAACTCTGGAGTTGGTCTCAATTGCTCAAATACATAAGTCTTAATACCATGATTACCAATTGTTAGCGCTGATTCAATCGCAAATGTTTCTGATTTATGGCGGTTATCATAAGCAATAACAACACCCTTATCCATTGCGTCCTGTCCAATTGATTTTATGTATTGTGCTAAACCTTCTGCCGCTTTACGAATCGTATACACGTTCATACGATTTGTCCCCGCTCCAAGTTCTCCCCTCATACCACCAGTTCCAAACTCTAAGTTCTTATAAAAGCACTCTTCTTTCAATTGATCATTATTTTGCATGTCTAGTAATTGTTCTTTTAAATCGGTTTCTAAATTTTCTTTCTCAACCCAGCGGTTGTATTGTTCTCTCCAGTCCATAGGATCCTCCTTGAGTACTCATTTTTTCATATCTTATATTGTACCAAATATATTAAAAAAAGTTAGGTTTTTTTTATGACAATAAGCGACGATGACGTTTTTATTTAAAGCACATGGCGGCTTTTATCGCTTTATTCCAACCATCGTATAACTGACTTACTTTTTCAGCATCCATTTTACTATGGAATGTTCGATCCACTTGCCATTGTTGGGCTATTTCAGAACGACTAGACCAAAAACCAACCTCTAAACCAGCTAAAAAGGCTGCTCCAAGTGCTGTTGTTTCATTGATTACTGGTCTTACAACAGGGACCTCTAACATATCACTTTGAAACTGCATTAAAAACTCATTCGTTACTGCTCCTCCATCTACACGTAACGAGTGTAGCTTAATCCCTGAGTCTTCTTCCATTACTTTTAATACATCTTTTGTTTGATATGCTAATGCTTCTAAGGTTGCCCTTATTAGATGCTCCTTTTTTGACCCTCTTGTTAGTCCGAATATTGCTCCTTTCACGTCACTCTCCCAGTATGGTGTACCTAATCCGACAAAGGCTGGAACAACATAAACACCTTCTGTTGAGTCAATTCTCGTTGCGTACATTTCACTATCTGTTGCTGTTTTTATCATTCTCAGTCCGTCTCTAAGCCACTGAATAGCTGATCCTGCGACGAATATACTACCTTCTAAAGCGTATTCAACTTTCCCATCTAACCCCCACTCGATAGTAACGTGTCACCAAACATGTTTACTCCGGTACTTATTCCTCTAATGGTCATTGCTTCTTACATACAGCAACTATGAAAAAAAGGTAACGACCTAGAGTTAATAGCAATCATTTGCCATTTTTACACGGTAGTTACCTAGAGCTTTATTCCTCTTTTACAGATATGTGTACATCAATCAACCCTATTTTACTTTCTAGAGGTACTGTTATAAATAGCTTGTCCGAACGAAAATTCGATGCCCCTTCATTAATCATTGGAGGCGTAACATCAATAATACAGTCTTCTTTTGACAATTCAGTAGCAGTCGTACCTGCGACCCAATTACCAAACTCTTGGATTGCACTCCACCCCATATCATCTAGTTCGTCTATTTCGATTCCACCCATCATTAATCCAACAATATTTTTTGCTGTTTGTGTGTCAAGCGAGCAAATAATTTGTCCATTTAACTGGCCATTAATGCCCAACAGTACTGATACGTGGTTGGAAGGAACCGCATTTTTCTCAGCTCTTGCTTGTAATGGGGTGACTTCTACTCCAAAGAAATTTAAAAGGATCGACTCGGTGGCTCTACAGATAGCATTTATGTGTTTAACGTTCAAGGCATTCTACTCCCTTAATAACATTGTGGTCTTTTTTATTATAGCATATTTAATACTTAATTTTCTTCTTCACTTTTCTCTCTTGTTAAATACCACTGCTCACGAGCCATTTCAACTATTTTTTGTTCTAGCGACCGATTTTTATGTTGAATTACACGAGAAAAATATTTTATTGCCTCTTCCTTATTTCCTATCCTTCGATTTAACTCCCCAATTAAATAAAGTAAACGCATGTCAGACATTGAGGTTTGCTGGTGGTCCGATGACGAATAGGCTTCTTTATACTTGTTAAGCGCTAATTTTGTAAATCTTTCTTCTTGTCTTTTATCGTTTTTCATTCGATAAAGCCACGTAAGTCTTAAACATATTCCAGCAATCACAATATTCTTTTCTTCTTTAACTGTACCCGAAATTAACGCTAATTTTTGTGTTTCAATTGCTTCTTCCAACGTACGTTCGCCAGAAAAGTCCCTTGGATTCCAATTAGGAAATATTTCCGATCTATATTTATCCTTTGCCGCTTCAGTTAACCCTTTAGAAAAGGCATCTGAAAAGGCAAAACCGCATTGTGGGCAGACACTCACCTCATAAAAATTTGGATTCAAATTAGATTCTTTATAATGTGTAAAAAAATCAGATTCCATCTCTTTAATCCGTACAAATCTTGTTCTTATCCGTTTTGTTGTAAAATTCATTAAGCACAAAGGGCATGTTATTTGTTTATCATATAATGGCTTTACTGTTTCGGTCATGACTTTCACCCTTTTCATTTGTATTTGTAATTTTATTTTAGTATAAAAGATATGACCTTTACTACATCATTATTCAATTAATGACTATCGGATTATTTTCGGGACTTTAGTCAGAGATCGTACTATTTTGTTGAGCAAAAAGCGCATGATCTCGGTGAAATCATGCGCTTTTTTTATCTACTACCTTTTTCATATGGTTTACCTATTGCTTTAGGCGCTTCGGCTTTACCAACAAATCCGGTTAATGCTAAGATTGTCAGTACATAAGGAGCAATTAACAAATACACTTGGGGTATGTTCTGCAATAGTGGTATTGCTTGACCAGTTATACTTAATGATTGCGCTAAGCCGAAAAATAGTGCTGCCGCCAAAACACCTAATGGGTGCCACTTTCCAAAGATTAGAGCAGCTAAAGCCATAAACCCTTGTCCCACAATCGTGTTAGCTGCAAAGTTTCCAGCAGTTGTTAAAGCGAATACCGCTCCACCCATTCCCGCAAAGCCACCACTTAACATTACTCCAAAATAACGCATCCGATTTACTTTAATTCCCATTGTATCCGCAGCCATCGGGTGTTCACCAACAGAGCGAAGACGTAAGCCGAAAGGAGTATAGAAAATAACATACCAAACGACAATTGCAGCAATGATTGCAATAAATGAAGTGTAGTAAACTCTTTGAAAAAACAGAGGACCAATAAATGGTATGTCTTTAAGTAAAGGAATATTTTCACGAGAAATACGGTAAGTAACATAGTCGGTTTGACCTTTACCAAAAATACTTCTCACTAGAAAAACGGTTAGTCCAACAGCTAAGAAATTAAGTGCCACACCACTCACGATTTGGTCTGCTTTTAAAGTAATTGAGGCAAGAGCATGTAACAGTGAAAAGATAGCTCCAACGATAACAGCAACGATCAACGCGAGCCACGGAGACCAAGCACCTAGCCCTAGTCCTTCAAAATATATCGTCGTTACAATTCCCGTAAAAGCACCAATAACCATAAGACCTTCTAAACCAATATTTACAACCCCAGACCTCTCACTAAAAAGACCACCGAGACCAGTGAAGATGAGAGGAGCTGCTAAAAAAATCGTAGCCGGAATGACTAATGCTAAAACTTCCATGAATGTCATTTATTTCCCCTCCTTTTGGAGACGATTAATAACTAGTCGGATTAAATAACTAGATGCGACAAAGAAAATGATTAAGGCAATCACAATATCAACTAATTCCGGTGGTATCCCAGCCTGCGCTTGCATATTTGGTGCTCCAACATTTAAGCCACCAAATAACGCCGCCGATAAAAAGACACCAACTGATGTATTGGCTCCTAATAAGGCCACAGCGATTCCATCAAACCCTGTTCCTGTAAAACCTGCCAAAATCGACATATACCCAAATGTTCCTAGACCTTCCATTGCCCCAGCAACACCGGCAAAAGCACCTGAAATAACCATAGCTAATACAATGTTTCTACTTACATTCATCCCGGCGTACTGAGAAGCATGTTTGTTATACCCAACAGCGCGCAGCTCAAAACCAATAGTTGTCTTCCACAAAATAAACCACAAAACAAAGCAAGCAGCAATAGCAATGAAGAAGCCATAGTGTAAACGAGAAAAATCTGTTAAGCGCTGCAAGAAAGGGGATGCCAATGAAGCAGTTTCCCTAATTCTATCCGTTCGTTCACCTGGTACTAACAAAAAGGTACGAATGATATAGTTCGCAGAATATAGTGCTATGTAGTTCATCATAATTGTCACAATAACTTCGTGTACATAAAAGCGAGCTTTTAGGAAGCCAGGGATAAAGCCCCATACTGCACCCGCAACAGCACCAGCCGTAATTGCTAAGGGCAAATGGATAAACAATGGTGCTTCTACAACTATTCCGACAGTTACTGACGCAAGCCAACCAACGATCAGTTGCCCTTCAACGCCGATGTTAAACAAACCTGTCCGGAATGCAAAGGTGACCGCAAGACCTGCTAATATTAATGGTGTCATCATTCGAAGCATTTCCCCGAAATAATAGCTATCGCCAAAAACCCCTTGTATTAGAGCAGCATACCCTACTATTGGATTTTGGCCAATAAAGAGCATCAAGATCGCCCCAACAAAAATTCCTAAAAAGACGGAAATAAGGGGAATCAGTATATTCGTTAGTTTCCCTCTATTAAGCCATTTATGGATCACCCCTGCTCACCTACTTTCTTACTTTTACCGCCAGCCATTAATAGTCCCAATTCCTTTTCATCTGTTTGCTTTGGGTCGACAACTGCGACGATTTTCCCTTCATAGATGACAGCAATTCGATCACTAACGTTCATAACCTCATCTAGTTCAAGTGAAACAAGAAGTACTGCTCTTCCTTTATCTCTTTCTTCAATCAACTTTCGGTGAATGAATTCAATCGCACCTACATCAAGGCCACGAGTTGGTTGTGCCGCAATTAATAAATCCGGAGAGCGATCAATTTCTCTTGCAATAATAACCTTTTGTTGATTACCACCGGATAATGCTCGAGCTAGTGTTTGTTCACTTGGCGTACGAACATCAAACTCTTCAATTAACTCTTTTGACTTTTTCATGATTGCTGGAAAATTGATCATCTTGTTTTTCGAGTAAGGCTTTTGATAATACGTTTGAAGTACAATATTTTCGGCTACTGAAAAATCGAGCACAAGACCATGTTTATGGCGGTCTTGAGGAATATGCGCGATACCGGATTCAGTTATTTTTCTTGTTTTTAGTTTCGTCAAATCCTTATCATTTAGCGTAATTGAACCACTATGGACTTTTCGTAGACCTGAAATCGCTTCAATAAGCTCCGATTGACCATTGCCGTCTACACCTGCAATCCCTAAGATTTCTCCCGCTTTCACTTCTAAGTCTAAACCATTTACAGCCGCGACTTTTCTCGTATCTTGTACAACTAAATTTTCGACTTTCAATACTGTATGCTTTGGTTCGGCTTGTTTTCGTTCTACTGTAAATTTAACTTCTCTACCGACCATCATTTCTGCTAAAGCGTCTGGATTTGTTTCTGTCACGTTGACTGTTCCGATGCCTTTTCCGCGCCTAATCACGGTACAACGATCACAAACTGCCATGATCTCTTTTAATTTATGTGTAATTAAAATAATCGATTTTCCTTCTTTAACTAATGCTTTCATAATTTCAATAAGTTCATTAATTTCTTGTGGCGTTAAAGCCGCAGTCGGCTCATCAAAAATAATAATATCTGCACCACGATATAACGTTTTTATAATTTCAACACGTTGTTGCATCCCTACAGAAATGTCTTCTACTTTAGCCTTTGGATCAACTTTTAACCCGTATTTCTCAGAAAGCTCTCGAACATCACTTTCTGCTTTCTTAATGTCTATTTTACCGGCCCTTTTTGGTTCGCTACCTAGAATAATATTCTCGGCAACAGTAAAGTTTTCAACCAACATAAAATGTTGGTGAACCATTCCTATACCTAGTTGATTAGCCACATTAGGGTCTGTAATGTTTACTTTCTCTCCTCTAACTTTAATTTCACCTTTTGTTGGTTGATAAAGTCCAAAGAGGATATTCATCAATGTTGACTTTCCAGCCCCATTTTCTCCAAGTAAAGCGTGTATCTCCCCTTGGCGTAATTGGAG
>CAZIRM010000109.1:0-7905 GCA_964541705.1 uncultured Bacillaceae bacterium | reverse complement strand
ATTTATAGTATAACCTAAAATAACTGGAAACTGTAATTAGCGTTTTCCTGTTTTGAAGTGGAGGCAAGCGCCATGCCCATGGGCGACATAGACAGCTCAACTTTGTGTCTTTACCAGTGTATTAACGAATGGGTTTCATTAGTTTTTAAATCAACAATATTTTCCAACTGATGCCCTACTAACAACCATCTTCCATCAGGTGACAACCGCAACGGATAATTTTTCTCGAGTTGAACGATTTTTCGTTCTTCATTCGTTAATAGATGAAACGCCATTAAGTAAAATTGCTCGCTATACTCGTATAAATTCCCATGAGTTTTTGGTTTCATATAATAAAACGTTGTTGTTTTGTTATCAAACTCATGATTAGGTATCCACCATTGTTCGGAGTAAGTATTCAAAATCGGTACTTTTAATTTGGCAGTTTCCGATTTGTCTATTGTGTCATAAAATATATAATCGGAATCAATGGCAGTATTCGCTTTTACTGAAACCGTGAGATAATATTTATCAAAAGAGAAAAAAGAGATCACTTCATTTTGTAGTAATTGTTGCTCATTTTTTTCTAAGTCATAAAGATAAAGAGAAGCAAAATAACTCGGCTCAAACATATCCCAGTCAAGGAATGCAAATTGGTTTTCAGCCATCCACTGAATATAAAAGTGTTTATTATGGAATTCATTTGTAGTTTTTTTAGTTATGTCTACGTAAAAATGTTGAAACGTATAGTCTGGTTGAAGTGCAATAATCACTAACTCATTTGGTAGATATTGATTCCAATGCAAATGAAAGTCTTCTCCAACATCTTTAAGCAACATCTTCTCGTCTCCATTTTTATTGACTAAATAAAGATCAATATTTCCATTTAGTCTAGCAACCCTTATTGCAAAGTAAGAGTAAGTTGGGTTTGCTTCAATGCTTATTATCGGCTCAGTTATTTCAAAGAATACTTGTTCTTCACCAGTAAAGAGATTAAACGTATATAAATAGGAATAGCCATTTTCATCACTTAAATAAAATAATGTTTCTTCATCATACCATTCTTGAACGCCAACAAAGCTATATAAGTTTGTTTCAATTTTTTTTATTTCATCAGCGGCAGGGATCTTTACAAACTTCAGGTTTAAATGGGAGGATCGCTCACTTACATTTTTTACAACCTTTTCAATTTGTTCATTAGTGCTACAAGCTCCTAATATGCTTAAGCACACAACTACTAATAGATAAATTTTCAGCAATACTCTCCCCCCTACCATTTCATTTCTTTACCTACATCTTAACACACCATTCGACGTAATACTCGTAGTCTATGGTCCTTAAATACTTCCCTTTTTCCCAATGTAACCCAAGTTCACATAAGTTAAAGCTGCAGCGTATCACATAACGAAACTCGGCGTTGACGGATCTTGAAATCAAGTGACTCCTTTGCCACTTGACAATCCTCAAATGTAAGTACGATCAGAGAAGCGTTCTGTAGCCAGACGTTAATAAGACTTCAAGGATTTTCTTTCCTACCTTTTAAAGAAAGGATACATTTTCATGTATCCTTTCTGCGACAATTAATTTTCAAACCTTAATAGATCACGGTTTATCATTACATCATTATAATGTAATATTTTTTTTGTTTTCTCAATATACGGTTCACAGTACTCGACGTCCAATTCACTTTGGTCTAATTTGCTATAACATGTTTCTCTCGTGAATAGTACATCGTCCGTGACAAAGCTGCCATTTCTTAAAGCTACAAACGATTCTCTTTCAGGCGAAAATAAATCTGATCCAAATCGAATCTGGTCTTTCGTATCAACACCTAACAAATGAAGGATGGTTGGAAACAAGTCTACTTGACCAGAAACGGTATCCATTCGCTTATGCCCTTCATGACCTGGTATGTGAATAATTAACGGAACTCTTTGAAGCTGTACTGACTCAAAAGGTGTAATTTCTTTTCCAAGAAATTGTGCCATCGCATCATTATGATTTTGCGAGATTCCGTAATGATCTCCATAAAAAATAAAAATTGAATTGTCATATAAGCCGGCTTCTTTGATCTCTTCCATAAAAATCTTTACTGCTTCATCCAAATAACGAACTGTAGGAAAGTATCGATTTAGCGTACGGCTATTCGAATCGAACTCTGGCACCATATGGTCTTCTTCGTCTAGTTCAAACGGAAAGTGATTTGTTAATGTAATAAATTTCGTATAGAACGGTTGTGGTAACTCTTGTAGGTATGGAATAGATTGCTCAAAAAATTCTATATCCTTTAAACCCCAACCAATCGTGTTTTCTTCTGTAAGTTCATAATCATTGATTTCATAAAAATGATCATAACCGAAGTTTTCATAAATAACGTCACGATTCCAAAAGCTCTTATTATTGGCATGGAATACAGAAGTGTGATAGCCTTGTTCGTTTAATATGGTTGGCAAAGCGTAATACCTATTCTGGGCGTGCGTGAAAAATACAGCACCACTTGGCCGACCAAACCACGAATTATTTATAATAAATTCGGAGTCAGAAGTTTTTCCTTGTTCTGTTTGATGGTAGAACTCCTCAAAATAATAACTGTCATTAATGATCTCATTTAAAAACGGTGTAATCTCTTGTCCGTCGATCGTCTCTTCAATCACAAAACTTTGAGTAGACTCTAATAGAATCATAAAGACATTACGGTCTTTGGCAATACCAAATAGTTCTTCATCGAAGTGTTTATAGTTGTTATCCGTATATTCTCTAATTTCATTAATCTCGCTACCATCAGCAAAAACTCTTTGTGCCCGAGCTTTAGAATGAAGCACAATATCATAAATATGGTAATGGTAAAGACCAATATTTTTAACTAGTAATTCCCGATCAAATGAACGAGTCAATAATTGTGGTCTCTCAATTTGCACAACTCCTAAATTTAGGATAAATAAGAGAACCGCTAAACCTGCCACTTTTAATTTCTTTCTCTTAGTAGCTACAAAAACATCACTAAAGCTTTTGTATTTTTTAAAATACATCATTGCTAATATTACAAGGTCAACAAATAGTAATAAGTCAATTAGCTTCATCAAAGCTAATGTACTAGAGTTTAAATCCCCCATATTTGAAGTTTGAAACAAGACAGGAATCGTGACGAAATCACTAAAAAACCGGAAATATAATAAATTCCCATAAAGAATTCCCGTAAGAATCACACTCACAGAGAAGATAACCAACTTTTGTCTCTCCACTTTGAATAAAAAACTGATTGATAGTAAAAGTAAAACTGCACTTAAAGGGTTCACCATTAAGATGAAAAATTGTAATAGATTACTAATGTCAATAGAAAACCCAAACAAATAAACCATAAAGGTTTTAAACCATAATAAAATTACGGCTAACCAAAAATAATTTATTTTACTTATTTGTTTAAACATAATAGCTATGTCCCCCTGATACACCCATTTTTTTCTCTTTCTTATAGACGTTTAATACGGCTAGAAAGTTTCATTTTCCCATAAAAAAACCAGTACATTTTCATACCGGTTTTTTAATCCAAATCATTGTATGCACGATATGCGATTTAGATGCTACATTTTTTGCTCAACTTGCTGTTTAATTAACCAAACAGCTCCAATTACACCTGCATCATTTCCTAGTGTTGCTAATACCAGTTTCGTCTCTTTTCCTATTAAAGGTATAGCATAAGCCTTAAATTGTTTTTTTATAGCCTCAATTAAAAAGTCACCAGCTTTTGAAACGCCTCCACCAATCACAATCTTTTCAGGGTTGATAATCGCACACATATTCGCAAGTGCCAAACCTAAGAATGTGCTTATTTCATCAATCACGGAAACAGCTAATGCGTCACCATTTTTGGCTGTATCAAAGACGTTTTTAGCGGTTAAACGCTGTGTTTGCTCATAAATGTTTGAGAGCTCACTGTTAGGTGCGCCATCTGTTTGCAACGCCTCTGTCGCAAGGCGCGCAATACCTGTTGCTGAAGCAATTGTCTCTAGGCAACCTGTTTTCCCGCAATTACAGGCTACTCCGCCTTGTGGAATAGATGTATAGTGACCGATTTCTCCGGCCATCCCTTTAAAGCCGTGAACAATCTGGCCATTAGAAATGATGCCCCCACCTACTCCAGTTCCGAGGGTTACACAAAGTAAGTCCTTTGCCCCTTCACCTGCTCCTAACCACATTTCACCTAAAGCCGCCAAATTCGCATCATTGTCAACAACAACAGGTAAACCCGTCACCTCTTCTAATTCTTTCTTAAGGTGAAAATCTTTCCAACCGATATTTACAGCCTCATAAATGAAACCTGTCTCTAGATTTATAAAACCTGGCGCACCAACGCCTATTCCTTTTAGGACTGTGCAATCTACATTTAGTTGATCAACCTTTGAGAAGATCTCTTTTGCGATGTCAGAAGTAATGTATTTACCGCCTTCTTCAACATTAGTAGTCGCCTCCCATTTTTCAATGATTTGACCATTTGTATCGATGAAAGCAAACTTAATTGTAGTACCACCAATATCAACACCCACATACCAATTTGTTTTCATATTTATCATTCCTTTTTTACTAGTCTATTTTTTGTGCGTCCATCAAAAAGGAGAACATTATGTAATGAAAGTCCAACCTTTATCAACATTCCTTCCTCTATTCTATCATTTTTTTGAAATTCGGCAATAATAGTTTGACCACTTATGTTGGAATATAGATAATTACTTTCTATCCCTTTTTCAATTATATAAACTGGTATGAACGCCTCAACATCGACTTTCGCAGTAGAGAAATCGACTAAAACAAACTGATCAGGCGTTATCGCTATTATTAAATCTTCTAAGTTACTCGGTAATTGGATATTGGTAGGAATAGGAAACTCCAATTTTCCGCATGTAAAAATGCCAAAATTTACAGTTCCCCTAAGAAAAGAAATTTTGTTTCCATAAACGAATGCAGCAACAAATGCATTTGTTGGTTGGGTCAAAAGTTCTTCTTTAGTTCCTACTTGTTGTATTTTATGTTCTGAAAAAATAACAAAATGGTTACAGATTGGAAACCATTCCTTTACATATTGACAAAAAATCACAATCGCGATTTTACTCATATGCTCTTTCATTTCTTTTATCGCACTCAAAACTTCGAGCCTTTCAGTATTCGTAAGACGATAAAAAGGCTGATCAATGATTAATACAAATGGAGAGGCTAAATAAGCTTTCATTAATTTAACTTTTAACAATTGTCCGATTGATAATGATTCAAGTTTTAAATCTAATAGCGTTTTACAATTAAAGAAAGAAACAATATCTTTAATAGAGTTATCATCTTCTATATTCATTTTTCCAAAGACTTTACATGGAATGGCTAAATAGTCTAGCACTGTTATTTTCTTATGCGTGGAATCTATTGGATAATCTACTGTTACCACTCGTTTTGATATTTCTGTCATGCATGAACCATTAAATGATACCGTTCCATTCCACTTTTTATTTTCACCTATTAATACTTTTTGTAATTCTTCTATCCCACTATTTCGAGGGCCTGTGACGACATTTAATTCCCCTGAATTGACACTGAATGATATATCCTCTAATAACAATTGATCTTTACTTGAAACGCTAAGGTTTTTTATCTCTAGTTTTGCCATTTAATCACCTGATTTACTTCCTAAAATATTTTCAAGATTGCTACAATTAAGAGTGGAAAAAGAGGAAATATCGCAAAAATTGGATGACTTAACTGACGAGTAATCAAACGATACTCAATGAGACAGCCAAGAACTACAGCACCAGTAAAAAAAATCGTATAGAAAAAGATAAACCACGAAGAAATTTCTAATACTGTGTGCTCTATCCCTAATAAGAGAAATAACGCTGCAAAAAACCACCAGAACGTCAGATCTTCTTGTTTAACAAAACCGAAAGCTTGATCATATTTCCATACTAGGTAGCCAATAATCCCTAGACATACTATGCCAATTAAAATACTTAAGAAAGTTACATTTGCTATTGCGGCGACCAACCCACCAATAAATCTACCCAAAAAAGAGAAAACGAAAAAGATAAAACCTATGGAAAAAAACATAAATTGATCCGGGAAAGCGCGTCTTGAAACGATCAATCCACCAACCGAAAGACCGATAAAAAGAATTGTAAATAAATAGGAGATAATAATCATTTTCTTCACCTCTCATTCGTTCTTATACAGTTTATGACAGTACGTCAATAATCAGGACAAGAATCTAAGTTTGGTGTTATATTCATTCTTAACGGTCCTCATCAACTGGATGAATAGCACTTGGTCTTTGTCTTTTTAAAGGGATCGGTGACCGGAACAGTACATCGCGAAAACTTTTCGCAGAAAAAGGAATGAATGGCCATAAATAAGGCGTGTAATAGACCTTCATCTTTGCTAGTCCTACTATTAATACTGTAACTCCTACGACATATCCGATCACATTGAAGAAACCTGTAGCAATGAGTAATGCTACCCTGATTAATCTATTTGCCAAACTCATCTCATAGCTCGGGGTCGCAAAAGAGCCTACTGCGGCAACGGCCAAATAAAGAACTACTTCATGTGAAAATAGACCTACTTCTATTGCCACCTCTCCAATTAAAATTGCTGCTACTAGACCTAGGGCGGTTGCAAGTGCAGATGGTGTGTGGATCGCTGCCATCCTTAACATTTCAATCCCAATCTCCGCTAATATGAATTGAGCCAATAGTGGTACTTGACCAGTTTCATTTGGCCCAATATAGCTTAAAACATCCGGAATTAAAAATGTATTCGTCGCAAAAAGTAACCACAGCGGTAATAAGAAAATAGATGCCCATACAGCTGAAAAACGAACAAGACGAAGGGCAATTCCAATGATTGGTTTTTGTCGATATTCTTCCGCATGTTGCAAATGGTGCCAAAAAGTTGTAGGCGTAATGATTACACTCGGAGACCCATCTACCATAACAATAATATGACCTTCAAATAAATGCGCCGCTGCAACATCTGGCCTTTCTGTATATCGAACAACGGGATAAGGGTTATAATGTTGACCGAATAAATATTCATCAACGGTCTTATCTCCCATTGGTAGTCCATCTGCATCTACTTTTTCTAATGCCTTTCTTACTAATGAAACAACCTCAGGATCGGCAATATCTTCAATGTATGTAATACAAATATCCGTTTTTGAACGCCTACCAACGTTTATATATTCGTTCCTTAACGTTCGATCTCTGACACGCCGCCTTGCTAGTGCCACGTTGAGTACAAGTGTTTCTACAAATCCATCTTTTGCTCCACGGATGACCTGTTCTGTATCAGGTTCCTCAGGTCCCCTTACTGGATAGGTTCTTGTATCAATGATAATAACTTCATTAAGTCCATCTACCACTAGAGCTGCTGGTCCGGCTAGTACTTGGTCAATAACCTTATCTAAATCTTTTTCAGTTTCAATTTCTACGTATGGAATTTTTGATTTTATCAGTTTTTTTAACAAGTCTCCAGATAATAAATCGAACTTTAAATGCTCTAGTTCTTGTTGAATGATTGTTAATGCTTCATCCTTTGCAAAACCGTCCACTAAAAATAAGCTCATCTTTATCCCAGCATACTCTAAATCCAACTGAATTAGATCAAAGCTCTTTTCTACTCCTAGTTCTCGATTCAAATAGGCAATATTTTGATTGATATTCTTTGACACAGGATACTGAATCTGACTTTTCTTATTTGCCAATCGTTCCACCCCCACTTCTTATCATTTTTTACAAAAATGACGAAATCCATGCAATAACAATCTGTGACTTTTATTTCATAAATCCTTCCCTTGTCTCATATGTTAGGGTAAGTTGTCCATTTGAGGAGGGGTAAACGGTAGTGTCAAAAGTTCTATGAAAACTTGATAAAAATTACAGTTACTACCAT
>CAZIRM010000108.1:0-8028 GCA_964541705.1 uncultured Bacillaceae bacterium | reverse complement strand
CCTCCAGCAACCACCGAATGCCGTCCAGGCCATGCACGTTGGCCAGCTCATGCGGTACGAGATTGTTATACTCAAGTACATTTAAATCTCGTTGAACAGTGCGTTGCGTAATACCAAACTCTTCAACTAATTCATTCGTTGTGACAGTCCCCCTTTTTTTGATATAGAGGTAAATCGATTTTATTCGGGTCAGCATACGATCAGTTGAAGTATTCAAAAAACCACTCCTTATTCATTCATTTCTTCATTTACAAATTTAACAAAAATGAAGTTTAATTGATTTTTATGGGTAGTTGATGAGCTTTATACGCTTTTTTTTGAATTTTTTTTCTAAACGCAATTATATCCTAGGACATGGAGTTTCTTGTTCATTTTTATCCATGTATACTCGATTATGATTATTTTACAACATTTACAAACATTTCGCAAAGCTTACAATCATTCTGTTTGGATAAATGATGATAGATTGGTAGTAATAGAAAGTATATAAACAAGCAAAAGTTAAGGTGTGAAAAGATGAATTATAAAAACAACATGAATGTAAATATGAGTAGTTATTACTTTTTAGTCTTTTTTAGTTTTGGGTCATTGTTTCCGTTACTAAGTGTCTATTTAAGGGACTCAGTTGGCTTGTCGGGAGGCGAGGTAGGGACAATTATGTCTGTTGGCCCGGTTGTCATGATTTTCGCTCAACCGTTTTGGGGAATGGTAAGTGATTATACACGAAAACCTAGAGAGATTTTATCTGTTGCAATTATTTTCACAGGTCTGATGGGACTATTGTATACGATGTTTGCAACTTATTATATTTTTATTGTCATTGCAGGTTTAGTAGCTCTATTTCAAGCGGCTATTGTTCCTATATCAGATAGTTTAACGCTAAACTATGTCCATAAGACAGGAGGCGATTACGGGAAAATTCGCTTATGGGGTGCAGCGGGATTTGCACTCGCTGTCTTAACCATGGGTAGTTTATCTGATATCCTTGGATTAAAAATTATCTTTTTCAGTTTTGCGTTAACATTATGGATTTGTGCATTTTTTTCTAGGAAGATGCCAAAAGAGAGTAATATGATGAAAGTCAGTTTGCGTTCAGGGATGCGTACGATGTTTAAGGATAAAAAGTTTGTAATATTTTTATTTGCAGCCTTCTTCCTTTTCGGTCCTATTTCGGCAAATAATGTGTACTTTGGTATTTTACTTCAAGATGTAGGTGGCTCATTAACAGGAGTAGGCATTGCCTTTTTGTTTGCTGCTGGCAGCGAAGTACCCTTTATGAGATGGGCAGGAAGTTGGATTAAAAAACTCGGTTTATTAAAAATAATTTTCTTAGCAGCTGTTGTTTCAATTTTTCGTTGGTTATTCTACTCGTTTGAACCAACTCCGTTTCTTATCTATATAACGACTGTGGCTCACGGATTTTCAGTGGGATTAATTATCCCTGCAGCGTTACAATATGTTCGAAGTATTGCACCCGAGGATACAAAAATAACGGCTTTGTCTTTATTTGCTTCTTTTGGGCAGGGCTTTGGTGCATGGTTTTGTACATTTGTAAGTGGTTTTTTACTAGAATACTATACAGTATTTTCGGTGTATTTATTTTTTGCAGGTTTATCAACGGCAGGGACAATATTTGTGGGCTATCTATTAGTTCAAGACAATAAGGAAAAACTAAAAAAACCCTTAGAAGTTTAAACTTCTAAGGGTTTTTTGCAATGAATGAATATCATAATTACCAAAAACGAGTCAGATAAATCAACATATAGTCCGCTGGTGGTTTCGATACAACTGTATGTTGATCCTAGTGACGAGGATAATGTATTATGAAATTCATTGAATGTACGAATAATCACATAACTTTGTTGATACGTATATAAAAGGTATTTTTTTATAAAACAAGGATTATTATGCATCTATCACGAACATATAGAGAGTGACACTTTTCTACATATTTAGAAAAGTGAAACCTAGTGGATTAGTCATTCGTATGTAAGTAAGAACTCACAATACATATTTCTAGCAAATACAAAAGAAGGTAGGATTAAAAATGGAACTATTCGGATATCAACTACAAACAATTTATTTATTTGGGTTAATTTTTGGAGGGGTATTTACGTTTCTTTATATATTATTTGGAGATCTTCTAGAAGGAATCTTTGAAGCTTTATCCGAAGGACCTATCAATCTTACGCTCGTGTTAGCTTTCATAACCTTTACAAGCGCAAGTGGCTACATTTTAGAAAAAGCTACGTCAATACATAGCATAGTAGTTTTTATTATTTCAATTGTTTTAGCATTCATCTTAGTAACATTATTAAATCTTTTTATCCTTATTCCACTATCTCAAGCTGAATCTACACTTGCTTATTCTGAGCAAGACTTGAAAGGCAGAGTCGGTAAAGTCATTGTATCGATTCCTGTTGATGGCTATGGAGAAGTAATCCTTGAAGGTAACGGAGGCAACATTGCGAAAAGTGCGGTTAGTTTTGAAGGAGTACAGATTGACTATGGTTCTAATGTTTTAGTAATTGAAGTAACCAACGGTGTTTTACATGTGATTCCACATGAAAAAATATAAATGAAAATTTAGGAGGAATGTATTGTGGTAGCACCAGAATTATTAATTATTATTGGTATAGCTGTAGTGATCGTTTTAGCTCTAATAGGAGTATTCGTATCAAAATATCGTACAGCTGGTCCAGATGAAGCATTAATTGTTACAGGAAGTTATTTAGGAACTAAGAATGTAAATGTCGATGAGTCGGGTAATAAGATTAAAATTGTCAGAGGTGGAGGTACGTTTGTCTTACCAGTATTTCAACAAGCTGCTTCCTTAAGTTTATTATCTAGTAAAATTGACGTCTCCACGCCAGAAGTATACACGGAACAAGGAGTACCGGTTATGGCTGACGGTACTGCAATCATTAAAATTGGCGGTTCAATTGGAGAAATAGCGACAGCAGCTGAACAATTTCTAGGAAAAACAAAAGGTGATCGAGAAAATGAGGCAAAAGAAGTACTGGAAGGTCACTTACGATCAATTTTAGGTTCCTTAACGGTTGAAGAAATTTACAAAAATCGTGAAAAGTTTTCACAAGAAGTTCAGCGAGTTGCTTCGCAAGATTTAGCAAAAATGGGTCTAGTCATAGTTTCATTTACAATTAAAGATGTTCGAGATAAAAATGGTTATTTAGAATCACTAGGAAAACCGCGAATTGCGCAAGTGAAACGTGATGCTGATATTGCGACTGCAGTTGCGGATAAGGAAACGCGAATTCTTCGTGCTGAAGCCGATAAAGAAGGAAAACGTGCTGAGTTAGAAAGAGCAACAGAAATCGCTGAAGCAGAGAAGATTAATCAACTAAAAGTGGCTGAGTTCCGTAGAGAACAAGACGTAGCGAAAGCGAGAGCAGACCAAGCCTATCACTTAGAGGAAGCAAGATCGAAGCAAGAGGTAATGGAACAGCAAATGCAAATCCAAATCATCGAGCGTCAAAAACAAATTGAGTTAGAAGAGAAAGAGATTGCTCGTAGAGAACGTCAGTATGATTCAGAAGTGAAAAAGAAAGCAGATGCCGATCGATATGCGGTTGAACAGGCAGCAGAAGCCGAAAAACGCAAACAATTAGCAGAAGCAGATGCACACCAATATCGTATTGAAGCAATGGCAAAAGCAGAAGCGGAAAAAGTTAGAATTGACGGTTTAGCTAAAGCAGAAGCAGAAAAAGCAAAAGGTGAAACAGAAGCAGAAGTTATTCGCCTTAAAGGTCTTGCAGAAGCTGAAGCGAAACAAAAGATTGCGGAAGCTTATGAGAAGTATGGTCAGGCTGCCATGCTTGATATGGTCTTAAACATGTTACCATCTTACGCAAAAGAAGTAGCTAGTCCACTAGCTAATATTGACAAAATTACAGTTGTGGATACTGGTTCGAGTGGAGAAAATGGAGGGGCGAACAAAATATCCGCTTACGCTACGAACTTAATGTCGACACTTCAAGAATCGTTAAAAGCATCTTCTGGTATTGATGTTAAAGAATTGATTGAGAACTTTTCTGGTAAAGGAAACGTTAAATCAAGTATTGATCAATTAACAGATGAATTAGCAAACTCTAAACAGCAATCAAATGAATAAACAAATGGCAGCGGTAGATCCCGCTGCCATTTTCGTTTTATTCCGTTTCAAATTCAAACAGATCAGTAGATAGATAACGTTCACCGGTATCACAGGCGATTGCTACAACAACTTGATCAGGTGCTAAGCGTTTGGCTACTTCAAGTGCCGCAAAACAAGCTGCACCTGAGGAAGGGCCAACAAGGATCCCTTCTTCACGAGCTAAACGTCTCGTAATACGGTAGGCATCCTCATCCTCTATTTTTAATATTTCTTCATACACTTGTTCATTTAAGATTGGAGGGACAAAGCCAGGACTCGTTCCAACTAACTTATGTGGTCCTGGTTTACCACCGGATAAAACTGGTGAGCCAGCAGGTTCAACAACATGGACAGAAATCTCTGGATAAAATTCTTTAAGTTTTTCACCAGTACCAGTTATTGTACCACCCGTACCGGAGGCGGCAACAAATGCGTTTAATGACTTGCCGATGCTATCTAATGCTTCTTTAATTTCAACAGCCGTTGTTTTGCGGTGAGCATTAGGGTTTGAATCATTTTCAAACTGCATAGGCATAAAACTATTCGGAATTTCCTTCGCTAACTCATGGGCTTTTGCGATCGCTCCAGGCATTTTTTCATCACCAGGTGTAAGCACAACTTCAGCGCCATATGCCTTCAATATGTTAATTCGTTCTTTTGACATCGTATCTGGCATTGTTAGTATCGCTTTATATCCACGTGCGGCAGCGTTCATGGCTAAACCAATCCCTGTATTACCAGAGGTTGGCTCAATAATAGTTGAACCTTCTTTGATCAAACCGTCTTTTTCAGCTTGTATGATCATCTCAAAGGCAGCCCGATCTTTTACGCTTCCACTTGGATTCATAAATTCAAGTTTTAAATAGACATCCGCTCCAGTATCGCTTGGAAGATGATTAAGTTTTACTAACGGCGTTTGGCCAATTAAATCAGCAATATTATTAACGACACGCATCATTAACACTTCCTTTACTTATCGGTATTAGTATTGTATAAAAACAAGTGTATCATATTTCTTGTCTTAATTCCTACTATTTGTATTGGGATGCAATTCTTTTTGGGTAATGGCCCATAACCTTAATCATGCCTTAATTATTTGTACTCTTGAAAAGATTCATATGATATAGTTTAGTTAGTAACTTTTCCTTATGATAACGATGTAGTGGAGGTGTGTATTTGGCTCATTTAATAAAGCTTGATAATTATGTGTCACGCTACCAATATGATATTTTTCGGTACCAAAGTCACTTCTCGAGATTGAAAAAAGAGCGTTGGGAGCGTCTAAGGTTGGCATGGTCATCTTCGTTAATAACTGAACAGACACCACCATTATTATCCGGAAAGAAAAAAGAATCAATATTCAATCATTTACCTTTTTTAAAAGGTAAAAAAGATCTTCTAAGTAGCGCAGACTTACCAACTGTAAAAACAGATCTTACTCAATTGAAAACGCTGGATGAATTGAAACAAACTTTTTATCAAGAATTATTTCATTTCCAGTTAAGGTGGGCAAGTTCAACCATATTAGAAAAATCTACTCTAGATCCTAATTACAGGAAAGACTCAACATTGAAATGGTTATGTAAAACCTTTCCTGACAATTATCTTGTCCTATATAAACCAACTTTAATGTACCCAAAAGCAGTTATTCAATTCGATATTTTGTTAATATCACCAACGGATGTGTGGTGTTTAGTTATTCTTGAAAGTACGAAAAAAAATATCTATCAAACGGAGTCTGAACGGTATTGGACTGAATTGAACGGGGATCAAAAGAAAAAGATTATCAATCCTATTCTATCTTTAAATCGAATGTATACCATTGTCTCCAAAATTATGCAGGATTCAGATCAGGTAATGAACATAAAAAAAAATGTCATAACAAAAGAAGGATATATTGATATAAATAAGGGGCCCAATCAAATTGAATTCATTGATCAAAGAAGTATAAACACCTGGGTAGAAAAGATGAGAAATAATTCTTCACCCTTAAAAACAGGACAATTAAAATTTAGTCAAAACTTGCTTCAATGCTGTCAAACGGTTGCTTCAAAGAGGAGAGAATTTCAACAAGAAGAATTAGACTTGGAGTAAAACTGATGATTTGTTTACGTTTACATTTCGCTTTCTGTCAATTAAATTCATACTATTCTTAAGTCAGATAGTTTACCAAATCGAGTTAGTGTCTTACAGTAATTGGATAACAATAAAACCTTGTGACAAGTAATTGGGCCCCTTGTGAGAATGTCGCTGTCACTTCCGCGTATGTTGTAGCGCCGAAATATTTGTTAGCATTTTTTTGCATTTTCCGATATTTTTCATATGTTCTTTACAAAATATGCGTTATACTAGTATTATAAGAATTTGTTGAGTATTTTAAATTAAACTGGACATCTGTAGAATAAAGGAAATTGAGGGTGGATTTTTTGAAACATTTATTAGGAGATGGATGGAAGATAACTCCTGCTGGGGGGGTAACTGGGGAAGCATATTATGCACAACGTGATGAAGAGAAGCTATTTTTAAAGCGAAACTCATCTCCGTTTTTAGCTGTGCTTTCTGCAGAAGGCATTGTTCCTAAGCTACTATGGACTAGACGTTTAGAAAGTGGTGACGTCATCACGGCTCAACGATGGGTAGATGGGCGTGAACTTAAGTCTTATGAGATGAAGGAACAAAAAGTAGCCAAGTTACTAGGAAAGATCCATCGTTCAAAAGACCTCCTTGAAATGTTTAAAAGAATAGGGAACAAACCATTAACACCCGAATCAATTGTTGAAGATATTTCAAACTCTGTTAAAGAAAACTATCTAAATCAAGCCGTTTTGCGTGATGCAATAGAGTATTTAAAAAAACATATCCAAGATGTGGCAGATCCCAATTTCGTTGTCTGTCACGCAGATGTGAATCATAATAATTGGGTGCTAAGTTCAAAAGGCGATTTGTATTTAATTGATTGGGATGGCGCATTGGTGGCTGATCCAGCATTAGATATTGGAATTTTATTATATTTGTACATTCCGCAAACAAATTGGGTAGAGTGGTTAGATCATTATGGGATTATGCTTGATGATCAGTTAAGCAAGAGAATGCATTGGTATGTGGTCGCGCAATCAATTTTTTCAGTTCTTTGGCACTATCGACGATTAGAGATGAAAGAAGTTGAACACTGGTTAACATATTTAGATAAATTATTAAAACAAAAAACGGACTTTTAAAGTCCGTTTTCCTGTCTTTAAAAGATTAAAACGAGAGTCGGTTTTTGCTTTTTTCCTGAAATAGTCTTTTAAATTGAATGACATATTTCCGGGGAAATTCATGGAAAAACTACATTATCCTCTATCAATAACAGAGTCAATCGAGGTAATCCAACTCTGCAGGCTATCAGTATTCTCGAGACAGTGACCACTTGTACAGTATTGTTCGATATTTGAGAGTAAATGTTGGATGTTTGAATCGACATTGCTGTTTTGTTGTAAAGATTGAGCTAACCGCTGAATTTGTTCAAATTCGTCTTGAGTCCCCGTTTTCTCTGCTTGCTGGTTTTTTAAAATATCTGCAATTAACGTTAGTTGGTTTAGATGATTCACCGTATGCACATCCTTTTTATGAATGTTGAACGACTAAGGAAATCGTGTTCTTAATTAGGATGTCTTCAAAGTCGGATTTTATCCAATGTGCTACCCATTACTCATTTCACCAAATATCTTGAATGGTTCTATATTATTTAGTGTGATTTTCTTTACATATTGAAAATAATTAAGATATTTCATTACCTTTGAAAAGGCTTTTTGGCGACCTTTGTCGTTCGATAAATTAATCTTACTTAGAGTCTACTGAATAACTAAAAAATGTTGTATTAACAAGGATTTTCC
>CAZIRM010000107.1:0-8185 GCA_964541705.1 uncultured Bacillaceae bacterium | reverse complement strand
AAAAACGTAGTGTCACCAACTAACCATCTGAATTATTTAGGTGCGAAAGTTGAGTCAATTAGTAATATTTATCCATTTATTTCTGTGGAGTTAAGGTATAATGAAATAAGGAGTCATGATTCTTACATTATTTGTTTTGAGGTGTTAAAATGACCTATGTTGGAAGAGAGCGAAGGGAACATGAGCGAATACAGTTTCAACACCCTTTATATGCAAAATTAATGATTCATTCTTTAGGCAGAAGAGAAGTTCACAGCGAAAAATTTGCACCAATCTATATTCAAGATATAAGTGCAGGTGGTCTTAGATTTATATCAGATTTAGATTTACCGGATGAAAGGAAAATACTTTATTTGTTTGAAACGAAAATTTTGGATCAAACGCTAAAGCTTGATGGAGAAATCTTGAGAAAATCTGAGGGTGAATCATTTTTTGAATACGGTGCGCGCTTTATTATCGATAAAGAAGAGCAGGAATCTTTACTTTGTTTACTAAATACATTGACTGTAAAACTTAAAGAAAGCCCACTGTTAAAAAGTTGTAGCTTTCATACAAAAGATGAATTCTTTCTAGGAAGAAATCAAAACGCTTAAGTTACCTTCAACTTAAGCGTTTTGTTAGAAATCATAAATGAAATTGTTCTCCTAATTGTTTCGATCGGTTCGTTGCTGCTTTTACACAAGCAATGACTGCTTCTTGAAACTGATGTTGTTTAAGTACATTCAGTCCGGCTTCTGTTGTTCCTCCAGGACTCATCACTTGTTTATATAATTCTTTGGAAGAAGCTGTTGACTGTTGTAACTTTTTACTTGCTCCAACAAGTACTTGTGCTACTAATTGTTTTGCAAGATCCTCATCAAGGCCAATTTCTCTTGCACTGTTTTCTAGAGCTTCAACTAGGAAATAAATGTAGGCAGGACCACTTCCTGATAAACCTGTAATTGCATCTATCTGATCCTCGTTCACCGTCACTACCTCACCAATGGCTTTGAATAGTAAACGAGCGACTTCAAGATCTGTATGAGTAGCAGTCACCCCAGGAGTTATTGCAGTCATGGAAGCACCAACCGATGCAGATGTATTCGGCATTGTTCGAACGACAGGTGCATTGTGCCCCAATTGTTTTGATATAAATTTTGTTGAAACCCCTGCAGCTACAGAAATGAACAATTGACTTTTGTTCGTGAAGCCTTTTAACGCCTCAATGCAGTTTTGAATGTCTTTCGGTTTTACCGCAAAAATAATGACATCCATCGTTTCTATGACCTTTAAATCTAAAAAAGTTTGCACACCATACTTTTTGTTTATATTGTTCAGTTGTTCAATTTCATGGTTGTTTGTTACGTAAATTTGTCCAGGAGAGAGTATTTCGTTTTTTACTAAGCCTGAAATCATCGCTTCTGCCATTGCTCCTGCTCCAATAAATGAAACTTTTTTATGTGATAACATATTTGTTCATCTCCTAATTACGCGTTTGACCTGTACCTAAAATGATATATTTTGATGAGGTTAATGCTTCTAAGCCCATTGGTCCTCTCGCATGAAGTTTTTGTGTACTAATCCCAATCTCTGCACCAAATCCAAATTCAAACCCATCTGTGAAACGAGTAGAAGCATTATGGTAAAGTGCAGCAGCATCAACAAATGTAAAGAATTTCTCTACATTAGCATCAGTATTAGAAACGATTGCTTCAGAATGCTTTGATCCATATGTGGTGATGTGTTCGATGGCCTCATCGACAGAGTCAACTAGTTTGACAGCGAGTGTTAAATCGAGAAACTCAGTTCCCCAATCTTCATGAACTGCTAATGATAGGCGGTTATCTAATTTTTGCGCTTGTTCATCCCCACGAAGCTCTACGTTTCTTTCCTTTAGCGCATCAATTAACTGTGTAAAATGCTGCTCTGCCCATTTTTTATGAACAACCACAGTCTCAGCTGCATTACACACAGATGGACGTTGTGTTTTTGCATTTACGACGATATCAATAGCCATGTTTTCATCAGCTGTTTCATCAATATAAATATGACAATTCCCTACTCCTGTTTCAAGAACTGGAACAGATGCTTTTTCTACTACCGATTGAATAAGTGTTGCGCCACCGCGTGGGATCAGTACATCTAAGTACTCATTTAATTTAAACATTTTCTCTGCTGTTTCTCGGCTCGTATCTTCTAGAAGTTGCACCGCTTCTTTCGGAACAGCAGTTTTGTCTAGTGCTCTATGAATTGTTTCGACTAATGCCTTGTTTGAATAAAGAGCAGAGGAGCTACCACGTAATAAAACCGCATTTCCAGTTTTCAAGCAAAGGCTTGCTGCATCAACTGTTACATTTGGTCTAGCTTCATAAATCATTCCGATGACGCCAAGAGGAACACGAACCTTCTTAAGTACCAAACCGTTTGGTCGTTTAGATTCGGAAATGACTTCACGAACGGGATCCTTAAGCTCGATTAACAGTTCAAGCGCATAAGCCATATCTTTAATACGCGCTTCTGTTAATTTTAAACGGTCGAGTAAGGAATCGGTAATCCCGTTGTCTTTTCCGCGTTGTAAATCTTTCTTGTTTTCTTCCAATAAATAGTCTGTATCAATGAGGAGTTGCTCACTGATCCGTTTTAACGCCTCATTTTTTTCTGCTGTTGTCAATGCCCCAATCTTTGCGGTTAATTGTTTTGCTTTTTTAGCTTTTGTTACTAATTCACTCATCTTTCCCACTCCTTTATTTAAAATGTAATCCAATGATTTCGATGAATTGCTTCTGCATATGGGCAGTCTGTTAGTTTCATTGCATCTTCACTACTTTTTCCTTTAATTTTATTCAATTGTTCGGAAGAATAGTTAATTTTCCCTTTTCCAACAATTTTTCCTTTGTCATTAATAACCTCAACGACATCGCCTACTTTGAATGAACCGTGAACTTCCTTAATCCCTACTGGAAGTAAACTTTTTCCTTTTTTTAAGACGGCATTAAATGCTCCATCATCAATCGTTATTTTTCCATTTGTTGTTGAGTGGAACGCGATCCACTGCTTTTTATTTTTTATTCCTTTTTTCTTTTTCGTTCCTATATAGGTGCCATTCCCTTTCCCTTCAATAATATCGTTTAGTTTTGATTGCCCTTCTCCTGTGCCGATGAAGACGTGGACCCCTAAAGAGTGAGCCGTTTTTGCTGCTTCTATTTTTGAACGCATTCCACCTGTTCCAAGTTTTGACCCTGTTGATTTTGCTTGAGCAAGTAATTCGTCAGTAACCGTAGGAAGGTATTGATACTTTTTAGCATCTGGCTTTTTTCGTGGATCTGCGTCATATAATCCGTTTATGTCGGTCAATATAATTAAAAAGTCAGCGTGTACCAAGCCACTAACAAGTGATGAAAGCATATCATTATCACCAAAGGTTAACTCAGCTATTGATGTTGAGTCATTCTCATTAATAATTGGGATGATCCCACGCTGTAATAGCTCTGAAAGTGTTGCATACGCGTTGTTGTACTGTTCTTGACTTAAAAAATCATTTCTAGTTAACAACAGCTGAGCAACAATCATGTTATGAGCTTGAAAGGCCTCAGTGTATCCTTGAATGAGTAATCCCTGACCGACAGCTGCCGCTGCTTGTTTTCCAGCAATTGTTACTGGTTTTGTGGGATAACCTAGTTTAGTAAATCCAGCAGCAACTGCTCCAGATGAGATTAAGATAACTTCATGGCCCATTTTTTTCAAATAAGCAATTGCGTTTGTGTGCTCAACTAATTTTTCTTTACAAAGCCCACCTTGGCTATTGGTTAATGAACTACTTCCGATCTTTACAACAATTCGCTGTTTACTCATAGTAAATCCCTCTTTTTAGAAAATAATATCTTGCTTTTTTAATACTTTGTTGCTCTTTTACTCTTGTCAACTTAGCTGACGAATGATCTATATGCTCTTTTTCAATTTTTAATATTTTTAACCTATAAATAAAAAAAACTTCTATCCTTAAAAAAAGGACGGAAGTTTCCGCGGTACCACCTTCATTGACATTTATAAAAATGTCCTCTTTCGCCTATTATCGCTAGGTCACGGTTAGGTTTAGCTAACAGCTCTAGGGTAGGTTCAATAGCGATGTATGATGAGGTCTTTCAGCCATGAACCTCACTCTCTTTCACACTCGTTTTTATTTACTAGTCCCTTTCAACGCTTATCTTATTAATGATTTTTTATAATTATCTGACATTTATAATCTTTATGTCAATACTTATTTTCACAGTAGTCTTATTATACAATAGAAGTAATAGGCAAGCTACATATGAATAGCAGAAACGGAGAGAATGATGAATAATAATGTTACAGAGCAAAAGACGATTGTTATTACAGGAGCTTCTAGTGGAATTGGATTAGTTATTGCTAAAGATGTTGCTATTAGAGGAGATGTTCCAATTTTAGTCGCAAGGAGTACAGAAAAGTTACAAAAACTTAGTGAAGATATTTTAGAAACAACTGGAATTGTTGCCCCTTATTTTACACTTGATGTGAGTGATTCAAATGCAGTGACAAAAACGTTTGAACAGATCCTAAGAGAGCATAAGGTTGATGTGTTGATTAACAACGCTGGTTACGGAGTTTTTGATGCACTTGTCGATGCTAGAATAGAAGATATCATTGGGATGTTCCAGGTGAATGTACTTGGACTTATTGCTTGTACAAAAGCCGTATTACCTTCAATGCTTGATCGGAATAAAGGGCATATTATTAATATTGCTTCTCAAGCAGGTAAGTTGGCAACGCCTAAATCGAGTATTTATTCAGCGACGAAACATGCTGTTTTAGGAATGACCAATAGTTTGCGCATGGAACTTAAAGGGACAAACATTCATGTAAGTGCTGTCAACCCAGGGCCGATTAAAACAGCTTTTTTTGATCGAGCTGATCAAACGGGGAGTTACAAGAAAAATGTTGAGAAATACATGTTAGATGCTTCCTATGTATCAAAAAAAGTTATTGATTTAGTCGACCATCCGAAACGGGAAATTAATTTACCTTATTGGATGGGGATAGGAACAAAGTTCTATCAAATTTTTCCAAAGACATTTGAAAAGCTTGCAGGAAAAATGCTTAACCAAAAATAAAAACTGGTTTTAATAGAAAATGAGCAATACATTTTCTATTTTTTTCAAATTGAAACAGAACATACATTCTTATATAATAGGAATATACGTTCTGTTTTTTCGTATACTTAAATTATAAACAGTAGAAAGGGGATCACAATGGTTGATTATTCATTATTGCCACAACGAACAATCTTTTGTATTGATATGAAGAGCTTTTATGCAAGCTGTTCTGCATTAGCACTAGGCCTAGATCCTTTAACTTGCTACTTAGCAGTTGTTGGCGATACAAAGAGACAAGGGAGTGTTGTGTTAGCAGCAAGCCCTAAGTTGAAACAAGAATTTAGGATCACAACCGGTAGTCGTTTATTTGAAATACCAAGTGATCCAAGAATTCATATTGTTAATGCACAGATGGCTATGTACTTAGATATTTCAACCAAGCTAACACAATTTTTTAACCGCTATGTACCACTAGAAGCCATCCACACCTATAGTGTCGATGAAAGTTTTCTCGATGTGAAAGGAACAGAGCGACTTTGGGGAAAGAAAGATGTTCTTGCACATAAACTGAAAGATGACATGCTGAGAGAATTTGGATTAACGTGCTCCATTGGTATAGGACCTAATATGCTTCTAGCAAAGCTTTGTCTTGATTTAGAAGCGAAAAAAGTAGGTGTAAGTGAGTGGACATATGAAGATGTAAAAGAAAAGCTATGGACGGTGTCACCTTTAAGCAAAATGTGGGGAATTGGCTCTCGTCTAGAAAAAACATTAAACCGTTTAGGTATTTTTTCCGTAGGTCAATTGGCAAACACCTCTTTAGCCTTTTTAGAGAAGAAATTTGGAGTAATGGGAAATCAACTTTACTACCACGCGCATGGGGTAGATCTATCAGATATAGGTGCGCCAATATTGCAAGGGCAAATTAGCTTTGGAAAAAGCCAAATGTTACTTAGAGATTATGAAGATCCTACAGAAGTGAAACATGTTATTTTAGAAATTTGTGAAGAAGTCGCAAGACGAGCAAGACGAGCGAAAAAGGCAGGAAGAACCGTAAGCCTTGGAATAGGGTATAGCAAGCATGATCGAACTGGCGGGTTTCATCGCTCAATTACGTTAGACACAGCGACCAATATTACGAAGGAATTATACGATGCTTGCTTAACGTTATTTGATAAATATTACCGACTAGGAGTCGTCCGGAAGATATCTGTTACGCTCTCTAATGTTGTGGATGATTGTGAACTTCAACTAAGCTTATTCGGATTCAACAAAGCGAAAAAGCGAGAGTTAGGGTATGTGATGGATGCCGTTAGAGACAAGCATGGCTCAGATAAACTATTAAGAGCCGTCTCGTTTACAAAAGCAGGAACTGCGATCCAACGTAGTCGTTTAATAGGTGGGCATAAATCGTAAAATGAGAAGGGGAATAAAATGATTAGAGATCGTGGAACTATAAAATGGACAGCAATGATGTTGCCAGAACATGTTGCTATGTTACGTGACTTAGAAAAGAAAAAAAATTATCAATCAAAGCCGATGATTGACGAGCAACAGTTAGAAGAATTAAATCGACAAATCTCAGATTTTATTCAAACAAATGAACCTGTTGTTGTTACGTATTATTCAGGTGGCACATACAATACAGTAACAGGAAAATTAAGAAAAATTGATTCCTTTGAAAAGACGCTTCACATCATTGACCAAGATAAGAGAGTGCTAAAAATTAAGGAGAGTATGGTTATTGATGTTCGTCAAAAAAATTAACAATTGCTTAAAGAGAAGTTAATACAATTTTCACAATTTTTTCTCCCATCATAGACAATAAAGTGTTATAGTATTAGTGCTAATGCTATTAAATACTAAGAATGGAAGTGAAGACGTGATCGTTCGAAGCTTAGTGGAAACACGTGAGTATTTCACTGACGAGACAAAGCACGATTATTTCGTCATCTATGAAAGGTTTACCAACAGTGATTGCTGCTGTGGTCAAAATGGTCTTGTACAAGAAATAGAGTGTGATGATGAGGAAATTATTCGAATATTTCAAGGGGATTTAGAGAGTGGGAGTTCTTTACGCAATATAAAGAGTTACTGCTTAGGTAAAGACTACAAGAGTGTTGAAGATATTTTAGTGGTGATTCAAGAAGAGCAAAAAGAAATCTTTAAATAATGATGTATAAAGCTCGTTGGGGTGCCAACGTTGAATAGAAGATGTTAAATCCTCTCAAAAGAGAGGGTTTTCTTTTTGAACTCTTTAGTTTACAAGAACATTTTAAAATAGATGAAAGATATGGGGAGTGACAAATCGTGATTAAAGTTTTATTTGTATGTTTAGGAAATATCTGCCGTTCTCCAATGGCGGAAGCAATTTTTAAAAAGAAAGTAAAAGATGCAAATCTTGAGACAAAATTTGAAATTGATTCAGCTGGTACAGGAGATTGGCATATTGGAAGGGAACCTCATGAAGGTACGTTAAATATTTTAAAAGAAAACGAGATTGACTCAGCCGGGATGAAAGCTAGGCAAGTAAAAGTGGCAGATTTAACGAAGTTTGATTACATCATTTGTATGGACGCTCAAAATATCGGGAACATTCAACGCATGAAGGGTTTAAACGAATCTGGACAAATTAATCGTCTGTTGGATTTTTTACCTGAATCAGAAATAGAGGATGTTCCAGACCCATATTACACGGGGAACTTCCAAGAAGTCTATCAGTTAGTCGATGAGGCGTGTACAGAGCTATTACATACAATCATTAGCCGAAAAAATTCATAATCCTTTCTTTCGTTCATTCATTCGAGAAAAGGTAAAAGGGAATCATAGGCATTAAATGATTCCCTTTTACCTTTTATTGTTCCATTAAATCTCCTACTTGTACTGTCATTTCATTATTAGGATTTTCACGATTATGTACACGAGCAGTTGCTTCCGACTCATTCAATTGATCAATCCAAATCGAATGACCATTATATTTGACCTCGATTTCACTTGGTGAATTTAAAATTTGTTTTGCGCGATTTACATCCATTAACCCAACCTCCTCGTATATTATATTTAGTCCCCTATTTCAGGACAATTTCCAATTACTA
>CAZIRM010000106.1:0-8226 GCA_964541705.1 uncultured Bacillaceae bacterium | reverse complement strand
TAATTGGAAATTGTCCTGAAATAGGGGACTAAATATAATATACGAGGAGGAATATTATTGAAAAAAGCATTAGATTTATGCAACATCATTTTGCTAGTAGGAATCTTATTAATAGTTATTGGACTGTTTCACCTAAGCCCTTTGGAAGCAAACTCTGATGTGTTTGATATGTTGTATATGAAACACACAGTTCGTAAGTATATCTTTTTTTTCTCGGGTGGTTCATTTGTCTTTTTCAGTATCCTCTTAAGAAAATTAGTACAAAATATACAACAGGAATTTGATCAATTTAGAAACCAAACATATGATTTAGAAATAAAAATGAATAAAAAGTTAAAAAGTAAAGCTTAGAACCACTCATTTTGAGTGGTTTTGCTTTTATGAGGCAAGAATTTTAAAAATAACTGAGTTTTTTTTACCGTCTAGCTCAAGACGCTTGCGCTTCTTACAAGGTAAGAATGAATAAGATCCTGAAGTTTGACTGATGTCTAGCTCAAGTGCCTACTCGCTCGAGGTCACTTCCGTCCGTCAATTGAAGTCAAATGCGTACTTCTGCTTGCCGGCCCTCGAGTGAAGTGACTGCCCCGAAAGCTTTGCGACGAGTAATCGCAGGAGCACGTCGGTCGTGAGCAAGGCACTTGCACTTTTGTTCTGAAATTATAAACATAAGGATTGTGTGGGTGAGTGAATGTTATATTTCCTATTCTGAAACTAAACCTCTATAATAAGTTCCCTTTTCAACATAGACACGACAATTCTCAGCCATTTCTTTTTTTTCTTTGTCTGTTAATTCACGAATTACCTTGGCGGGTCTCCCCAATGCTAAAGTATTCGGAGGAATCTTTTTTCCAGGAGGAACGAGACTACCAGCACCAATAAATGCACCTTCACCAATCTCAGCCCCGTCAAGAATAATAGAGCCCATTCCAACTAAAGCGCCTTTTTTGATCGTGCAACTATGTAGGATACACTGATGACCAATGGTACAGTCATCCTCAATAATTAGTGGATATTCTGAGTTTTGGTGCAAGGTTGAGTTATCTTGTATATTTACTCGATCTCCAATTCTAGTTGGAGAAATATCTCCACGGATAACTGTGTTGAACCAGATGGTACTCTCGTCACCAATTTCAACATCCCCAGTAATCGTTACATAGTCGGCAATAAAAGCAGTATCAGAAATTTTCGGGGTAAGTCCTTTATACGGGTATATCATGGTTGAAGTCATCCTTTCAGTCATGTTATTTTCAAACTAGTATTATTTTAACGAATCAAACACTGGAATACAAATAAGAAGGGGGAAGACTGTAGATGTGGGAATTTACATGTGAAAAGCCTAAAGCAGTTGTCGTTGTTGTCCATGGAGCTGGTGAACATCATGGTCGATATGAGTGGTTAGTGAAGCAATTAAATAAAGAGAATTTCCATGTTATTATAGGTGATCTACCTGGTCAAGGTTTAACTGAAGGGCAACGAGGTCATATTAACTCTTTTAACGAATACGTAGAAACGATTACTCACTGGTACATGGCAGCCGAACAATATAATCTCCCAATAGTTCTGATTGGTCACAGTATGGGTGGACTTTCCGTCATTCAAACTCTATTAAAGCGCGAAATAAACCCTAGAGCCGTTATTCTTTCGTCTCCATGTTTAGGGCTTGTTAAACCAGCAACAAAACTACAAACGGTCATGTTACCTTTATTGAATCTAGTAACACCACGGCTACAGTTTCCTACTAATTTAGAAAAGGGATCAGGAACAAGGTGTAAAGCAATACGAATGAGAGATGAAAGTGATCCGTTATTAGTAAAAAATGTTTCTGTGCACTGGTATAGTGAACTTACGAGAGCAATGAAACAAAGTCATGATCAAACTAAGAACTTCCCGGATATTCCTCTTCTTGTGCTACAAGCGGGAAATGATCGAATTGTAAAAAAAGAAGAGGTACGCAGATGGTTTGACAACCTAGTGATCTCAAATAAAACTTATAAAGAGTGGCCCGGTCTTTATCATGAGCTTTTTAACGAGCCTGAAAAGGAAGAGGTATTTCTTGTGGCGAAATCTTTTATTGAAGACTTATGTTAAAATACTTGTTGAAGAGTTAAAGGAGGAGAATCCAAAAATTGAGCATACCTAAAAAACCTTGGACAATGATGGCTAAAATATATAAAGAAGTTTTACCTCGCGTCCATAAACACTTAAATCATTGGAAGCAAAAAGCAGAAGAAATCCCTGATCCAGAACTAAGAACACAAGCGTTAGCAAGCATTAAGTCTAAGACCTTCCACTGCGAGGGTGGAGGAATCTATGGATTGCTTGCAGGAGAGCAAATTGATGATGCGATCCAATTTATTGTTGCATATCAAACAATTAGTGACTACCTAGATAATTTATGTGATCGAAGTACATCGTTAGATCCTACAGATTTTCGTGCCTTACACGATTCAATGCTACACGCATTAACACCTAATGCTTCGTTAGAAAATTACTACCGCTATCGGGAAGAACAAAATGATGGTGGTTACTTACATGAATTAGTTTTAACATGTCAAAAAGTGATTCAAAGCTTACCGGCCTATGAACATATTTTTAACGCCAATACTCAACTAGCCAACTATTATTGCGATTTACAAGTACATAAACACGTAAAAAAGGAAGAACGGTTACCCCGCTTACAACAGTGGTTTGATACATACAAAGAACAACTGCCTTCAATGACTTGGTATGAATTTTCTGCTTGCGCTGGTTCGACATTAGGAATTTTTTGTTTAGTTTCTTATGCGACTCAACGCGACTTCTCACTCGAGGGAGCGGACCGAGTATTTAATAGCTATTTCCCTTGGGTTCAAGGATTACATATTATGCTCGACTATTTCATTGATCAAGAAGAAGACCGTGCGGGTGGCGATTTAAACTTCTGTTTTTACTATAAGAATGAAACAGAACTAGTTGAACGCTTGAAACATTTTTCAACTGAAGCAGAAAAAAGTATTGAAAAACTACAAGACAAAGAGTTTCACTTTTTTATTGTCAAAGGACTCTCAGCAATCTATCTAGCGGATAAAAAAGTTAGTGGTCAAAAGAATGTAAAAAGCATTGCAAAACATCTACTAAGAATCGGTGGCGGCTCTACATGGTTTTTCTATTTAAATGGATGGCTCTATCGTCGACTAAAGAAATAAAAGGTTAAGCCAGTACGGCTTAACCTTTTTAACGTTTTTCAATCGCAACAATAAATGGAGGATTGTTTTGTTGGTTAATAAATTGATACGTTAACACATGCGCTTCTGTTTGATCGATTGAAGCTAGATACCCCATCAACGCTTCTTTTTCTTTTTTTCCTTCTTCGTGTCCGTGGTAGATGACGAGTACAATGATTCCTTCTTTTTTTAACATCGAAAGAATCGAGCTTATTGCTTCAAGCGTTGTTTCTGGTTTTGTTACAATCGATTTATCTCCACCCGGTAAGTAACCTAAGTTAAAAATCGCACCAGCAATTTTACCATGAAAACGAGCATCAATAAGGCTACTTGCTTTTTCATGCCCTTGGGGAAAGAGAGTGACATGATTTGCTGAATGGTTGTCCTCTAGTCTCTTTTTCGTTTTTTCAATCGCAATTTCTTGGATGTCAAATCCAAAAACATGGCCTTGTTCTCCAACGAGTTGAGCTAAATATAATGTATCGTGTCCATTACCTATTGTTCCGTCAATACAAGCATCTCCGCGAGTAATCGCATCACGAAGAAGTTGACGGGCGAAAGGTAGTATTCCTTTTACTTTCATTGTTTATCGATCCTTTTTATATAATTTACCTTGCCAGCTGTTTCTACGTTTTAATTCTGCTTCAATCGAGTTCAATACTTCCCACTTATTTAAACTCCACATTGGGCCAATCATTAGTTGTGCCGGACCATCGCCTGTTAAACGATGAATCACCATTTCAGGTGGGATGACTTCTAGTTGGTCACAAACAAGGTTAATATAAGCATCTAGATTCATAAATTCTAGCATTCCTTTTTCATATTGCTTCACCATTGCTGTTTTTTTCAATAAGTGTAGCAAGTGAATCTTAATTCCTTGTACGTCTAGTTTTGCTACTTCCCGTGCCGTTTCCATCATCATTTCTGGTGTTTCAAGAGGTAGTCCGTTGATAATGTGAGAGCAAATTCTGATATTGTGTTTTCGAAGCTTTTCTACGCCCTGAACGTAACATTCATAGTCGTGAGCACGATTAATTAAATCGGCTGTACGTTCATGTACAGTTTGCAAGCCTAACTCCACCCATAAGTAGGTACGCTTATTTAAGTCAGCTAAATATTCAACGACATCGTCCGGTAGGCAATCTGGTCGGGTAGCAATGGATAAGCCGACAACACCTTCTTGCTCTAAAATGACTTCAAACATTTCACGAAGCTCTTCAACAGGGGCATACGTATTTGTATACGCTTGAAAGTAACCAATGTACTTTCCGCTTTTCCACTTTTCGTGCATCTTCTCTTTAATTGTAGTAAATTGAGTGACCAGGTCATCTTTTCGTTCCCCTGCAAAATCACCAGAGCCTCTTTCGCTACAAAATGTACAACCGCCATGGGCAACTCTTCCGTCACGATTTGGGCAATCAAAACCTGCATCTAACGGAATTTTAAACACTTTTTCTCCGAATTGTTGGCGTAAGTGGAAATTCCAAGAGTGGTACCGCTTATCACCAAACATGATCGGTGTTTCTAGTTGTTCGTTCATGTTGATCTCCCTTCCATATACTAACGTAGTTGACGGATCACTTGTCCGATTTTTTCAACCGCTTGATCAATTTGTTTTCGACTTACATCGTAATGCGTTGTGAATCGAATCGTTGTTGGACCGAAAGGAACGCCTAAAATTCCTTCAACTTTTAATAACGCAACAACTTCTGAAGCTGTACGCCTTGTTCTTCCAATGTCCATTAAAACGATGTTTGTATCGACACTATTTATTATCTCGACATTATCAATGTTTTTAATTCCATCTGCTAGTATTGTAGCATGTTCATGGTCTTCAGCTAATCGATCAACCATTGATGTTAATGCTACGAGTCCAGCTGCCCCTAATACTCCAGCTTGACGAAGTCCACCACCAAGACGTTTCCGCCATTTTCGTGCTTGTTCAATAAAGGGCTTGGGACCAGCTAAGATTGACCCTACAGGTGCCCCCAATCCCTTCGATAAGCAGACTTGAATTGTTGTTGTAGCTGCAGAAAAATCAGCCAGTGGTCTTTTTAGAGCAACAGAAGCGTTAAAAAGTCTTGCACCATCGAGGTGAACAGGTAGGCCATGCTCAACCGCTACTTGATATAGTATTTTCATTTGTTCAGGAGAAACAACAGCACCGCCCGCTCGATTGTGCGTATTTTCAAGACAAATTAATGAAGTGTCAGGAAAATGAATGTCATTCGACCGAATCGCTTGGGCTAAAACAGTAGGATCCATCACTCCACGATTGGACTTTATTGTACGCGGCTGAACTCCAGCAAACGCAGAAATCGCACCACCTTCGTAATAAACAATATGAGAGTCTTCATCCAAGATGACTTCGTCGCCTTGTCTACAATGAGTAAGTACGGCTAATTGATTTCCTTGCGTGCCGCTTGTAACAAACAGAGCAGATTCTTTGTTTAACAGATGAGCCGCTGTTTCTTCTAGTTTTAAAATCGTTGGATCTTCACGATAGACATCATCTCCGACCTCAGCGTTGTACATCGCATCGCGCATTTCCTTTGTTGGTTTTGTAACTGTATCACTTCTTAAATCAATCATTTTCTTTTCCTCCAAAATGTTCTTGACCTATTATACCATTACCAAAAGTCGCTTACTATAATTTGAAAATTTAATAAATTTAAAATGATCTTGCCTAAATGAAGCGATTCAACTACAATTCCTTTAGACATTCGAAATAAAGAGAGGAAGAGGTTCATGCCAAAGGCGTTATGGCTATTAATTATCGGAATGGTAATTAACGTGACCGGTGCTTCATTTTTGTGGCCGTTAAATACAATTTACATTCACCAAGAGTTAGGAAAGTCGTTAAGTGTAGCTGGGATGGTGTTAATGCTAAATGCTGGTGCAGGTGTATTAGGCAACTTGATCGGTGGCACTTTGTTTGATCGAATTGGTGGATACAAAACAATTTTACTAGGGATAACGATTACAATGACTAGTGCATTTACATTGGCCTTTTTTCATAGTTGGATATATTACGTTGTGTTAATGGTTGGATTAGGTTTTGGTGCTGGAATTACATTTCCTTCGATGTATGCGATGGCTGGTTCAGTTTGGCCAGAAGGTGGAAGAAAGGCATTTAATTCAATCTACGTTGCGCAAAATGTTGGGGTCGCTGTTGGTGCAACTTTAGGAGGACTCGTCGCATCTGTCCGTTTTGATTACGTATTCTTTGCAAATGGATTTATGTATGTGATTTTCTTTTTAGTTGCCGCTTTTGGATTTAAAACAATTAAAGTACAACAAACAAAAGAGCAAATACCAACAACGGTTTTTGACCATGCTTCAACGATTGAAAATCGAGCTCGTTTTCGTGCGTTGCTCACACTGTGCGTTGGGTTTATTCTTTGTTGGATTGCCTTTGTTCAATGGCAATCGACAATATCTGTTCACACGCAAGCATTAGGAATAAGTTTAAAGCAGTATAGTGTTATTTGGACTGTCAATGGTTCATTAATTGTGTTAGGTCAACCTTTGCTAGCGATATTTATCAAAAAATGGATCCATACGTTAAAAGCACAAATTTATGTAGGGCTATCAATTTTTATGATTTCATTTTTTGTTGTCGCCCAAGCGGAACAATTTTTGATGTTTGTCGTGGCGATGATTATTCTCACGATTGGTGAAATGTTTGTATGGCCAGCTGTGCCAACCATTGCCCATCAGTTAGCACCGAAAGGAAAAGCAGGATTTTACCAAGGGGTTGTAAATAGTGTGGCTACTGGTGGGAGAATGGTAGGACCGTTTTTAGGTGGAGTCGTCGTTGACTTATTTGGGATGCACGTTCTTCTTTACGGTTTAATTTTTGTTTTCACAATCGGATTCTTTACGACATACATTTATGATCGGCACTTACAAACGACTGTTTCACAACAAGAGATAAAAGTTAGCTAAATAGCAAGAACGCAAAAAGGAAACATGGGCTAATCCACGTTTCCTTTTTTTGATATTTTGGATCGATGATGTTTGTGTTCAAGGCGACCAAGTGATAGAGCTAATCCCAAGCCCGTGATAAACGTCAGAACGCATAGGAACGTGTATAGAAGAGTTATAGGTAAACCTGGGAAAATAACAATGAGTGAACCTAAAACTAAGCCAATCATTGCTGCAAATGTTAAAGTGTTGTATTGTCTTAATAAAAACTGAATAAGTTTACTTGTAAAAAATATCCCAAATAATACCCCCAATCCAACAGTAAGAATAACAAAAATATTCAAATTTGAAATGGCATTAATGACTGTCGGGTAGACGCCAAGTAACAGAAAAATTAAGGATCCACTAATCCCTGGTAAAATCATGGCTGAGCTTGCTAGCCAACCGGAAAAAAATAGAAAGATATACTGACTAAGGCCTATGTTTGTCCAAATTACTTGCTTTGTATCTTCATTAATGAACCCACTGACAGCAATTAATATGGCTGCAAGTAGCAGTACACTATAGTGCTTTGTACGAAACGTTTGTTTGTAACTGGCCGTTCGTAGTAGGAAGGGGATAATTCCTATGATTAGTCCATTAAAAAAGAAAAACAAAGGCTGGGAATGATGAGTAATAAGCCACTCGATTAAACGACTAAATACTACTAACGCAATACCAATACCTAGGAGTAGTGGAGCTAAAAACATTAAGTGTTTTCGCCAGTTTTTACTAAAAATACCATTAATAGAGGCGAGTAGCTCATGATAGATGCCTAAAACGATAGCAATAGTACCACCGCTTATTCCAGGAATTAAATCGGTGATTCCCATAACAATACCGCGAATAATGTTTCCCATAAAGTTGTTCAGTTCTCCTCTTTGATTTATTACAGTTTTGACCACTAGTATGACTATAGTAACTCAAAAATGCTCTAGAACTGATTATACAAAATTTTTTATGTTCTAGCAATTCCTATGAGTGCACTAAAAATTTTTACTTACTCAACTTTCGCACCTAAATAATTCAGATGGTTAGTTGGTGACACTACGTTTTT
>CAZIRM010000105.1:0-8303 GCA_964541705.1 uncultured Bacillaceae bacterium | reverse complement strand
ATCGCATACTTATCCACAGGTCGACTTTTTTATAATTTCCTAAACAACAAAAAAAACACCAAAATGGTGTCTTTAAGCTTGCTGTAATTTCCAGCGTAATACATCACGAAGAAACTCTGGCATATAATATTGTTTCTCTTTCGACTTAGCGATTTGCGGATAAATCTTCGAAAACAAAAAGATATCAATCGTTGCAACCGAATAGTCTTTTTCTCGACAGAGAGGCACTCCATTTATTTTAATTGAATGGATATGGACCATTCCATCTTCTAATCGGCTTGACTCGTATTCCAGCCCATCAAAAACCATCATCCCCATTACTTTTCCTCGAAAACCTAGCCCGGTGATCTTTTTATGAATCATTTCATCGGTTAAAGCGTGTTTCACGGTTTCCTCTACTATATCCCCTTTAACCATAACTCTTCCCGGGTTAATCGGATGTGGGCATATCCGATGCAAGTCCCCTGAAGTTACTGGGCCTGCATTTAATGAATCAAGCAGCACTCCTGAATTGACCATGCCAATTTCCGCCTGACACCATTGTTTTAATGCTGTCGCTAATAATTGGGCAAAAGGAGAGTCTTGGGTCCAGGATATCGGTAGCGGCTTTTCTAATACCGCAATTCGCTGACTTAATTTCACCACTTCTTGCTCAGCAATCTCGGAAAGAAGTTTCTTTGTTTGACGATCCTCCCTATACTCAGCAACAGGCAAACAAGTAGCACTGATCTCTACTGGTTTTTTCTTATCAAGATCAAATTCAATGTCGACTTGGCCAACGTATTGACCTGACTTTCCAGCTTGTGCAATTAATGTCTTGTTTACACTCTTCCCTGAAAGTAATACATCATGAGTATGGCCACCTAAAATAACATCAATATCTTCAAACCGCTCAGCCATTTGTTCGTCAAATGTTAAGCCTAAATGAGATAACAAAATAACGATATCCACTTGCCGCTTCACTTCTTCAAGGAGATTCTCAACGATTAAAAAAGGATCAATAATCTGCCAACCAAGTGTACGGTAAAAAGAATAAAAGGGAACGGTAAGACCAATCACTCCTACTTTCACACCACTCGGCAGCACAATGATTTGATATGGCTTTATCCATTTTGGACGTTCTCCTTTTGTATCAAGCACATTAGCAACAATTACTGGGAAGTTAGCCTTTTCGTATAGTCGTTCTAAAGATTCCTTTGAAAATGTAATTCCTTCATTATTGCCAATTGTTGCACCATTGTATCCTACTTGGTTCATCAAGGTAATATTTGCTTTACCATCACTAGCTTCAGTAATTGGATTGACCCGATCTGTATGGTCGCCAATATCAAAAATTAAGACATTTTGATGTCCCTCTTTTTTATCTTTAATGAGTGCAGTCACCTTTAACCAATGGTCAAAATCACTATGCAAGTCGTTTGTATGAAGAATGCGTAGAGCTGCTTTTTTCATTATTTCACCACTTTTTCCTCTAAATTACATCACACCTTGAACAATAAGTCGAATTCCAATCACTATTAGAAAGAATCTTAATATATTAACCACTGTTTCACTTTTAATTCTTTTATTTACCTCTGCTCCTACAATACCACCAAAGAAAGCACCTGGCAGCAATGCTAGTGCAAATAACCAATTAATATTGCCTAACGTGATATGAGTAATTGAACTTAAGATTGCTGATAAAAATATCATTAGCATCGAGGTAGCCACAGCCCGGTGTGGTGGAAAGCCAAAAAGCAGAATCATTGCGGGTACCATAATTGAGCCCCCTCCAATTCCGAATAGCCCAGAACACAACCCAACGACAAAAGCGATAAAAATTGCTAAAGCTGGGTGATAACCGTAATCGACCACTTTTCCTTCAGCTGTTGTATATTGTCTTTTTATCCCAGTTTTTGATAGCTTTAATGGTTTCAAATGTTTTCTAATCATCAATAAGAATGAAATAATGATAATGAAGATTCCGAAAAAAATTAGAAAAACCTTGGCATCAATGCCGTTATTAAAGTAAACACCAACGAGTGCACCTGGTCCACTACCTGCAAAGAATAGGAAACTACTTTTTACGTCAACAGTTTGTTGTTTAAGGTAAGTTAAAGTTGAAGATAGTCCTGTGAAAATCATAACTAGAAGAGAAGTTCCAACAGCCACTTGTGGTGTAATTCCAGCCAAAACACTAACATAACCACTTAAAATCATCAGCGTTGGAACAATAATGATTCCACCGCCAAGGCCCATTAAACTACCTAATGATGCTGCCACTAGACCAAGCAGCATAAGTAAAAACCAATCCATTTTTATTAAACCCAACTTTCTATGCTTTTTTATGAGGTAAGGGAACTGATTAAAGCGCCTTGAACCTAGACCCTATTCTAATTCACATCTAAAAAAAAGAAAAGACAGTGTTTCTCTACTGTCTACTAACTCTCTCTATTTTGATAATGTGTCTCTTTTATTCAGGATTTCATTTATTTTGATTATATCATTTGTGGATAATTCCGCTAGTGCAAAAAATGGTTTAACGCTGGCTCGCTACCAACTCTTCGGCCGGAAGTAGAAGAAGACGAACTCTAAACGTTCGCCTTCTGCACGAAAAGGGTTTGCACAAACTTGGCACGCCACCAAGTTGGCACGGTGTAAAACCCCTAAACCCTTTGATATATAAAGGTTACCCGATTGACCCTTCCATCTCGAACTTGATTAAACGGTTCATCTCTACCGCATATTCCATCGGCAACTCTTTTGTAAATGGTTCAATAAAGCCCATGACAATCATTTCAGTTGCCTCTTGCTCGGAAATTCCCCGACTCATCAAGTAGAATAACTGGTCTTCAGAAACTTTCGAAACAGTCGCTTCGTGTTCGAGTGTAATGTTATTGTTGAAAATTTCGTTGTACGGAATTGTATCCGACGTTGATTCGTTATCCATGATGAGCGTATCACACTCAATTTTTGACTTCGAACCATCTGATTTGCGTCCAAAGTGACAAATTCCACGATACGTAACTTTTCCGCCATGCTTAGAAATCGATTTAGACACGATTGTTGATGAACAGTTCGGTGCTAGGTGTAACACCTTTGCCCCTGCGTCTTGATGTTGACCTTTACCAGCAATCGCAATCGAAAGGATTGTTCCTTTTGCTCCTTCGCCTTTCATGACAACTGCTGGGTATTTCATTGTCAGTTTTGAACCGATGTTTCCATCGACCCATTCCATCGTAGCATTTTCATAGGCAACGGCACGTTTTGTTACGAGGTTAAAAATGTTCGGTGCCCAGTTCTGAATTGTGGTGTAGCGACAGTACGCGTTTTTATTAATGACAATTTCAACGACCGCACTATGAAGTGAATTGGTAGAATACACTGGTGCTGTACAGCCTTCTACATAGTGAACAGAACTATCATCGTCAGCAATAATTAATGTACGTTCGAACTGACCCATATTTTCTGAGTTAATTCTAAAATAAGCTTGAAGTGGCGTGTCACATTTTACGCCTTTTGGTACATAGATAAATGATCCACCCGACCAAACTGCTGAGTTTAGTGCAGCAAATTTATTATCAGCTGGCGGTATAACTGTACCAAAATATTTTTTAAAGATCTCTTCATTTTCACGTAACGCAGAATCCGTATCTTTAAAGATAATTCCAAGATCGGTTAAATCTTCTTTCATGTTGTGATAAACAACTTCCGACTCATATTGAGCAGATACCCCAGCTAAATACTTTTGTTCTGCTTCTGGAATTCCTAGTTTATCAAATGTATTTTTAATTTCTTCAGGAACTTCATCCCATGATTTCTCGGATTTCTCAGATGGCTTTACGTAGTAGGTAATATCCTCAAAGCTTAAATCCGCTAAGTCCCCACCCCAAACTGGCATTGGCATTTTATAAAATTGTTCTAGTGACTTAAGACGAAACTCAAGCATCCATTCCGGTTCGTTCTTCATTTTCGAGATTTCTTCAACAATCTCTTTCGTCAAACCCTTTTTTGAGCGAAAGATCGAAACGTCTCGGTCCGAGAAGCCGTATTTATATTCACCGATTTCCGGCATTTTTTTCTCCACGGAAAAAACCTCCTTGTAAAATTGCTAATCTCTATTCTTCTTCCGTTTGCAAGCCTTTTTCCATCGCTTTCCATGCTAATGTTGCACATTTAATGCGCGCAGGAAATTTACAAACTCCTTGTAATGCTTCGATGTCGCCTAGATCAAAACGATCGGTATCATAGTCTTTTCCTTGCATGATGTTCGAAAAGATTTCTGATAAGGCAATCGCATCTTCAACCGATTTTCCTTTTACCGCTTGCGTCATCATTGACGCGGATGAAAGACTGATCGAACAACCTTCGCCGACGAATTTTGCGTCTGCAATTTTTCCGTCTTCAACTTTCATCTGTAATTGGATACGATCTCCGCACGTTGGATTATTCATATTTATATTTAAAGAATCCCCATCAACTTCTCCCCGGTTTCGTGGGTTTTTATAATGGTCCATGATGACCTGTCGATAAAGGGTATCTAGCTTATTATTTGAAGACATTGCCAAAATACTCCCTCGTTTTTATTAATGCTTTCGCAAAAGCATCGATCTCTTCTTCTGTATTATATAGGTAAAAACTCGCTCTTGCAGTTGCCGAAACGTCCAACCATTTCATCAATGGCTGCGCACAGTGATGTCCTGCACGAACGGCAATCCCCTCTGCATCTAGAACAGTTGCTACATCATGCGGGTGTACATCTTCTATATTAAAAGTAACAAGACCCGCACGTTTCTTTGGCCCATAGATCGTGAGTCCGTCAACACTCGCTAGCACATCTTGGGCATACTCGACAAGTTTGTGCTCATGTTTTTCTATCTCTTCTAGCCCAATTGACTGTAAAAAGTCAATCGCCGCTCCTAAACCAATTGCTCCGGCAATGATCGGCGTTCCGGCTTCAAATTTCCACGGAAGTTCCTTCCAAGTCGATTCATAAAGACCGACGAAGTCAATCATTTCTCCACCAAACTCAATTGGTTCCATTTTATTTAGCAGAGCTTTCTTTCCGTAAAGTACACCAATACCAGTAGGTGCACACATTTTGTGACCCGAAAAAGCGAAGAAATCACAATCTAAGTCTTGAACATCTACTTTCATATGAGGTGAACTTTGCGCTCCGTCTACAACCATTATCGCACCATATTTGTGAGCAATTGCGGCAATTTCTTTCACTGGATTAATTGTGCCTAAGACGTTAGAAACGTGCATCACAGAAACAATTTTCGTTCGATCTGTGATCGTCTTTTCAACGTCAGCTAGATCGATCGTTCCATCCACTTGGAGTGGAAGATACTTTAACGTCGCTCCGGTTGCTTTTGCGACTTGCTGCCAAGGAATAATATTCGAATGATGTTCCATAGGAGTGATGACAATGTCATAACCAGGTCCTAGGTTTGCACGTCCGTAACTTGCTGCAACTAAATTGATTGCTGTTGTCGTTCCGCGGGTAAAAATAATTTCTTCCGTTGACTTGGCATTGATAAACGTTTTAACTTTCTCTCTTGCGCCTTCGTATTCATCAGTTGCTAGTGTTCCAAGTATATGTACACCACGATGAACATTTGAATTATAGCGTCGATAATAATCATTCACTTTCTCAATCACTTGAATAGGCTTTTGAGAAGTTGCAGCACTATCTAAGTACACAAGAGGATTATCGTTTACTTCTTGGTCAAGGATTGGGAACATTTTACGGACTTCTTGAACATTCATTGACGAACTTTCCTTTCTATAACCTCTACTAAGCGAGATTTCACAGATTCTACTGGCATTTCATTAACAACTGGCGCTAAAAATCCATGTATGACTAAGCGCTCGGCTTCTTTTTTCGGAATACCACGACTCATTAAATAAAACATTTGAACAGGGTCAATACGCCCTACACTCGCGGCATGGCCTGCTGTCACATCATCTTCATCAATAAGAAGAATTGGATTTGCATCTCCACGAGCTTTTTCACTTAACATCAGAACACGTTCTGTTTGTTCTCCATTTGACTTACTTGCCCCATGCTCAATTTTTGAAATTCCATTAAAGATGGAGCTAGCACTGTCCTTCATGACTCCGTGAGTTAAAATTAACCCCTCTGAATGTTTACCATAATGGACAACATGCGAAGTGAAGTTTTGGCGTTGCTCGCCAGTGCCTACTGTCACTGTTTTTTTATCTGTAAAGGAGCCATCACCGATTAAAAAGGTTTTGTTCTCAGATACGGTATTTCCATCATTAAATTGACCTAGTGCCCATAGAATTTTCGCATCTTTTTCAGCATGGCCACGACGGACAACATACGTTGTAACATTTGAAGCGAAATTATCGACAGCACCAAAAGATACTGTTGCTCCTTGTAGGGCATATACTTCAGCAACGATGTTTGCAACCGTGCCAGCTTGATCTTCAGAAACATAATTCTCAACGTACGTAACCGAACTATTTTGATCAGCAACGATTAATACGTGGTTCACTAAACCATTATTTCCATCGACTGAGTAAATCGCTTGTAATGGTAATTCTACTTCTACGTTCTTTGGCACATAGATAAACGTCCCACCATTAACAAGTGCTGCATGAAGCGCTGTTAGCTTGTTTTCATCAGCTAAAACAGCTTCTTTCATAAAGTATTTTTGGATAAGGTCTCCATGCTCAAGTATGGCAGACTGTAAATCTGTAAAAATTACGCCTTGGTTCATTAACGACTCAGTCATTTCAATATAAGCGACTGAACCATTTCGTTGCGCAAGAACGTTTTGCTCTTTATCTTCTACTAAAACTTTGATGACATCCGGAAGATCTTCCTTACTTACTGATTGTGGTTCAAGATTCGTAGGGTGATCAAATGATGTAAAGTTCCATTTTTCGACTTTTGTTTTGTCTGGTTTCGGTAAATCTAATGTCTCAACTAAGTCAAAAGACGCAAGGCGCTTATTTAAGAACCATTCTGGTTCACGAGCGTCTTTTGAGAAGTTGGCTACGTATTCTTTTGTAAATTTCGTATCCATTTCGTACCCTCCTCTAATTGCTCTTACGCCTCTTGGCCTACGGTCTCGTCTTCAATCCCTAATTCTTCTTTGATCCAATCGTATCCTTCAGCTTCTAATCGCTCAGCTAACTCAGGTCCGCCTGATTTTACAATACGTCCTTGCATCATCACATGGACTTTATCAGGAGTGATGTAGTTTAGTAATCGTTGGTAATGGGTAATGATTAAACATCCGAACTCAGAGCCACGCATTTCATTGACACCCTTTGCAACAACTTTCAGTGCATCGATATCAAGACCAGAATCAATCTCATCTAGAATCGCAATCTTTGGCTCTGTCATAAGTAGTTGAAGTATTTCGTTACGCTTTTTCTCTCCACCTGAAAACCCTTCATTTAAGTAACGTTGTGAAAAAGATTCATCCATTTCTAACACGCTCATTTTTTCATCTAATTGGCGTATAAACTTCATTAATGAGATTTCGTTGCCTTCTTCTCTTTTTGCATTAATTGCCGAACGTAAAAAATCGGCAGTTGTAATTCCAGAAATTTCACTTGGGTATTGCATAGCTAGGAAAAGACCTGCACGTGCTCTTTCGTCTACTTCCATCTCAAATAAATCTTCACCGTCTAATGTTGCGGAACCACTTGTTACCTCATATTTTGGATGACCCATTAGAGCAGAAGCTAATGTCGACTTACCTGTACCGTTCGGCCCCATAATTGCATGGATTTCTCCGCCTTTTACTTCTATGTTAAAGCCCTTTAAGATCTCTTTACCGTCAATTGCTACACGAAGATCTTTTACCGTTAAGTTTGGTGTTGCCATAATTTTTACCTCCAATAGTTCTTTATAGTAGGTTAACAGGGTTAACCTTTGATTCTCAATCTATTCTCATTACAATCTTATAACAGATAGAAAGTAACATCAAGTGAGAAGACTTTAAGCATAAAAAATTGTATTAAAAGATTAAATGCTTAAGAATTTGCATAAAACTAAACCTTTAAATTGCAACCACTATTTTATTATTTTAGGATTTAACCTCCTTTTCTCAATTACGTTGCTTCTATATTATCAATTATTGTTCACCAAATGAGAAAGCTATAGTTAAAGTTATGTAAGCGCACACTTATTTTATAGTGAATCACCTCGCTAAATAGATGAAATATCCCTCTTTCTTCCTCCTTTATTATCTACAACATCATTCGATTTCATGATGAAATTTGAATTGAAGTATTTCATTGTGTATTCTTCTTTTATGTTCAGAGTCGTTTTACCTTGCTCT
>CAZIRM010000104.1:0-8304 GCA_964541705.1 uncultured Bacillaceae bacterium | reverse complement strand
CGTTAGAACTCTGTACTTAGGAATCCACTACGGCTTTAGCCTAGTGGTAGTTCAATTTGGAGACCTATTAGCAAGTCTACATTTTATTTTTTATTTTATTGGTGTATCAATATTTGTTTTCTCATTTTTGTTCAATAATAAAGACCATGTAGTCATGAAATGGGTTTGTTTTTTTGTCGCGATTTCAATCATGTTACTAACATCATTGGTCACAATTTTAATAGGGAAATTTACACATAGTGCCTATTTCTTTTTTATAAATGGCCTTGTTTTTCTAGCTACTTATAGAGCAAACAAGGATCACATGGTTCAACCGTTTTGTGTTTGGGGTGTACCAATCTCGTGGTTATTTTCGTTAATCCTTTCGTATAATCGACTATTTGACTTTTATCCGAACCATTTTGTCGGTTTTATTGGACATATGGCGGTCAGTTCACTTTTGTTGATAGTAGTTAGTTATTTGTTTAAGTTGTATATTTCAAAGCGGTTTTTCTATCCGATGTTTATTATTGCATTTAGCTTTTATTATGGGAGTTTAGTTTTTAGCATCATCACATTTTATGATTATCCCATCACTCGGTCTATCCTGTTTTTTGTTGGATTATTAATATCAATTTTAATTGTATATGAGACGAAGCTAAAGGAATGTTGGGTTGTTGTGTCCATCTTGACGGTCTTTTTCATGTTAACATTGCTTGAACCACTGCGGTTACACACGAATAATGTTGTTTTGGCTATTAGTCTATTATCGATGCCAATAGTATTATTATGTGTTTATGAATGGGTAGGAAGGAAAATAGAACAGCTTAGATTTGCGTTTTTTTGGACGGCTCATGCTGCGCTAGTTCTATTTGCTTTCGTCGTGTTGGTGTTGTATGTAGTCGATGATTTTGCCCCTTATATGTTCTTATTATTACTACCTTCTTATTTTTACAGTGCATTAAGGAGGAGTAGAGAGTGGGAAATCAAACTGTTTTTATATGTAGGGTTGACGTGGGTGACATTTAATCTTGTATTCTTTTTTTCTTATTTTGATTTAGGTATATTTACACCTGGGAAGGCATTTTCAATTAGTACGATCTTAATGATGATCTGCTCATTTATGGTTACTGATGCATGGAAGAAGAGAATGACTTACTACATGGTACCACTATCGTTGATTAGCTTTTTCCCATTAATGTCATTTGAAGTACATGGTTTTGAGCTTTTATTAGCGACCTGTATGTTAGTTATTTGTTCATATTTACTTCCTAAGAAACTAGAAATAATGTCCATCGTTCCTTTATTGGTTTACGTTAGTGTCTGGTTCATGTTCACCATAGAAATAAGTATCGTTCCACTAATTATTATATACGGAATAACAATTGGATCGCTTCAACTCGTAGGAATCTTTAAACATAGGTATATGATTGGAAAAGATGAATTTAGCGATACAGTCCGAATTGATTGGTATACAATGGTAGGTTTTCTATTACTTTTTACCTTCCAACTAAGGGTAGGATTTCATGAGCTTTTACTAGTGAAAGTATTACCATCCTTGTTCCTCGTTTTTCTATTATACTTACAAATAACCAGAGTAACGTCAAATGTAGGGGAAAAACTGTTTACAACGTTCACTGTAGCATCAGCATTTATTCCTTACTATATCGTTGTTGGGAACGTAAATGTTCCGATGATCATCCGACTAGAACTTTTGATCCTTCCAGTCTTGGTCTTTATTAGTATGTTAAAAGCATTTGTTTTCCAAGGGTATAAAGAAATTGTGACAATCTATCAGTCACTCGCGGTTGCGCTAGTAGCGATCATTTTAATGGCAGATTCGTTATTTGCAAACACTGTTTTAGATGCATTAATTATTGGATCGCTATCTGTTTGCTCTTTCGTCTTTGGAATGTTATTACGAGTGAAATCCTACTTTTTTGCGGGGTTTGTTACACTGTTTTTAACAGTTGTTGTGCAAACACGAAGTCTATGGGGGAACCTCCCATGGTGGTTGTATCTATTTACTGCTGGCATATTATTGTTTGGGGTTGCAGCGTTTTATGAATGGCAACGACAACATAAAACAACACTAAAGATGAAAAGAGAAAAATTGATCCAGACATTAAAAGAATGGGATTAAGGTCTAAAGTAGCAAGCGTAACTTATTTTGAGTTACGCTTTTTAATATGCCGTAGAAAACAAAAAAATGTATCATCTGAATAAAACATGTTAGTATTTATGGAAGGAAAACGAATGGAGTCGAATGATCGATGTTAATAGAAACATTAAATAATATCCGTCCAATAGATGAGGTTAATGGGAAAAAAGTGAACAGCTACCTAGGTACCATCACTAGAGAGTCCGAAAGTCTTGGTTCATTGCAAAATGTCATTGTGCAGATTGCAAAAATTACGTCTAGGCCTTTTTCTTTAGTAACACCTCCGGGTATATTGCTCTTTGCGGCAGACCACGGGGTTCATACCCAAGCAGAAGAGGTAGCTTTTCACAGTAATAAGGAATTCCTAAATGATGTATTAACTGGTGGTTCACCCATCTGTGCATTGGCAAATCAATTTGGTGCAAAATTGAATGTCGTTGACATCGGTGTTGCCGCGAACTTTAATTATGAACAATTAATTGATCGAAAAATTCGGTATGGAACAGCTAATTTTTATCAAGAGGATGCAATGACGAGAAAAGAAGCGATTCAAGCGATAGAAGTTGGGATTGAAGTAACAGAACAATTGATCAATCGTGGAATTCGTTGTCTCGTTTTAAGTAATGTGGGAATGGCAAACGCTGCTTGTCTAGATATCATCTATTCGATCGTTACAGGGAATTCTGTGTTAGGGAATGATTATGTGGATTTGATCGACAAGAGAAGAGTGAATGCGGAGGATCCAGTTGATATCCTAGCTAAAGTAGGGGGGCTAGAAATAGCTGGCATGATTGGCGCCATTTTAAAAGCCGCAGAAAGAAGGATACCCATTCTGGTTGATGGTCCAGCTAGTTTAATTGCTGTCTTATTAGCCTATAAACTTTCTAAACACTCAATAAGTTACATTCTCATTGGACAAAAAAATCTAGATCCAATAAGTGTTGGTGTCACTGAACTTTTAGAACAACGACCACTTGTTGATTTGGGTGTTCAATTGTTTGACGGTACTGGGGCTTTACTTGCTTATCCTCTCATCCATTCGGCACTTACAATCTTAATAGACACAATTAGTAAGGAGAATTTTTAAGATGAAACTGATTTCGTGGAACGTAAACGGCATTAGAGCGTGTGTGAAAAAAGGATTTATTGATTATTTTTCACACGTAGATGCAGATATTTTTTGTCTGCAAGAAACAAAATGTCAAGAAGGTCAAATTGAGTTAGAACTGGACGGTTACCATCAATATTGGAATTATGCAGTAAAAAAAGGCTATTCAGGTACGGCAGTCTTCACAAAGGTCGAGCCCCAAAGTGTCCAATACGGCCTTGGGATTGAGGAACACGATCAAGAAGGTCGAGTGATAACATTAGAGTTTGATCACTTTTTTTTAGTGAATGTTTATACACCAAACTCAAAACGGGATTTATCGCGTCTTTCATATCGTCTTAGATGGGAAGATGATTTCCGGAATTTTGTTGCTGAATTAGAAAGCCGTAAGCCAACCATCGTTTGTGGGGATTTGAATGTCGCCCATCAAGAAATTGATTTAAAGAACCCAAAGTCCAATCAAAATAACTCCGGATTCACAACTGAAGAAAGAGAAAAAATGACGGTGATCCTCGAGACTGGTTTTACAGACTCATTTAGACATTTGTATCCTGACCAAACGGACTCGTACACGTGGTGGTCATATATGAATAAAGTACGTGAGAGAAACATCGGATGGAGAATTGACTATTTTCTTGTTTCTAATCAATTAAAAGGGCAAATAGAAGATTCAAAGATTTACTGCTCTACTTTAGGCAGTGATCATTGTCCTGTTGGACTTGAACTGTTAATTTAGAACAACAACGGGATCGGAGGAAGAATATTTTGTTAGGTATAAAAAACTATACACCAACCTTCTATGACGATAAGGGTGAGTTTATAAAAAATCATAAAGCAATGTTAAAGTCGTTAATTGGTTTAAGTTTTCGTGAAGTTTGGACAGTACATGAAGTGTCTGATGGAGAATTTTGGGCGGACTGTCCTGTCATTTTAGTCATAGGAGATCATCAGTTAGAGTTTAGTTCGTTTAACGATAGAGAAATTGCGATTACTTGGAATGAAATTGATTTGAAGGAAAAACTAGATTGGTACAATAACCCGGAAGTAAAACTCGAATGGCGCAAAAATGAGATAAAAAATATCTCTTTATTAATTGGAAAACGAATAGAGGATGTAGAAGTTATTGAAATGAACCAAGAGGTTAGCGATTTAAATGGAAATATACTTTATTCAAGCTTGTTACTAAACGGATTAGGTTTTTGTATGAGTGGAAACTACTTCTCAATTTTTAATGCCTTTGATGAAACGGGATTTTCATATGTAAGAAATAATTTTCTTATATATAGTAAAGTTTTCGTAATATAATAAGAGAGTATGAAAAGTCATATCGTTACTATGGCTTTTTTCTTTTGATGTACAATTCGCTGTTCATCTTGAGTTCACAATTATTTGCTATTTTTAATTGAAATGAGAGAGTTCTGTGATTCTACCTAATTTCAATGATAAGAGTATCTCTTAAAAAGGAAATATGTAGTAAGGAATAACTAGAAAAAAGCTTTAAACTTGTCTTGAAATGGTTTAGAATTAAGGTGGAGGATGAATCATGAATGTTATACTTGTTGTTGATGATGATCAACATATTCGAAAACTTATGCGCTTATACTTAGAAAATAGTAACTTTCAAGTATTAGAAGCTTCCGATGGTGAAGAAGCACTAAACATCATCACGACCGCTTATGTTGATTTAGCGATAGTTGATGTGATGATGCCAAATGTAGACGGTCTCGAGCTTACCGAAGATATCCGGAGTTATACATCGATCCCTATTATAATGGTAACCGCGAAATCTGAAACGAAAGATAAAGTAAAAGGATTTCAAGCAGGTACGGATGATTATTTAGTCAAACCATTTGATCCCGTTGAGTTGATTTTAAGAGTGAAAGCGCTTTTAAAACGGTACAATGTTTCGTCCTCGAAAGAATGTAAAGTCGGTACGATTACTATTAGTTTAGAACGGCTTGAAGTGAGTGAAGGTGATCTAGTCGTTGCATTAAAACGGAAAGAATGCGAACTGCTTTTTACGTTGGCAAACACTCCAGGAAAAATATTTACCAGAACCCAATTAATTGAATCAATTTGGGGATTGGATTATCAAGGCGACGATCGAACGGTTGATGTACATATTAAGAGATTAAGAGAGCGTTTAGACCCGTTTCCATCGATGGTCATAACAACGGTTCGTGGCTTAGGATATCGACTGGAGGAAGTTAGTGTTTAAAAATCTATATTCAAGAATTGTTTGTACGTTTATTGGTGTTGTCATCATTAGTTTAATTGTTGCTTTTTCTTTTACAACAACTGTATATCGAAATGACATCGCCTTTGAGGACGAAATTATTAAAGGATCTAAAATACTTGCTGAAATCGTTGAATTAACAGAAGAAGAATTAATCGAAAACTTGATGGTCACGATTGCGAATATTGATATTTATACAACACTGTATAGTGCCGATAAGCCAAACGAACCAATTGGTGAGATTCTTTTTCCGATCGATGTGGAGACTGTCGAACAAGTGTTAAAGTCACCACAATCCGAGCCTATTCTTGTTGATCTCAATTTACAGGGGATTCATCGAGTGGTCGGAATTCCTGTAACGGCAAAAGGGAAAAACTATGCGTTATTTGTTCAACTCGATTTTGACAAAGAAGCTGCAAGTAATAATCGAATGATCTCGACTGCCTTATTTGTTGTTTTATTTGTTGGAAGTATTTTAATTTTGTTGGCCTCTACTTATATCGTAAATCCGATTAAAAATTTAACCTTTGCAGCGAATGAAATGGCGAAAGGTAACTTCTCTGTACGCTTAAATAAAACGAGCAATGGGGAAGTTGGTAAGTTAATAGAGAGCTTTAACCATATGGCTAGCGAGGTAGAAAAAATTGATAAGATGAGGGATGACTTCGTCAGTGATGTCTCGCATGAAATACAATCTCCATTAACATCCATTCAAGGGTTTACAAAAGCAATCAGAGATGAAGTTGTTTCACCACAAAACCAAAAGGAATATTTAGATATTATTTATCAAGAGACAACGAGGTTATCGAGATTGGGTGACAACCTCTTACGTCTCGCATCACTAGATTCTGAACACCATCCATTTAACCCATCGAGTTATCGATTAGATGAACAGCTAAGAAGAGCAGTGTTAGCACTTGAACCACTCTGGTTGGAGAAAAATTTAACGATCAATTTAGATCTTGAAGAAAGTAATGTTTTTCTAGACCAAGATTTGTTCGACCAGGTTTGGTTAAATTTATTAACAAATGCTATCAAGTATTCTAATGAAAATGGAGAAATAGTTGTAGCTTTAAAAAATCTTAACAAAGAGGTTGAAGTGAGTATTACAGATTTCGGTAGGGGGATACCCGCAGATGCGATTCCTAAGTTGTTCGATCGGTTTTATATCGTAGATCGAGCGCGTAACAGGTCTAGTTCAGGAAATGGATTGGGCTTATCAATTGTAAGAAAGATATTGATGATTCACAAATCATCGATCGAGGTTAAAAGCCAGGAAGGAGAAGGGTCTACTTTTATGGTCACTATCCCGAGGTATGATAGTATATAAATCAAAATAAAGGAGTGTCAAAATGAAAAAATCTATGAAACTTAGTTCTCGTTTATTCTTCATTTTATTCTTGCAATCTTCTATTCTCTACCTTGTTCAACACTTTACTGAATTTACTGAAACGCGTGTACTTGGTGGAATCATCACCTTATCAATATTGGTAATGACAACGTACACCTTATACCGGATGCTTATTAAGCCAATTAAAGATGTGGCTAGTAGTACACAAGCGATTATTGATGGAGATTTAAACAAACGTGTGTCTGTTAGAGCAGTTGGTGAAGTGAAAGTATTAGTGGATTCCTTTAACCAAATGACGGATAACCTTCAAAAACTAGTGAGTCATCTACAGGGGAGTACGATGCAATTAAAGGATACATCTGCTTCCATTGATACGACAGCTACGGAATCAATGAAAGCAACTGAATATATTTCAATGGTGTTTGAAGAAACAACCGAAAATATTAAACATCAACACCAAAATATTGAAGCTTTATTAGCGACGATCCAACAAGTAAACGCATCGATTGAAGAAGTTGCGGTTGCATCAGAGAAAGCAAGAACATTAACGGAAGGTGCGATCGAAACTACAGAAAACGGTGTTCGTTCGATTGATAATGTGATTGATCGATTTGCAAAAGTAAATCAGGGCACCGAGCAACTTCAATCCTTAATTTTAAAGCTAGAACAAGAATCAGCGAACATTAACGAGATCTTAAAAGTTATTACAGGGATTTCTGAACAGACGAACTTACTTGCATTGAACGCTGCAATCGAAGCAGCTAGGGCCGGGGAACACGGGAAAGGTTTTGCTGTTGTCGCTGACGAAGTTCGAAAATTAGCCGAGGAAAGTTCAAAATCGGCATCAAGCATCTCTGAAATCATTAAAGAAAATATCGAATTAACACGCAGTTCAGTGACATCGATTGAGGCATTAAAGGGTGATTTACAATATAGTAATGAGGTAGTTTTACAATCGAAGGAGACGCTAGAAGAAATTAAAACAAATTCAGTTACAATAAATCAAAATGTAGCTACAATCTCGGGGAACATGGATCATCATGTAAAAGCAAATATTGAAGTGAGTGATTCACTGGTCGAAATTTCAAAAGTGTCACAAAAAATTTCAAACGATGCGAATAAAGCGAAAGAAGTCGTAAAAGAACAAGTAGTGGCTTCCAAACAATTTAAAGAAGGTACATCGACCCTAGAAAAAATGACGGACTACTTAAAAGAAATGATGAAGGGCTTTAAAACAAATTCTGAAGGGTAGCTAATTGCTGCTCTTTTTTTTGTTTTATAAACAGGACGTTGCCACTTTCTTTGGACGGCTACAAGGTGTGATATAATAAAGGAACATCGCCAACTTCACAGAAAATTAACAGCTGGTTGCTAAACTTTTAACGTAGGCTGGTTTGATACAACAAAACTTAAGAAATGGTAGTGTCAAAAGTTCTATGAAAACTTGATAAAAATTACAGTTACTACCA
>CAZIRM010000103.1:0-8372 GCA_964541705.1 uncultured Bacillaceae bacterium | reverse complement strand
TTTGTTTCTCAGCAGTCATTGTTTTTTTCATCATTTATTCCGAGAGGCTATTATTTACTTTTAGTATTAGTTGCAATGATGGCATTGGTAGTAACAGCATGTGGTCAATCAGAAGCTACAGGTTCAGTTGAAAAATTAACAATGGGTTTCATCCCATCACAAGAAGCTGACAAAATTGCTGACACGGTAAAACCGCTTGAAGAAAAACTATCTGAAATTTTAGGAATTCCTGTTGAAGCTCGTGTAATGGTTGACTTCGTAGGTCTAGTTGAAGGAATGAGAACAGGTCAAATTGATATTGGATTTTTAAATCCATTCGGTTTTGTACAAGCGGAAGACCGCGCAGGTGTAGAAGTAATTCTAAAATCTGTTCGAAATGGTTCAGATTCTTACCGCGCACAATTTTCGGTATCGGCTGACTCTGACATTTATACAATCGAAGATCTACTAGAAAGAGAAGGTTTAGTATGGGCATATGCTGATACGTTATCAACATCAGGATTCTTATTCCCAGCAGCACACTTACAAGGAATGGGTGCGGATCTAGATAACCAGTTTACCCAGCTAGTTGTGGGTGCTCATGATAGTGCAATTATCGCACTATTAGAAGGATCTGCAGATTTTGCAACTACATTTGAAGATGCAAGAACTCGCTTAGAAGCAGAGTATGCAAATGTAATGGAAGACGTACGTGTTATCGGATATACAGATGCAATTCCTAACGACACAATCTCTGTTCGTAATGGGCTTCCAGAAGAGTTAAAGCAACAAATTCGTGAAGCTTTCCTAGCGTTCAACGATGACGAAGAAATGCTAAAAGTAATGAATGAATTATATACTTGGGATGCGATTGCTGATGCAAAATCAGAAGACTATGATGTAGTTCGTGAAGTTTTCTCACTATTTGAAGATCAATTATCTCAATAATAATAAAAAGTCAAAAAGGGGAGATGCATAAAACGCTTCTCCCTTTTTTAAGAGTAAAGATATTTTAACATGAGGCTAGCAAGAAAAACAAAATACTTATCAGAAAAAAGGGGTCAAGTCATGATTGAATTTAAAAACGTCTCATTAGTTTACCCGAATGGGCATCAAGGATTAAAAAATGTAAATTTGAAGCTGAATGATGGTGAATTTATCGTTGTTGTAGGTTTATCTGGAGCAGGAAAATCAACGTTAATTAGAAGCATCAATCAGTTGGTAAAACCAACAGAAGGCGAATTAATCATTGATGGTGAAGACACATTAAACTTCAAAGAAAAACAATTACGTCGCTTGAGAACGAGAATCGGCATGATTTTCCAAAACTACAATCTTGTAAAACGTACATCTGTATTACGTAACGTATTATCTGGGCGTTTAGGTCACACAAATACATTTAAGAGCTTGCTAGGTTTATTTTCAAAAGAAGATGTACAGTTAGCAATCGAAAGTTTAGATCGTGTAGGAATTGTAGAAAAAGCGTACGTTCGAGCTGACCAATTAAGTGGTGGACAACAACAACGTGTAAGTATTGCAAGAGCATTGACACAAAAACCGAAAATTATTTTAGCGGACGAGCCAGTAGCAAGTCTTGACCCGCCAACTTCACATATAGTTATGAAAGATTTAAAACGAATTAATCGAGAAGATAATATCACAACAATTGTAAACCTTCATTTCATTGATATGGCAATGGAGTATGCAGATCGTATTATTGGGATGCGTGCTGGGGAAGTTGTATTTGATGGACCAGCAAGTTCTGTAACAGAGAAAACATTTGAAGAAATATATGGCCGTAAAATCAAAGAAGACGATGTACTTGGAGGAGCTGAGGAATAATGCAACAACAAGTTCCAACAAAAACAAAGAGTGGACGTTACCCAATTGTCCCAAAGCAAACGAAAATAAGAATGACAATTATCTTAATCATTGTTGTGACACTCTATACGATTGCAGCCACTATTTCTCAAGCTTCGCCAACAAGAATGGTATATGGTTTCCGTACTGCCCTTGACTTTTTTATATACGACTTATTTCCACCTAATTTAAGCTACTATAAAACTGTTTCTACTCGTCTTTTAGAAACGTGGAATATCGCTTTGCTAAGTTCAACGTTAGCTGCAATTTTTTGTTTGCCGTTTTCATTCCTAATGGCATCAAACATTAATTCAAATAAACTAGTATACAACATTTTCCGTTTATTTATGAACGTGCTTCGAACAATACCGGAATTATTACTTGCAGTTATACTAGTAGCAATTGTTGGTTTAGGACCTCTTTCTGGTCTTGGAGCGTTATTCCTCTTTTCGCTAGGAATTCTATCAAAGCTTTTAAGTGAAACGATAGAGGCAATTGACAAAGGTCCACTTGAGGCAATCCGCGCAACAGGTGGGAACGTATTCCAAGTTATTTGGTACGGTGCAATGCCACAAATTTTACCTCACTATACTTCGTATGCGTTGTACGTTCTTGAAATCAATGTGCGTGCATCAGTCGTGTTAGGTTTTGTAGGAGCTGGTGGTATCGGACAAATCTTGCGTCAGCAATTAAACATGTTTAAATTTGGTAATGCATCAACAATTATCATCATGATATTTATTACTGTAACCATTATAGACATGATTAGTACCCGCATAAGGGAGAGGTTAGTATAATGAATATTGAGCAAAAATATAATATTAAAAAACCTAGTCGGAAGAAATTTTGGATTAAATTTTTATGTATTACAGCTTTGATGACATTTTTCTACTATATTGCTTTGTCATCAACAGACTTAAGTTTCAGTTCTACACAAACCTCTGCTTTAAGCTTGTTTAGACGTCTGTTTTTCGATTCGTTTTTTGACCCAACAGTACAACAAAGAATTCCTGAATACATTGGTGCAATGGGGGAGACATTGGCGATTGCTTTTGCTGGTACGTTTATGGCTTCGATCTTAGCGATTCCTGTCGGTTTTTTAGCAGCGAAAAATATGTCCTGTGAATTGAACTTTTTCGGGAAGTCAATATTAAATGTCATTCGAGCGTTTCCAGAGATGTTGTTTGCTGTTATCTTCGTAGCTTCTGTAGGATTTGGTCCTTTTGCCGGTGTCCTCGCAATTGGAGTGAACTCAATTGGTATGTTAGGAAAGTTATATGCTGAAGTGATCGAATCAATTGATATGAGCGTTGTTGAGGCCTTAAAAGCGAGTGGAGCAAACAAAATACAAGCAATTTGGTATGGAGTAATCCCACAAATTGTACCTGAGTTTTCGTCTTATGCCATTTATCGTTTTGAAATTGATGTTCGTGCCTCTACGGTTCTTGGTATGGTAGGAGCGGGTGGTATCGGTACACCAATTATTTTAGCGTCAAACCAACGCGCATGGGAGCAAGTTGGTATGATGTTAATCATCATTATTGTGGTTGTTACGGCCATTGACTATTTAAGTGCTTATATTCGAAGAAGAATTGTATAATAAATCCCTGGCAAGCCTGTATCTATGATTACTATGTAATCGTTGGTGCGGGCTTTTTGTTGCTGTTTAAACGATTTCATCATATTTGTGAAGGACAAGTCATACAATTTATCTAGAGATTAATATCTTTATAGAACTAGAGCTTTGACAAGTTTCTTGATAACGTTGATTGAAGGGGATGAAGCGTAATGGCAAACCAGATTGATGAAATAAAAAGAAAAATCCAAGAGAGAAGAAGGAAAAGACTTAGCCAAACTACCATTTCTCGTCCACAAACAAAAACACAGTACTTGGACAATAGTTATTCTGAAGGAAGAGAGCAATCGAACTTTTACTTTGATGATGTCGAAACAAATCCAGACGAGGAACAAAAATTATTTCGCAAAGATATCTTTGTTATGCAAATACTCCTATCCGTTTGTTTATTTTTAGTTGTCGGTATTATGTTTAGAGTGCAAACACCAAAACTTGAACCAGCACGCAATTTTGTCCAAAATTCCTTTGAACAAGAGTTTCAATTTGCATCAATTGCAACTTGGTATGAAAACCAATTTGGGAAGCCACTAGCTCTATTACCAGTAACGACAGACGTAGCTCTAGACAAGATTGAGCCTTCACCTTCAAATTTTGCTTATGCTATGCCTGCCAGTGGAAGGGTTGCTCAAGGATTTGAACATGATAGTAAGGGCGTCATCATTGAAACATCAAACGCTGATATTGAGGCCGCAAAAGCTGGGATGGTTCGATTTGTCTCCGAAGAACAGACGTTAGGCAGAGTAGTCATTGTAGCTCATTACAGTGGTGGAGAATCCTGGTATGCCATGCTTGATCAAGTAGATGTGGAACTTTACGATCATATTGAGGTAGGGCAAAAAATTGGAACTGTAACTAAAAATGAAGGGGACGAAAATGGAATCTTTTACTTTGCCATTAAAGAAGGTGAAACATTCATTAACCCTATAGATGTGATTGCATTTGAATAATGTAATCCAGCTAATAAAAAAGATAAAAATTAATCCGCTTTTTTGGTTCGTAATTGGAATAGGCGTTCTATCGGGGTATTTTAAAGAAGTCATGATGGTTTTCTCCATTGTTTTTATCCATGAAATGGGACATAGTTTTGCTGCACAATATTATAAATGGAGAATACGAAAGATTGAATTACTACCATTTGGTGGAGTTGCAGAAGTGGAGGAGTATGGGAATCGACCACTAAAAGAAGAATTTGTCGTTTTGCTTGCTGGCCCATTGCAACACATTTGGTTAATCGGATTATCTTTTTTCCTACTCAATTTCCAATGGTGGTCTGAAACTGACCATCTCATTTTTATTCAGCATAACTTAATGATTGCTTTATTTAATTTACTTCCGATTTGGCCTTTAGATGGTGGAAAATTATTATACCTTTTGTTCTCTGCTAGACTCCCTTTTCACAAGGCTCACATAATAGCGCTGAAATGGTCATTATTTATGTTCTTCTTATTTACAATGATTTCTTTGTATCTGTTACCATTTCATTTGAATTTATGGATTGTCCTCATTTTTTTATTATTTTCTCACTATTTTGAGTGGAAACAACATCACTATGTTTTTATGCGTTTTTTAATGGATCGTTACTATCGAGAAGTAAACAGCGAATTGGTTGACATCATAAAGGTAGCACCAAACATCCTTGTCAAAGATGTAGTAAAAAGATTCAAGCGGGGTGTTACGCATTCAATCGTAATTGAAGGAAGGAAAGAAGGATTACCCGAAAAGGAGATTCTTACCGCTTTTTTCGAGAGGAGATATACTGATGAACCTATCAGTGCACTTTTCCTTAATTGAATTCATTGTCATTGTAAGATAAAATAAATGAAGACAAACATGGACCAGCTTTTATAGGCTGGTCATTTGTAGTTTATAATATAGATAAACAACCTGAAGGAGTTCTTCTTTTGAAAACATTTATTTTTAATTTATTAACAAACGAGCGTCGCCTAGCGATCATCGAAAATAAAAAAGTGGTTGAGTTTCTCATAGAGCGACCTGAAATAAACAAAATAATTGGCAATGTTTATAAAGGGAAGATCGTAAATGTCTTACCAGGTATGCAGGCGGCATTTGTTGATATCGGTTTAGATAAAAACGGATTTTTGTACCGTGATGAGTTAGTGTCGTACCAACAATTAACTGAACCCGACGAAGAAAAGAAGCATCGTTCCATATCCCAATTTGTAACTGTAGGGCAAGAAATTCTTGTACAAGTAACAAAAGAAGGTTTCGGTAAAAAAGGACCTCGCTTAACAGAAATTCTCTCGTTTCCAGGCAAATACATCGTCTATTTACCGAACGGGGGTTATGTTGGTGTATCGAAACGTATGGAGTCAGAAGATGTACGTGAACAATGGCGGAAAGTGGGTGCAGAGTTACTACAAAATAATGAAGGGATGATTATCCGTACAGTAACCGAGCAGCTAACAAAGGAAAAAGTTGCCCAAGAATTATTCTTCTTACGTAAACTTTGGCATGATACATGGAATAAGGGGAAAGAGCATAAACCTCCGACGCTTATTTATGAAGACGTTTCAATCTTAGAAAAAATTATTCGCGACTTTTCTTTTGAGGATGTTGAAGAGATTGTGATTGATTCACTAAAAGATTATTTGTTTATGAAAGAAATGTTTGAACCTTATCCAGACTTAGCTTCTCGACTAACCTATTATCGCGACAAGGAAAGTGTTTTCTCTGCATACGGAGTAGAATCTGAGCTTGATAAGGCTCTACGGAAACAAGTATGGCTAAAAAACGGCGCCTATTTAGTGATTGAACAAACAGAAGCTTTAACTGTCATCGATGTTAATACTGGTAAGTTTACAGGGAAGTTAGATCTGCGAGATACGATTGTAAAAACGAACATTGAAGCAGCAAAAGAAATTGCGAGACAACTTAGGCTGCGAGACATTGGTGGCATCATTATTATCGATTTCATTGATATGAGGCATGACGAAGACAGAAAAGCTGTCATTCGTGAGTTTTCTCAATTGCTAAAGCGAGATCGAACGAAAACAAACTTAGTTGGCTTTACTGAGTTAGGACTTGTGGAAATGACAAGAAAAAAGGTGAGACATAATTTGTTAGATAGTGTATCAATGCCATGTCCGACTTGTTATGGAAAAGGGAAAATCCTCTCAGATGAAACAGTTGCTCATCAAATTGAACGTACGCTACGAGAATATAAACACATTGAAGAAGAAGCGGTTCTAATTGACGTGTCTCCTCAAGTGAAGAAACAATTAATTGGAGACAAGGGAGATCGGTTACTTACACTAGAAGAAGAGGTAGGGTTTAAACTATTCGTTCAACCAAGCCTAAATCTCCCTCCAGAGAAATTTGAAATACGTCACTTTGGAAAAGTTGAAGAAATTCAGTCAAAACTAACTAAAATGTAGAGGTTAATGGCGAATAATATTGACATTCTTATTTTTTATATGGTATGATTTCTTTTGTTAGTTATTTGGATAACCTCCAAAGAGCTATAACCGCTCATAACAAGGTTTCAAGTGTATGCTCTGCATAACACCTTAAATGGCGAGTCTGAGTATAACAAGGAGGTGCACGTAATGTACGCAATTATTGAAACTGGTGGAAAGCAAGTAAAAGTTCAAGAAGGTCAAGAGATCTACATTGAAAAATTAAATGCTGAAGTTGGCGAAACGGTAAGCTTTGAGAACGTATTAATGGTTGGTGGCGATACAATTAAAGTAGGAGCTCCATTCGTAGAAGGAGCAACTGTAACTGCGAAAGTAGAAAAAGTTGATCGCGCGAAAAAAATCTTAGTATACAAATACAAAGCAAAGAAAAACTACCGTCGCAAGCAAGGACACCGTCAACCTTACACAAAAGTTGTGATCGAAAAGATCAACGCTTAAGGGTTAAGGATGATAAAAGTAAGTGTCACTCGCAATCAGCAAAAACAAATCGTTTCTTTTGAAATGAGCGGTCACGCAGATGCTGGTCCACATGGGCAAGATATCGTATGCGCGGGTGCTTCAGCTGTTTCATTTGGAACTGTTAATGCAATTGACTCTTTATGTAATGTTCAGCTTGATATAGATATGGACAATGATGGCGGCTTTCTCCGCTGCACGGTTCCAACCGATTTGGATGTGCAAACTTATGAGAAAGTTCAGCTTCTTCTTGAAGCAATGGTTGTCTCACTCTCGTCAATTAGTGAACAATACGGTAAACATATTAAAATTAGGGAAACCTAGGAGGTGAATTCATATGTTAAAAATGAACCTTCAATTTTTCGCATCGAAAAAAGGGGTAGGTAGTACAAAGAACGGTCGTGACTCAATCTCGAAGCGTCTTGGTACAAAACGTGCTGATGGTCAAGCTGTAACAGGCGGATCTATCTTAGTTCGTCAACGTGGTACACGTATTTACCCAGGTGTAAACGTAGGTAAAGGTGGAGACGACACTTTATTTGCTAAAGTTGACGGCGTGGTTAAATTCGAGCGCGTTGGTCGTGACAGAAAGCAAGTAAGTGTATACCCAGTAGCACAAGAAGCTTAATATGAAAAACCTAGCTAAATTTTTAGCTAGGTTTTTTTATTAAACTGAAACGAGGATTAGGTTTTGCCAAGTTGCAATCTCATGCCCAAAAACAAGAGTGAAGAACATCGGTTTGATGCCCGAAATTAAAGTTGGAAGAAAAAAACGGGAATCAAAAGCTGGGTCTGATGCCCGATTTGAGCGTGAGAAGAGCAAAGTGGTCACCAATGATGCCCGAAATTAAAGTAGGAAGCAAAAAACGGGAATCAAAAGCAGAGTTTGGTGCCCGATTTGAGCGTGAGAAGAGCAAAGTGGTCACCAATGATGCCCGAAATTAAAGTAGGAAGCAAAAAACGGGAATCAAAAGCAGAGTTTGGTGCCCGATTTGAAGGTGAGA
>CAZIRM010000102.1:0-8446 GCA_964541705.1 uncultured Bacillaceae bacterium | reverse complement strand
TTACGCAATCGGTAAGCCCGATTTTACAACTAGCTGTTTCATTAGACTATGCCATCTTTTTACTTCATAGCTTTTCCGACTACCGAAAAGAAACAACTTATGTAGAAGAGGCGATGCTACTTGCGATAAAAAAATCGTTTCCTGCTATTTGTGCAAGTGCAGCAACAACCTTTTTTGGTTTTACTGCTCTTACTTTAATGAAATTTGAGATCGGTTCTGACCTAGGATTAAATCTAGTAAAAGGAATTGTCTTAAGCTTTATCAGTGTAATGGTGTTTTTACCTGCATTAACTCTTTGCTTTTATAAATGGATAGATAAAACACACCATAAAACTTTAGTCCCTACTATCATAAAGATAGGGAATCGTGTAGTAAAACTAAGATTCTTAAGTTTAATCATCGTATGTATTCTCATTGTCCCTAGCTTTTTGGCACAAAGTAATACATCCTTTATTTATGGGATCGGTGAGCACCCAACTTCAACTCGGGCCGGAAGTGATTACGTTGCGATTGAAGAAGCCTTTGGAAAACTTACTCCTATCGTACTACTTGTTCCAAAAGGTGATGTTGTAAAAGAAACTGCACTAAGTGAAGAGCTAAAAAAACTGGAACACGTAACAAGTGTAATTTCCTATGCAACGACCATCGGTTCTGTCATTCCACCAGAATATATAGACGAATCAATTACTGAGCAGTTTTATTCAGATAATTATAGCCGCATTATCATTTATACAACAACCGCTAATGAAGGTGAAACTGCCTTTTCGGTCGTTGAAGCCGTTCAAAGTAAAGCCTCCTCTTATTACGGAGATCAAATTTATTCTCTTGGGGAGAGTGTGACGTTATATGATATTAAACAAACGGTTACTTACGATAATAAAGTTGTAAATCTTTTAAGTATTTTAGCAATCGCAATCGTTCTATTAGTAACATTTAGGTCAATAACAATCCCAATTATCTTGTTAATGACCATTCAGTCTGCAGTGTGGATTAACTTAGCTGTACCTTATTTCACCGGCTCATCTTTGGTTTTTGTCGGTTACTTAATCATTAGTACAGTGCAGCTTGCTGCAACTGTTGACTATGCAATCCTTCTTACGGAAGACTATAATCATAACCGGAAACAAATGCCTGCCATTGATGCAATTAAGAAAACTGTTGATGAAAAAACGTTCTCGATCTCTGTGTCTGCATCAATTTTATCAATTGTTGGATTTATTTTATGGGTAACCTCTTCAAATCCAATTGTATCCTCGATTGGACTACTTCTTGGTAGAGGTGCTTTACTTGCGTTTGTCATGGTCGTTTTCCTTCTACCTGGGATGTTATTGATTTTTGACCCAGTTATCAAGAAAACAACATTAAAAGCAAATTTTTATGAGGAGAATTAAATTATGATAAAAAAACGCTCGTTTCTATTTATTCTGGCCCTCATTTTGATCTTGCCGTCATTTCTAGTTAACGGTTCGCCAAATGTCAGTTCTTCTTCTGCTAATAACGAACCCGTTCAAAAGGACGGAAAGGTTGCCTCAAAAGACGAAGTCGTTTATGCGATGTTAAGTGCCACAGGAAAAATGGAAGAAATTTATGTCGTAAATATTTTAGATGTTATAAGCTCTGGCACAGTTACCGATTTTGGTGCCTATTCTCACGTTAAAAATTTAACCAATCTATCGGGAATAGATCAGATCGATGACACAATTAGAATAACTGCTTCAGAAGGTAGATTTTATTATCAAGGCAATACAAATGAACAATATTTACCTTGGGATATAGAAGTGTCTTATTTACTAAATGGAAAACCTATGAAGCCAGAAGATCTTTTAGGTTTGGATGGGCACCTTCAACTGAACATCACAACTTCAGCAAATGAAAATGTAGATCGAACATTTTACGATAATTATCTATTACAAATCTCTCTCGTTCTTGATTCAGATATATTCAGCAAAATTCAAGCTACTGATGCCTCGATTGCGAATGTTGGGAAAAATCAACAATACACTTTCACTGTTCTCCCAGAACAAGATGGCAACTTCACAATTGAAGCAGATGTGATTGATTTTGAGATGCGAAGTATCGAAATTGCCGCTATTCCATTTTCAATGTCTATTGATTTTCCAGATATTGATGATATGACGGATGACATTCAATCACTCACCGACGCGATAAAGATGATAAACGATGGTGTTTTTGAATTAAAGAACGGGGTTTCAGAGCTAAATAGTGGTGTAAGAAGTTTGCGCAATGGTTCCGCTGAGTATAAAAATGGAATGGCAGAAGTTAATCAAGCATCTACAGAGCTTGTTGAAGGATCAGCTACCATTAACGGCATACTGACAACGATTAGCAACGTCCTTAGTGGTGACCTAGAAGAATTTTCTCTAGAGAATATACACGCACTGCCTGAGGATCTCGCTGAGCTATTTATTAGACTTAACGAAGTTGCCGAAGAAATCGCCCAATTACGCGAAAACTATTCACTGGCCTACTCTGCTTTAGATCAAGCGATAAAGGCAATACCCGAGTATACAATTACAGAAAAGGAAATAGAAGAATTATATGAAAGTGGGGCAAACAGCGATACGATCGATAAACTGATTGAGACGTATTCTGCCGCACGTGATACAAGACAAACATATGAGTTTGTTAAAGAGGGATTCATAAGAATCGACACGCCACTACAGGAAATCGACGATTATATCGATGAAATAAGTGACCTCCTTTTATTTATAACCGACGAACTTCCGACCTTTTTAGAGAATATGGATTCACTATCTCTTTTCACTCACTTAGGTGACGGAATAAACGAGTTCGCTTCCAATTATGGAAAATTTCATAATGGATTAGTAAGTTATACGGACGGCGTTTCGATGCTGACTGACTCCTACAATGAGATACACTCAGGGATCGTGCAATTATCAGACGGGACAGGTAATTTAGAGAATGGTGTCGGCGAACTTCATAAAGGCACTGACCAGTTGTATCGCTCAACAAGCGACTTGCCGGATCACTTAAAAGAGGAAATTGATCTTTTAATGGCAGACTATGATAAGTCAGATTTTGACCCTGTTTCATTTATTTCCGAAAAAAACAATAACATCATAAACTCTGTTCAATTTGTCATTAAAACAGAAAGTATCGTGAAAGAATCGGTGGAAGAAATTGTTGAACAAGAAGAGGAACAAAGAGGACTTTGGGATCGATTCATTAATTTGTTTTTTTAATTTTATTTAAAGGTAAAAGAAAATGATTAAAGAGGTGACTTCGTAAAATTCGAGTCATCTTTTTTTACTTAAATTCATACCAAACCAAAAACCATACTTTTGGATGGTAAACTTTCCTTTCTCTTTCAGTATTGTTTAATTATAAAGGAAAAGGAGTGATGAAATTGAATATTGTTGAGGTAAGAAACTTAGACAAATATTACGGAACATTTCAAGCGCTGAGTAATGTTAATTTGACGATTAAGCAGGGAGAAGCGTTAGGGTTTTTAGGACCAAATGGTGCAGGTAAGTCGACGACTATTAGAGTTTTGTTAGGGTTACTAAGAAAAGATAAAGGAAATGTTACTTTATTTGGTCATGATGCCTGGCACGATTCTGTTAAGATTCATGAACGGATCGCTTACGTACCAGGTGATGTACACCTTTGGCCGAACTTAACTGGTGGTGAAATTATTGACCTTTTCTGCTCACTAAGAGGTCGAGTGGACTACAATAGGAAAAAGCAATTGATTGATCGTTTTGAACTTGATCCAACGAAAAAGTGTCGCACGTATTCAAAAGGAAACCGCCAAAAAGTAGGGTTAATTTCTGCGTTTGCCTCGTCTGTTGATTTTTATATTTTAGATGAGCCGACATCCGGCTTAGATCCTTTAATGTCAAGTGTTTTTCAAGATTGTGTACGTGAAATGAAAAAAGAAGGCAAGACACTATTAATGTCTAGTCATATCCTAGACGATGTAGAAAAACTGTGTGATCGTATCTCCATCATTAGAAAAGGGGAAATTGTAGAAAGTGGAACCCTTTCACAAATGCGTCATATGACCCGTTTAACTATTGAAGTCAATACTGTTAAGCCTGTTAATAATCTTATGCAGTTCGAATCAATCGACAACTTGGAATTTAATGGATTAAAAACTTCTTTTACAGTTGAAAGTACTGAACTTAATGCGATCATGGCACATTTATTGCAGTTTAATATCGTCAACATTACTAGCACCCCGCCATCTTTAGAGTCTATATTTATGCGTCATTATGGCGATGAACTAAGGAAAGTTTAAAGGGGGTGAAGCGCAATGTTAAAAGAAAAATTTAGAAATACAAAATCATTATTAAAGTTAGCATGGAGAGGAGATCGAGTAAAACTGCCTATCTGGATCCTTAGCATTACTATGTCTCTCATTTTCATTATCCTCGGTAACGGCACATTAAATGCTGAGGAGATGAAGAGCATGGCAAGCGTTGCCATAGCAAGCGATGGCATGAGGTTTATGGTTGCTCCAATATCCGGTCATATGCTTGATCATTTAGGAGCATTCGTTCTTTTCAGAATGTCGTTCTTATTAGCGATTATCATCGGTATTATGAATATCCAATTAGTCATACGTCATACGAGACAGAATGAAGAAAATGGCTGTAGTGAGTTAATTGCATCAACTGTTGTTGGAAAAAATGCACCACTAACCGCTGCTCTTCTCTTAGCATTCTTTACTAATTTAACCTTAGGTGTTTTCATTATGATTGCCTTCTTATTAACAGATTTGCCGCTTAGCGGTACACTCATCGCAAGCTTCGGGTTTGCAGGTTTTGGATTCCTCGTTGCTAGTATTGCTGGTTTATTCGGAGAATTGTCAGAAACATCACGAGGTGCTAGTGGCTATAGTTCAATGACATTAGCTGTCATATATTTAATTAACGCGTTTGGTAATGCATTAGGTATTCCATTTGAAAAGTATCTTGGATACGAAAGTCATCCTATCGTTTGGTTTTCACCACTTGGTTGGATCCAACAAACCTATCCATTTGATAAAAACGTAATTTGGCCACTCATTCCTCTTCTAATTAGTACAATATTAATCATCTTCGTTTCGTTAGTTGTTATCCACTATCGAGACGTCGGAAGCGGTATTTTACCAGCAAGAAAAGGACGATCTGCGGCTAAATCGTGGATGTTAAGTCCATTCGGATTTGCAGTAAAGTTACAACGCCCACTTCTCATTGGCTGGATGATTCCAATTATAATCTTTGGTCTTGTTTTCGGCTCTGCTAGCCAAGATTATGGTAGTGCGATTCAAGAAACAGATTTATTGAAAGAAGCTTTAAGTCAAAGTGACTATAGTTTCTTGTTCATGATTATCGGAGTGCTGACCTCTATAATCGCGTTTTATACACTACAATCATTCTTTAGAATCTATCAAGAAGAAGTAAAGGGGCTTGCAGAAGGTATTCTCGCAACACCAACTCGTCGCTCGAAATATCTTTTAAGTCATATTATGTGTAGCGTCTTTGGTAGCTTTCTTTTATTAACCAGTCTTACATTTGCTGTTTTAGCGACAACCACCGGTCCTGGCGACCAAATCACCCTGATAAAATATACGATCCAGAATGGGACTGCCTTACTTTTCTTACTTGGCATTGCGATTATTGTATATGGGTTTGTTCCTAAATGGTCAACAACGATTGCTTGGGGAGTATTGGCGATAAGTTTTGTATTTGGGCCCTTTTTCGGAAACATCTTGCAACTACCAGATGCGCTACTAAATATTTCACCATTCACTCATATCGGATTTCATTATTCGAGTGATAATTGGCTTGTTAGTATTGTATTATTAGCCAGCGGGGTATTATTATCGCTCGCTGGAATTAACGGATTTACAAAAAGAAACATTATATAATCTGATTGAAATTTACTCCATTGCTAAAATGCGTCACATGAAGCTATATATTGTTAGTTTACGCATTGTGTTAACGCAACTATATATCGGCTCTTATTAACGGTAATATTGATTATTTAAATTCATTGAATCTTTTAATACAAATAGTCTTTGCACCTAGCGCAAAGACTATTTGTTAAATCCATGTTAATTTTCTTGCGGCAGATAAAGCTTGGGTTCTTCCGCGAACTCCAAGTTTTCCATATATATTACTTGTATGCCACTTAACAGTACTCATTGACAAAAAAAGTGTTTCACAAATTTCTTTATTGGTTAATCCTTGATCAATAAGCTTTAATATTTCCAATTCACGTTTACTGAGTGGTTCAATATATTGCTCAAAATTTCCAATCGATTCTTGCTGGTGTAATGTAGAAATCCTATTCAATTGACGTAGGAAGCCGTGAGCTTTTGCATATTTAACTGCTTCAGACTTGAGCATTGTAATGTTTATATCTCCATGTTTTTCTGCAAACTTAATCTTTAATAGATATAAGGACATAAGATTTCGCCTTTGATCTCCTAGTTTCATTATTCTTTCTAAATGATTTAACATTTCCTTACCCTTTTTCTGTGGCAATAACCCTTGATCAATTTGAATCTCTAGTTTAACCATGTACATAATTTCTTCCCCACCATTTGGAGATCGGTCTAAACATACCCCAATTTTATCTAGAATCTCGTTTGCCTGATCAACCATCCCAATCTTATATAAAATTAGAGCTTCATAGGCTTTCGTTTCATGAGTAATATACAGAGGTAACTTATTTTCTTCATCAATATTTAATATCATCTTTACGGATTTTAAAGCTTCATTATAGTTCTCCTCATCAATGCTAATCTTGGTTTTAAATAATAAGATCCATGAATAATAAGTTTTTGTTGATTTAGTGATACGTAGTGAACGAGCAAGGCATTTTTGTACCTCAGTTCTATCTCCTTTTTCATGTAAAAGGAGCGCTAGCAATCCCCAAAGTGCACCTGTTTTACCAAGGCCTTGAAACCCTGATTCATTTGCAATGTTAAACATTTCATTCATTGACTTTTCCATTTCGCAAAGTTGTCCCATTTGTAGATAGGTATATGTAAGCTTAATTCCTGAAGATAATAAAAAATGCTTTTGACCTACTAATTGATTACTTTGATGAGCTTGAAGGTAGTATAAAAATGCTTCTTTAGGATTTCCGGTAAACAGTAAGGCGTCTCCTGAAAAAATTGCAACACCCATTTTCCAAAATGAATGGTCAACCGGTAAGAGTTCTAAAGCTTTTTGGGCATCGTTTTTTGCTTTTTCCATATTATTTCGGTACAGTTCAAAAAGACATCTTACTGAATGAAAAATGCCTTTATACTGCAACTGTTTCTCTTCTTCTATATAGTAAAAGAATTCAGCTTCGGAAAGCATATGTTCAACATTTTGACCGCCCTTGGCTACTAACCATAAAAAGGCTTTATACAATAACAACAGTGGGTATTCCACGAAGTATTTGTCATCTAAAACTTGTAATATAGAAACCACTTCCGTCGGTCCATCTTCCTTTAAAATTGTTTGAACATGAGAGTGAAGAATTTCGGCTAACATTGACTGATCACGAGTCATTTGAGCTTGATGTAGAGCACTTGAGTAGTCGCCCTCTTTTAAATAGTATTTAATTGCTTTTTCTCGTAACTCAATAACGCTCGCTTTCGGTTGCTTAGCTAACTCTCTTCGTAACAATAAATGGAAAAGATAATGATAACGATAACTAACATCTTGTTGATCTAACGGAACAACAAATAGATGGTTAGCTTCTAGTTTTTGTAGTTTTTCAGCACTGTCATTTGTTTCAAATATAGCATCACAAGCTTTAGTAGAAACGTGATTTATAATTGATGTATGAATTAAAAATGTTTGAGTTTCTTTGTCAAGTTCGTGGAAAACTTCATCCATGATGTAACTTAAAACTTCTTCATGATTACTCGCCACTAATTCCAAATATTCATCAATATTTACTTCTCTACTTTCAAGTGCTATTAGAAATAGGCAAATAGCCGTTATCCAGCCTTCGCTTTTTTCCTGAATCTTTATTACTTGCGTTTCATTCAAATGTATTGTTTTTCGTAAGCTCACAAGCTCGAAAGTCTCTTCTTGAGTAAAGTTAAGGTGTTTAGGTTCTATTACTATTACTTGACCTTTCGCCTGCCACTTTACTATAGGTAGAGGGGGTGTGTATCTTGTAATAATTACTAGATGAACCATCGGCGAAAGATGTTCAATGCAATATGAAATGAAATCATGGGTTTTTATGTTTTGAATGTAATGATAATCATCAATAACTAATACAAGCGGTCCCTCTAAGTCCATCCACTCATTTAACAAATGATCTAATGCTTGTAAAACAGTTTCTGAATCATTTGCTTGCCAAGCATCATTGTAAAGGCACTCCTTTGATAATTTAACAACGTTTGGGACTTTATTTTGGCTCTTCGCTATTTCGTATTGGAACACTAGATTTATTTAAGAATACAAGT
>CAZIRM010000101.1:0-8461 GCA_964541705.1 uncultured Bacillaceae bacterium | reverse complement strand
CAGGCTTAGTCGATCACCCAAGCTATTCTTTAGGACAAAAATATTTACCGAATGGTCAAGGGGCAATTTTAACATTTGGAATAAAAGGTGGAATTGAAGAAGGGAAGAAATTCATTAACGCTTTAAAACTATTTTCCCATGTTGCAAATGTCGGAGATGCTAAATCACTTGTGATTCATCCTGCGAGCACAACACATCAGCAATTAACAGAAGAAGAGCAGTTGTCAGCAGGGGTAACGCCAGAGTTAATTCGACTTTCTATAGGAATCGAAAACATCAACGATATTCTTTTTGATCTAGAACAAGCGCTCGAATCGAGTGTAAATAAATAGTCGAGGAGAGGGGCCAAAAATGCCCCTCTTCATTTTTCCTTTACTATGTTGACGTAGTATCTATCTTTCTCTAAACTATAGTAAAAAGCGTAATTTGGAGGGGAATACATGTCTCGAATTTCATGGAATCAATACTTTATGGCACAAAGTCATTTGTTGGCATTAAGGAGTACGTGTACGAGGTTGATGGTGGGCGCAACAATTGTCCGTGATAAACGAATTATTGCCGGAGGGTATAATGGTTCGATTTCGGGGGACGAGCATTGCATTGAGGAAGGTTGTTATGTCATTGATAATCATTGCGTGAGGACCATTCATGCAGAGGTAAATGCACTTTTGCAATGTGCAAAGTTTGGTGTTCCGACAGCAGGTTCTGAATTATATGTGACGCATTTCCCATGTTTAAACTGTACAAAATCAATTATCCAAAGTGGTATTAAGAAGGTTTATTACGCAAATGATTATAAAAATCATCCGTATGCGCTAGAACTATTTAAGAGTGCTGGTGTTGATGTAGAACAAGTGGAACTAGAAGAAATGATCTTAGACCGTAAGTCTAATGAAAAAATGGCGTTCACTGCTTCCCTTTTAAAAAAGTTAGAGGAAGCCGGAGTAGATTCAGAAGAAATAAGAGCTTTAACAGAAGAAGCGAACGAACTGTTTATAGGGTGAGGAAGATTGAAAGCTAAGCTGTATATCGTTGTCATTGCCAGTATAGCAGGGGTTTTGTTTCAAAACGGGCTACATACTTTCTTTACTGCTTTTATGTTAGCCCTATGTTTTTTATTAGTGAAAAATAAACATCATTTACAGTTACTCTTAGTGAGTCTCGCTTCTTTTCTTTATTTTTTAGTCACTCCATTCCACAATGTGCCGCACATTTCTCTTGATAACACCAGCCTTGTTGGTAAAATCACTTCAATCCCTAATCAAGATGGGAACCACCTCTCCTTTCAGATGAAATCTACTGATAACCTAAATATCCAGGTTCATTATTATATGAAAACAATAGACCAAAAGCAGGAACTTAAAATACTTGAGCCAGGAATGCTCTGCTCTTTCCAAGGAGTTTATCAATCACCAAAATCAGATTCAAATTTCAATGGATTTGATTATCAGAAGTATTTAGCTTCTCGTAACATTTATTATGTTTTTAGGCCTAATGAGATGACTGCAACAAATTGTATGAAAGGAAATTTTAATGTAATTGACTCGATTAAAACGATGAGACAAAGGGGAATCGAACAAGTTAATGTGAATTTTCCTGAGCAAAGCAGGGGGATTGCTTCTGCCTTAGTTTTTGGAGACAAAAGCGAGGTTGCGTACGATGTTTTGAACGCGTACCAAAGTCTTGGGGTAATACATCTGTTAGCTGTATCTGGGTTGCATGTCGGGTTAATTAGTACTTCTGTCTTTTTCCTTCTGATTCGCATCGGTTTTACACGAGAAAGGTCTATCGATTTATTATTAATTCTTATTCCTATATACTGTGTCATCGCTGGTGCAGCCTCTTCAGTACTTAGAGCTTCGGCAATGTGTATCGTAGTACTTCTGTCTTTAAAATACAAAATGCGGATATCTCCTTTAGATAGTATAAGTGGAATTTGTCTACTCCTTCTTTTCATAAATCCCCAGTATGTGTTCCAATTAGGTTTTCAATTATCCTTTATTGTTTCGTTTTGTTTGATTGCATCGACGAAAATATATGAAAGTTACTGTACAAATAAGGTTACACAAATTATTGCAGTAAGCTTAATCGCACAGATTGTTTCCTTTCCTGTTATTATCTACAATTTTTATGAGTTTTCACCATACAGCCTTTTGTTAAATCTCCTTTATGTTCCATTTGTGTCGTTGGTTGTCTTGCCCCTTTCGCTTTTAAGCTTTCTTGTGTTCTTGATATCCCCTTTTTTGGGAAATGGATTGGTCTATATCCTTAATGAATTGTTGAGTGTTTCACACGATTTACTATTAGCAATCAATCAATTGCCATTTTCATCAATAACATTTGGAAAACCATCTGATTTGATCGTTGTGCTCTATTATTTAGCGGTTGGTTTTCATTTGTTTACTTTAGAGCAAAAAAGGTCAAAAGAGAGCTGTATTGGTAGTGGGATGGTCATTTGTTTGGTTATCATTGTTCACTGGGTTTCTCCGTACATATCGCCCTATGGAGAAGTGACCATTATTGATGTTGGACAAGGGGATAGTATTTACATTGAACTTCCTAGAAGGAAAACTGTTTATTTAATTGATACAGGTGGAAATGTCCGCTTTGATCAGGACGATTGGAAGAAACGAAAGAAGAGGTTTGATGTGGGAGAGGATATTGTCGTTCCATTTTTGAAAGCGAAGGGCGTTAGAACAATTGACAAACTCATTTTAACGCACGGACATTATGACCACATCGGAGGGGCATTTGCTTTATTGGATGAAATGAATGTGAAGCAACTTCTCTATGGGGCTGGACCTATAGAGAATGAAATAGAAAAGCGTCTACTTGAAGAATTTGAAAAAAGGGGAACTGAAATTCAGTTTGTTAAGGAAGGAGGATATTGGAGTGTAGAGGATAGCTATTTTTACGTGTTATCTCCGCAAGGGAGCGAAAAAACACTAAATGATCGCTCAATTGTAATATATAGTGCAATTGGAGGGCTACGGTGGTTATTTACGGGCGATCTAGAGGAAGAAGGGGAAATAAGGATTACATCCACGTATGACCCTCTTCCAGTGGATGTATTAAAAGTGGGTCACCACGGCAGTATCACTTCAACCACTGAACAATTACTGAAGCATATAAATCCGCGTGTGGCTTTAATTTCTGTTGGTGAAAATAATCGCCATAATCACCCACACCCAGAGGTCATTACAAGATTGGAAAATTTCAATACGATCACGTACCGAACAGATAAAGATGGAGCGATTAAGTTTCGATTTCACCGTAAGCGAGGTGGCGTGTTCAAAACGGCTCATTAGCAAAATACTTAACAATGTTGCTAAGAGTTGTCACCCATAGATTCTTGCTGCATAGGATACAATATGTAATACAGAATACTTAAATGAATCCCTTCGTTGGTTATCGTCAACAAGAGGTTTCCTAGGCCCTGTTGTTGGCGTTTATCATAAATGGAGAAGTTGCAGGTTGATTGTAACTTCTCTTTTTGCTTGTTGTTAAGACAACGTCTAGTGACAAGGTACCTGTGCCACATTTTTAATGTCTCTCTTGTCAACGTCTGCAAAAACAAATAACATAAGTATAGAAGCAATATTGAGTGAGTTCCAATCGTTTTTGAATTCATTAATCAAACAAAAAAGGTAGTTGGGCTAAATGGACTTTTTAACACTTCAAGCAAATATTCATAAGGGAATCATCTCACCACTTTATCTTTTGTACGGGACAGAGACTTTTTTAGTGGAAGAAATTGTTCATAAGATCATTAATAGTACTTTGGATGATTCAGAACATGATTTTAATTTATCAACATTCGAAATGAAAGAGGCGCCGATAAATGTAGCGATTGAAGAAGCGCTAACATTTCCTTTTATGGGGACAAAAAAAGTAGTCATAATTAAAGATCCAATTTTTTTGACTGCAATGAAAGATAGCTCAAAAGTAGACCATAACGTAAAAGCATTCGAAGCGTACATTGATCAACCAATAGAAGAAACTGTCTTTATCGTGGTTGCTCAATACGAAAAATTGGACGAGCGAAAAAAGATTGTAAAATTACTGAAGAAAAAAGCGGTTGTTTTTGAGGCTAGACCACTAACGGAAACTGAGGTTGTTAAATGGAGCATAGCTAGAGCGCGCGAATATGAAGTAGAGATAACAAAGGAGGCTTCGCTAAAGCTTTCCGAACTTTTAGGGAATCGTTTAATGATGATTTCAATGGAACTACAAAAACTGTCGCTATATGTAGGTAAAGATGCCACAATTACTGAAGTTGAAGTTGGGCAATTAGTTGCAAAGACAGTGGAGCAAGATGTGTTCACATTAATTGACTGTGTCATTCATAAAAGGAAAACAGAGGCGTTAGAAACGCTTTATGAACTCCTTAGAAAAAAAGAAGAACCTATTAAGATATTGTCATTGTTAGCTCGACAGTTTCGCAACATTTACCAAGTGAATGAACTCATAAAAAGAGGGTATTCTCAGCAAAAAGTTGCATCTAGTTTAAAATTGCATCCTTATGCTGTAAAATTAGCGCATCAACAAGGACGTTTATTTGAAGCAAAGAGATTATTGTCTTATATCGACCAACTCGCAGATGCAGATTATCAAATAAAGTCAGGGAAAATGGATAAACAATTAGTATTAGAGTTGTTTTTTACAAAAGTACTTAATGATTAAGATCGTAAAAAATGATTAAAAGCTCAGCCAAAAGGCTGAGCTTAATGTTGTTTGTTAACAATTGATTACGCAGAAACCTCGTTTAATTTTTTAGCTAGACGAGATTTTTGGCGAGATGCCGCATTTTTATGGATTAATCCTTTTGTTGCAGCTTTATCAAGCTTTTTGGTTGCAACCAAGAACGCTTCTTTAGCACTTTCAACCTCTTTCGCTTCAACTTTCGCTTCAAAAGTTTTAATAGCTGTACGAAGAGCAGATTTAAGCGCCGCATTATGTGCACGACGTTTTTCGCTTGTCTTAACGCGTTTAATAGCTGATTTAATGTTTGGCATTGCTTTCACCTCCTTGATGGCAACCGATAAATTGCGATATTAAATAGATTTGGCTGCTCGCCAAATCTTTACAAGCAAACTTTCAATACAAAAAGTTTTTGCAAGAATAAAAATTTCACGGCGATAGCCTTTAGTTATTGTATACTACCTACCATTTTACAACGTTTAAACGTAGTATAAATAATTACAACACATTGCATTGTAACAAATATAAGCGCTAATTGCAATAGAAGAATGAAAACAAGAATTGCGGGGAAAGATACTAGGAACAATTTGTAAATAAGAAAGAGAGGGAAATTGATGTCTAACAATATTGACCTAGAAAAATACCAAATTCGCACTGATTTAGCCATTGAAGCCCATGAGCTAGAAGCTGAAAGACAGACAACGAAAAGCTCGATCGATGGTGTTGTCATAAAAGAACGTGATCAAGAGGGAGTACATATTACAACTGTTGATATATCTGGTGAAGCAGCAGAGAAATTAGGTAAAAAAGCAGGAAGTTACTTGACGTTTGAAGTCCAAGGCATTCGTAATAAAGATACGGAGTTACAAGAAAAAGTGGAAAGAATATTTGCAACTGAATTTCATCATTTTTTAAAGCAATTAGGCATTAAAGAAAATGATAGTTGCTTAGTAGTTGGGCTTGGAAACTGGAATGTGACCCCGGATGCACTTGGTCCGATTGCAGTGGAGAATTTACTGATCACAAAACACATCTTTGAGCTTCAGCCAGAACAAATATCAGATGGTTTTCGCCCTGTAAGTGCAATTACACCAGGGGTTATGGGGATTACGGGTATTGAGACGAGTGACATTATTCATGGGGTGATTGAAAAAACAAAACCTGATTTTGTCATAGCAATTGACGCCCTTGCTTCACGTTCAATTGACCGTGTAAATACAACCATTCAAGTCTCAGACTCAGGAATTCATCCTGGCTCAGGGGTTGGAAATAAAAGAAAAGAGCTTAGCAAAGATACACTAGGAATTCCGGTGATCGCAGTTGGAATACCAACAGTTGTTGATGCGGTTTCGATCACAAGTGATACGATTGATTATGTCTTTAAACATTTCGGAAAGGAAATGAGGGAAGGAAACAAACCTTCACGGTCGTTAACCCCAGCAGGAATGTCGTTTGGAGAGAAACGTGTTCTTACAGATGACGATATGCCAAAGGAAGAAGTGAGAAAGAATATTTTTGGTATGATCGGAGGACTCGATGAAGAGGAGAAGAGACAATTAATTCAAGAAGTGTTAGCGCCGTTAGGTCATAATTTGATGGTTACGCCAAAAGAGGTCGACGTATTTATTGAAGATATGGCCAATGTATTAGCCGCTGGTCTAAATGCAGCTTTGCATGGCGACATCAATCAGGATAACGTAGGTGCCTACACTCATTAATACACAAATTAGACACTAAGATAGATATGTTTGTCTCTAGACCATTTGAGTTTGGAGCAGTCACTTCACTGGACTGGGGTCGGTAAGCAGAGACCCAGACTTAGCTTTAAATGGAGTGGCGAAGTGACCTCAAAGGATAGCTCTTTTTGCGCAGTTCTCCTGCAAGCTATTCCATAGATGCTTTAAGGTAAGCATCATTTATTACCGATTATTGAAAAAAAGTTCTACCCTTTTGAGACTTGTCATAAAGATAAAAATAGACAAGCTTGAAGGGGTGATTTGTTTTGAATCGAAAAAATAACAACTACTTTTCTTTTTCAATAAATAGGACAAGTGTTAGACGATTATTTGCTCTAACAGTCATGGGTATTCTGGCCCTTTTTGTTTTTACAAGTGTTTTAACAGCTTTCGAACCAGAATATAGCATCTCTTCGTCTTCTGTAAATGCATGGAGTGCTTTTGTTTCTAGTGAGGCACTTGTACATATGATTGGAACGGAAAATCCCTATTTTACTCAAGTTTTACCAGAGAGTAGTAAAGCACCAAATATATCTGCGATTGCATTTGAGATGGTAACAAGTATTAATCCTGAAGATCCTAGAAGTTTGTTAGGAAGAGAGTTACCAGGCTTCGCGTTATTTGATGGAAAAATCATTGTAGCCGGTGAAGGTACAAATTATACGACGATGCCAATTGAATCAGCTCCGCCTCTTGAAGTAATGATGGCTGAGCGTGAGGCTTCACAAGAAAGCTTAAATAGATTAGATCAGGAAAGCGATGGTTCTCAATCTCCAGAGGTTTCTACGAATGGTAGAAAGGTGGTTCATATTGTTCATTCACAAAACCGTGAGTCATTTTTGCCTGAGTTGAAGGAAACAGATATTGCCTTTCACCAAACCGTCAATATAACTTTAGTTGGAGAAAGGTTAGGACGTGAACTTGAAGCGAGGGGAATTGGGTCTGACGTAGACAATAGTGATATTGGAAAAATCTTAAGTAAGCGGGATTGGGTATATGGACAGTCTTACGATGCTTCAAGAGAGATTGTAAAGGAAGCGATAAAGAATAATGATGATCTAGAATTTTTCTTTGATGTTCATAGAGATGCGCAACCTAGAAATATAACCACTGTCACAATTAATGGAGTGGAATATGCCCGTACCATGTTCGTCATCGGTGAGAATCATAGTAATTCTGAGAAAAATGAGCAGTTTGCAGCTGAACTTCATAAAATGATAGATGAAAGATATCCTGGATTAAGTCGTGGTGTTATTACAAAGGGCGGAACAGGATCAAACGGTAGATATAATCAAGATTTATCTAAAAACTCAATTTTGATTGAAATAGGTGGAGTTGATAATACGCTCGAGGAAGCGTATCGAACAGCAGAAGCGTTTGCCGAGGTGTTTAGCGAATTTTATTGGGGAGATCAAAAAGTGAACAAATGATTATATTGAGGTGATAACGGTGTCTAAGTTTATTTTAAAATGTTTCTTCACATTTTCTATTCTTCTATTAGGAGTTATTGTTGGAGTACAATTGGCTAGTAAAAATCTTGTTGAGATGACAGGGAACAGAGATTTTTCAACCATCACTTTGAACTCCTATGAGGAGTTCAAAGTAGAAGCACAATCAACTGACACAATCAATCACTTAACAAGTCATGATCTAGATGGAAAAAAAGAAAAAATAAAAAGAATTGAGGGATTCAACTTATTTTCTCATTTAGGTATTCAATTATCAAACCTCTTAAACAAAATCTTTTCCACTATCCTTGATAAAATAATGGGAATTATGCAATCGGTATTGAATTAAATAAAGGGAATCAATCATTAGTATTCAATGATTGATTCCCTTTATCGTGTGAATAGGAGTGCGAAGGGAACCATAGACCGTGAATGATTCCCTTTATCAAGCGAAAAAGTGTCCATACGCGTTAACAATTTCATATTCTTTCTAAAGATTGTTATGTATAGCTAGTTTAATGTAAAGAGAGTATAAAATATTTTGTGTAAATAGAAAATTCCATGTAAAAAGGAAGA
>CAZIRM010000100.1:0-8472 GCA_964541705.1 uncultured Bacillaceae bacterium | reverse complement strand
GTTAGTAAGTATGACGGGCTATGGGCAAGGTTATGGGGAAATTGATGGTTATAAAATTAGTATCGAGATGAAGTCGATCAATCATCGTTTCTGTGAAGTAAACGTTCGTATGCCTAGACAATTCTTATTTTTAGAAGACAGATTTAAAAAAATAGTAGGCAAATACATAAAACGTGGGAAAGTTGATGCATTCATTTCAGTTGACGGCGACGATTTTGTACAAAAATCATTCAAAGTAAACTGGGATTTATTTGATGAGTTTCAGTACTTATTTAACGAGGCGAAAACAAGAATAAATAGTAATCAGCAGTTCTCGTTAGAACAAATCTTACTGCATCCGGATATCACAACAATTTGTGAAAGAGAAACAACATCTGAAAATTTAATAAATCAAATTATTAGATTAACTGAATTCACAGCGAACAATTTGTTTGCGATGAGAAAAAATGAAGGGGATTCATTAGCAAAGGATCTTATTAAACGCTTAAATACGATTGATTTTATCGTATCTGAAGTTGCTACTAGAGCACCAAACGTTGTTGTTGATTATCGAAACCGCTTGCTAAAGAGAGTCGAGGATTTTCTTGACGGAAAAATGGAAGTTGATGAAGCGCGAATTTTAAGTGAAGTAGCAATTTTTGCTGACAAAGCAAATATTGATGAAGAGTTAACAAGACTAAACAGTCATTTAAAACAATTTATTTCAATTATTAATGATACCGAATCGGTCGTGGGGAGAAAGCTTGATTTTCTTGTTCAAGAAATGAACAGAGAAATTAACACAATCGGTTCTAAATCCAATGACTTACAGATTAGCACACAAGTTGTTAGCTTAAAAGCCGAGTTGGAAAAAATAAAAGAACAGGTACAAAACATAGAATAGCGCGAATCTTATCGTGTTTTCAAGTGAGTCATTACATTCCTCACTGGATAGCTAATGATAGTTTTTTGTAAAAAGAAAAAATAATGTCAAAATAAATGAAATTTGGGTATAATAAAAAGATGGACAGGAGAACGGTATGAATATAAAATTAATAAACATTGGATTTGGTAATATTGTTTCTGCAAATCGAATTATATCAATTGTAAGTCCAGAGTCGGCACCAATTAAAAGAATCATTCAAGAAGCTAGAGATCGGAATATGCTAATTGATGCAACTTATGGTAGACGTACGAGAGCAGTGATTATTGCAGATAGTGATCATGTGATCTTATCAGCCGTACAACCAGAAACAGTAGCACAACGCTTGAATAATAAGGAAGACACTCAAGACGAGTAATGCCTGTCTTATAATTTTCGTGCACGAAAGAGAAATAGTTGGAGGTATGTATGAAAAAAGAAAGAGGTCTATTAATTGTTCTTTCAGGTCCTTCGGGAGTAGGTAAGGGAACAGTTTGTGCAGCATTGCGTAAACAAGAAACGGATATTCAATACTCTGTTTCGGCAACAACAAGATCGCCAAGAACTGGTGAGCAAGATGGAGTCAATTATTTCTTTAAATCAAGAGATCAATTTGAACAGATGATTAAAGATGACAAACTGCTTGAATGGGCTGAATACGTAGGGAATTACTATGGAACACCTGTAGACTACGTTGAAAAAACGTTAAGTGAAGGCAATGACATTATTTTGGAAATTGAAGTTCAAGGAGCACTTAAAGTTAGAGAAAAGTTTGCTGAGGGTGTATTTATCTTTTTAATGCCTCCTAGTCTTGCAGAACTACGTAATCGGATTGTCGGTCGTGGAACGGAGACAGAAGACTTAATTAACAATCGCATGAATGTGGCTCGTGATGAAATTGAGATGATGGACAAATACGATTATGTCGTTGAAAATGATCAGGTTCATTTAGCTGTTGAACGAATTAAAGCGATTGTTGTTGCAGAACATTGTCGTAAAGATCGTTTGATCGAAAAATACAAACAATTAGTGGAGGTAGAATAATGTTATATCCATCAATAGATTCATTACTTTCTAAGCTAGGATCGAAATACACATTGGTTACAGTATCTTCAAGAAGAGCTCGTTATTTAAAAGAAAGTGGCGAAAAAGATTTAATGGTTGAAAAACCGAAATCCCACAAATACGTTGGTAAGGCATTAGAAGAAATCCATTCAGGGCAATTATCTTACAAGCGTCTGGAAGATTAACACTTAAACAACCTATCTTTTTATAGGTTGTTTTTTTAAAAAAATAATAATGTAAAAGATCCTGAAGTTGTACTACTTCGAGCTCCCAGACGTTTATAGTTTTGTGACGAACAAGCAACGTTGCGGGAGGGATAGAAGGCGCCTTTGTCTTTCTAGAAACAATGCCAATATCATTGCAAGATTATTAAGGCTTATCAAATCTGAATATTATTTTTGGAGGAAACGTAATGCTAGAGGGGAAAAAGATTTTATTATGTGTTACTGGTGGAGTAGCTGTCTATAAGGCTTGTACATTAGTGAGTAAGCTTAGTCAGTTGGGAGCAACCGTTAGGGTTGTTATGACAGAGTCTTCGAGAAAATTTGTGACGCCATTGACATTCCAAGCACTATCTAGACAGCCCGTTTATGTTGATACATTTGAAGAGAATGACCCACAGATTATTACTCATATCGACGTCGCTGATTGGGCTGATGTCGTACTAGTAGCCCCAGCAACTGCTAATCTTATCGGTAAAGCTGCAAATGGAATTGCTGATGATATTGTGTCAACGATGTTACTGGCGACAACAGCTCCTGTTGTCATTGCTCCAGCGATGAACGTCCATATGTATGAACATCAAGCAGTTGTAAGGAATATCGAAACTTTAAAAAACATGGGTTATCACTTCTTAGAGCCAGGAGAAGGATATTTAGCCTGTGGCTACATTGGAAAAGGGCGCTTAATGGAGCCTGAAGCTATTATTGAAAACCTGCAGTCATTTTTCAAAAAAAAGACTTCCTTAAAGGGAAAGAAAGTTTTAGTTACAGCGGGGCCTACACAAGAAACACTTGATCCCGTTCGTTTTTATACGAATCATTCGTCAGGAAAAATGGGATATGCAATTGCTGCAGAAGCCGAACAACGCGGTGCTGAAGTTGTTTTAATTAGTGGCCCAACTAATATAGAGCCACCTAAGGGTGTAGAAGTCATACGTGTTAGTTCAGCACAACAAATGTATGAAGCAGTCATACAAGTATTCGACAAGGCGGATATTGTTATCAAATCAGCAGCTGTTGCAGATTACCGACCGAAAGAAATCTTTCATGAAAAACTAAAAAAGCAAACCGGTAATATAGTGGTTGAGATGGAACGAACAATTGATATCTTAAGGACACTTGGTGAAGTGAAGGTAAACCAGTTTTTAGTAGGTTTTGCAGCAGAAACCAACAACGTCATTGAGCACGCGAAAGAAAAACTAGTAAAGAAAAATTTAGATCTTATCGTAGCGAATGATCTATCAAAGGAAGGTTCAGGTTTTAAAGGCGATACGAATATCGTATCACTGATTAGAAAAGATGGTACAATTGCGCAACTTCCGATAATGAAAAAAAGTGAAGTCGCTAAAGAGTTATTTGATGAAATAGAAAAAATGGTAGTAGGAAATTGTTATGATTGCTGAAGTAATTGTTGATGTTCCTTCAGGTCAGACCGACCGATTATTTGACTATGAAGTTCCGCTCCACCTTACTGAAGTTTTAGAGGTAGGAATGCGAGTAACTGTTCCTTTTGGCCCAAGGAAAATACAAGGCTTTGTCGTTTCGTTCAAACAAGGAACAGGAGTGGCCAAGTTGAAGTCAATTGATTCTGTTTTAGATGTTACCCCTGTCTTAACAAATGAATTACTCGAGTTGGCGATATGGTTAGCACAAACCACGGTCTGCTTTAAGATTACTGCATTTCAAGCAATGTTACCTGCTGCATTAAGAGCAAAATACAAGAAAGAAATAACAGTTGCTACCGATAATCTTGGAAAACTTCCGCCCCAATTACAACAAATGTTTCAAACCAAAATGACGATAGACTGGGAAGAAATTGTGAAATGTGATCCTCAATCAATGAAGTTAATTAAGAAGTCAGTGACTGAAGACTTATTACATTTAGAATACAAAGTTAAAGATAAAGTCACGAAAAAAAAGGTTCGGATGATTCGGCCTAGCAATGTCAGAACATTACAAGTAGAATTAGAAAAATTAGATTTTCGTGCAAAAAAACAAAAGGAAGTCATTCAATTTTTTATCGATCACTATGAATCTATTTCAATTACTTCACTTATAGAAAGAACAAGTTCAACAAGATCAACAATACAGACATTAATCAATAAAGGGGTATTACTTGCTGAAGACGTTACGGTTTTAAGAGATCCACATTCACATCAACAATTTAAAAAATCAAAACCACTTAAACTGACCGAACAGCAACAACAAGTGATGGATCCAATTTTAGCATCGATAGAACAGCAATACTATCAAACGTTTCTGCTCCATGGCGTCACTGGTAGTGGGAAAACGGAAGTCTATTTGCAATCGATAGACTGTGCACTTCAAAAAGGTAAAGAAGCAATCGTTCTCGTTCCAGAAATTTCGCTTACCCCCCAAATGGTAAGACGTTTTAAAGAGAGGTTTGGGTCACAAGTCGCCGTTCTCCACAGTGGGTTATCAAATGGAGAGAAATATGATGAATGGCTGAAAATTCACTCCGGCGATGTAAAAGTTGTAGTAGGCGCAAGGTCTGCAATATTTGCCCCCTTCAAAAATATTGGAATCATAATTATAGATGAAGAGCATGAAAGTACATACAAACAAGAAGAAACACCGCGCTATCATGCAAGGGAAGTGGCAATTAAGAGAGCAAGACATTTTCGATGTCCGCTCATTTTAGGTAGTGCCACACCCTCACTTGAGTCATTTGCCCGAGCGCAAAAAGGGGTATATCACTTGCTTTCGCTTCAACAAAGAGTCAATCAAATGACGCTTCCAGCTGTAGAAATTATTGATATGCGAGAAGAATTAAAAGTTGGTAATCGCTCTATGTTTTCTAGTATGTTACATGATAAAATATTGGATCGTTTAAACAAGGGCGAACAAAGTGTAATTTTTTTGAATCGAAGAGGGTATTCAACATTTGTGATGTGTCGAGACTGTGGGTATGTTGCAGAGTGTCCTCATTGTGATATTTCATTAACATATCATCAAACATCACGTTCGCTAAAGTGTCATTACTGTGGACACCAAGAGATAATGCCAAAGAAATGTGGCGAATGTGCCAGTGAACAAATACGATTTTTTGGTTCAGGAACTCAAAAAGTGGAAGAGGAAATAGCGAAAGTATTTCCCGGCGCTAGAGTCATTCGAATGGATGTCGATACAACACGTAAAAAAGGTTCGCATGAAAGGTTGTTGACTTCATTTGGCGAAGGGAAGGCGGACATCTTATTAGGGACGCAAATGATTGCAAAGGGATTAGATTTCCCAAATATTACGTTGGTGGGGGTATTAGCAGCTGATTCCATGTTGCATTTACCAGACTTTCGTTCAGCTGAACGAACGTTTCAGCTATTGACGCAAGTGAGCGGGAGAGCAGGTAGACATCAATTGCCTGGAGAGGTTGTTGTACAAACGTATACACCTGATCATTACAGTGTAGAATTGGTAAAAAAGCACGATTATTTTTCCTTTTATGAAAAAGAAATGGCTGTACGTAAGCAAAGTGGATATCCACCATATTATTTTGTTGCGATCATACAAGTAACGCATCCTGAACTAACAAAGGTAGTGGAAGTAACGGGGAAGATTGCTCAATATATTCGTCATTCTCTGTCGGATAAAGCAATTATTTTAGGTCCAGTGACCTCTCCGATTGCTAGGATGAAAGATAGATATCGCTATCAATGCATGATAAAATACAAAAATGAACCGAACTTAGTACCTGTACTACATCAGATTCTGGAAAATTATAAACGTGATATTTACCAAGGTAATTTAATGGTTTCGGTTGATATGAATCCATTTATGATGATGTAAATACAGAGAAAACGTGGTAACTTAAAGGAGTTAATAAGATGAGAGTTGTATTTATGGGTACACCGGACTTTTCGGTGCCGGTATTAAGAAGACTAATAACTGATGGTTATCATGTCGTAGGGGTTGTGACTCAACCAGATCGACCTAAAGGAAGAAAAAAAGTAATGACGCCACCACCAGTAAAAGTGGAGGCCCAAAAGCATCAATTAAAAGTACTGCAACCTGAAAAGGTCAGAATGGAAGAAGACTTACAACCAGTATTAGATCTAATGCCAGATCTAATTGTTACGGCTGCTTTTGGTCAAATTTTACCGAAAAAGTTACTAGAGTCCCCAAAATACGGTTGTATAAATGTTCATGCGTCACTCTTACCAGAGTATCGAGGAGGGGCGCCGATTCATCAGGCGATTATTGATGGTAAAGACGAAACAGGGATTACAATTATGTATATGGTTGAGAAATTAGATGCCGGTGACATTTTAACTCAAGAGATAATTAAAATTGAAGAAGATGACCACGTAGGTACGCTACACGATAAATTAAGTGTTGTTGGTGCCAACCTGCTTTCACAAACAATACCGGAATTGATTGCAGGAAAGCTTACGCCGATTAAACAAGATGAAGAAAGGGTAACATTTGCACCTAATATTCGTCGAGAAAAAGAAAAGATTGATTGGACTAATGGAGGAACGAGTATCTATAACCAAGTAAGAGGCTTACATCCATGGCCTGTTGCATATACAACCACTGAAGAACAATCGATGAAAATTTGGTGGGTTGAAAAAGTTGCAAAAATGAAAGAAGCAAAGCCTGGTACGGTTGTTTCAATAGAGGCTGACGGGTTTATTGTGAGCACTGGTGATGACGTCTATATCAAAGTCGTTGATTTGCAACCTTCTGGGAAAAAAAGAATGAACGCGGCACAGTACTTAAGAGGTACTGTAGCTGTTCAAATTGGTTCACAATTAGGAGAGTAGAATGACGAAATCAAATGTAAGAGAAATTGCACTTCAAGCATTACTTCAAATTGAAAAGGATCAAGCATACTCGAACTTGCTTTTGAATCAAATGATTAATAAACATAAGCTTAATCCTAAAGATGTAGGCTTATTAACTGAGCTTGTCTATGGCACCGTACAAAGAAGAAAGACGCTTGATTATTTTTTAACACCCTTTGTAAAAAAAGGATTAAAAAAGCTAGATTTATGGGTATTAGTCTTATTACGACTTTCGCTTTATCAGCTTGTTTATTTAGACAGAATACCCGATCGAGCCATTGTTCATGAAGCTGTAGAAATAGCTAAGAAAAAAGGACATAAAGGGATTTCTTCTATGGTTAATGGAACACTACGATCAATCATTCGAGAGGGAGTTCCGTCAGTAGATGACATTAAAGATCCTATTAAACGACTAGCGATAAAAGAAAGTTATCCAACGTGGCTGATCGACCGTTGGGTACAACAATTTGGTTTAGAGACCACAGAAAAAATTTGTGAGGTTAATGCGGTCCCTCCTGTAGTTACTGCACGGATAAATCGAACAAAAATCAATGACATTGATAAAGCGATTGCTCGTTTAAAAGAAGAGGGAGTTATAGCAATAAAAGGCGATTTATCACCGGATGCAATCAAAATTATTGAAGGTCATTTGCCTTCAACAACTCTTTACAAACAAGGGTATCTTACAATACAAGATGAAAGTTCAATGCTCGTCGCTAGAGCCCTTAATCCTGAGGAAGGAACAAAGGTGCTTGATAGTTGTGCAGCCCCAGGAGGTAAAACAACTCATCTCGCTGAATTAATGGCAGGTACAGGCTCTGTGAATGCGTTAGATTTACATGAACATAAAATTAAATTAATTAAAGATCAAGCAAGACGACTTCAGTTACCAAACATTCATACGAATGCAACTGACAGTCGAAAGGCTAATCAACTGTTTGATAAAGAAAGTTTTGACTACATATTAGTAGATGCTCCTTGTACCGGCTTTGGAGTGATTAGAAGGAAGCCTGATATAAAGTGGCAGAAGTCTGAAAAAGATATTGAACGGATATCTGCGATCCAAACGGACATTTTAGCTTCTGTTGCAAGTTTGTTAAAGCCAGGTGGAAGATTAGTCTATAGCACATGTACGATCGACATAGAAGAGAATGAAAATGTTGTTCAAGCTTTTCTAAAAGAACATACCGAATTTCAGATCGATGATTCATTGGCGGAAAGATTACCGGAATGTACGAAAATAGCTTTTAATAACGGAACGTTGCAAATTTTACCTCACTATTTCGATACCGATGGTTTTTTTGTTGCGTCACTAGTGAAACGAAAGTAGTTTTTTAAGAATATAATAAAGGATTTTTCTAGCTGTTGGCGAATCCTTTTCAATAATTATATTTAACAGATTCATACCTAATAAATAGAAACATCATTAAGGGTAGTGTCAAAAGTTCTATGAAAACTTGATAAAAATTACAGTTACTACCAT
>CAZIRM010000099.1:0-8566 GCA_964541705.1 uncultured Bacillaceae bacterium | reverse complement strand
TTAGTAAGCCGCGTGCTTTAGAAATTGATCAAGAGATGCTAACAGAAGATGTGGAAGACGTTATTGCTAACCCGAATATAGACGTCGTGATTGAAGTCATGGGCGGTATTGAGGAAGCTAGAGATTATATTATTCGATCTTTACAAAATAAAAAGCACGTTGTTACGGCAAATAAAGACTTGATGGCATTATATGGAGCAGAGCTATTAACAGTTGCATCAAAACATGGTTGTGACTTGTTTTACGAAGCGAGTGTGGCAGGAGGAATCCCTATTATCCGTAGCTTAGTTGAAGGCTTGTCTTCTGATCGAATTACGAAGCTAATCGGCATTGTAAACGGAACAACAAACTTTATCTTAACAAAGATGAGTCGAGAAGGTTGTTCATATGAAGAGGTACTAAAAGAAGCACAAGAATTAGGTTTTGCCGAAAGTGATCCGACAGCAGACGTTGAAGGTCTTGATGCAGCAAGGAAAATGGCGATTTTAGGAACGCTCGGCTTTTCTATGAGTATTGCCCTAGAGGACGTTTCTGTTCAAGGGATTACTTCAATTTCAGAAGAAGACTTAAACTATGGGAAACAATTAGGTTATGTGATGAAGTTAATTGGGATCGCTAAGCGTGACGAAGGAAAAGTAGAGGTGAGCGTGCAACCGACATTTTTACCAAAATCACACCCGCTAGCTTCGGTTCATGATGAATTTAATGCCGTCTACGTTTATGGAGAAGCGGTAGGCGAAACAATGTTCTATGGCCCGGGTGCTGGGTCTCTACCAACCGCAACGGCTGTCGTTTCTGATTTAGTGACAGTGCTGAAAAATATGCGTTTAGGAGTGAATGGACGTAGTGCCTTACCTCCGCTTTATGATAAAAAACTAAAACAAGACAACGAAATTGAGTCAAAGTACTTCTTACGATTACATGTTGAGGATAAGGCTGGAGCTTTTGCAGAAATTACTAGCTTGTTTTCTAAAAGCAATGTTAGTTTCGAAAAGTTACTACAAATGCCGATTAAACGTCAAAATGTTGCCGAAGTGGTGATCATCACTCATAAAACAGATAAAGAAACATATGAGAAGATTAGCAGCCATTTAAGAGACTTAAGAGTAGTAAAAGAAGTGATGAGTAGTTACAGAATTGAGGGGGCAAGTTACGATGAGTAGTTGGAAAGGATTATTACACGAATACAAACAATATTTACCAATTACAGAAGAAACACCAATGTTAACATTGCATGAGGGAAATACCCCGTTAATTCGCTTAGACCACTTGTCAAAGCGGTTTAATGTTGATTTATATGTAAAGGTCGAAGGAGCAAACCCAACCGGTTCATTTAAAGATAGAGGAATGGTGATGGCTGTTGCCAAGGCAAAAGAAGAAGGCTCAAACACAATCATTTGTGCTTCAACGGGTAATACATCAGCCGCCGCCGCTGCATATGGTGCAAGAGCAGGGATGCGCTCAATCATTGTTATTCCTGAAGGGAAAATTGCATTGGGCAAATTAGCGCAAGCAGTCATGTATGGAGCGGAGATTTTCGAAATACAGGGAAACTTTGATGATGCTCTTTCGATTGTGCGAAAGATCAGTGAGAAAGAGCCAATTACGCTTGTGAATTCAGTAAATCCATATCGAATTGAAGGGCAAAAAACAGCTGCGTTTGAAATTTGTGATGTACTCAAAAAAGCGCCAGATGTATTAGCAATCCCTGTAGGAAACGCAGGGAACATAACGGCATACTGGAAAGGCTTTAAAGAATATCATGAAAAACATAACACAGGCTTACCACAGATGCGAGGTTTTGAGGCAGAGGGAGCCGCAGCGATTGTAAAAAATGAAGTGATCCAAAATCCCGAGACCATTGCAACAGCGATTCGTATTGGAAATCCAGCAAGTTGGGATTATGCTGTTGATGCAGCAACATCTTCAAATGGTGCAGTTGATTATGTTACTGATGCTGAAATAGTAGAAGCGTATCAGCTTCTAGCGAAAACGGAAGGGATCTTTGCAGAACCAGCGTCATGTGCTTCGATTGCAGGGCTCGTTAAACAATTAAAAAGTGGAGAAATTGAACAAGGCTCTCAAGTAGTGTGTGTGTTAACTGGTAATGGATTAAAAGATCCAACTACTGCGATGAGTACGATTGAAGTGAAGCCAACGGTTTTACCAAATGAGGAAGCCGCATTCTTAGAACAAATTCGAGGTGGTGTACCTTCGTAATGGCTGAAAAATTTCACATTAGCGTTCCGGCAAGTACGGCCAATTTAGGACCGGGGTTTGACTCGGTAGGGTTGGCGCTAGATCGTTATTTATATTTAGATGTTGAAGTAGCACAAGAATGGAATTTTATATTTATAGGTGAAGAACTACAGGGTCTTACAAAAGGAACGGATAACTTGATTTATAAGGTTGCAAATGATGTAGCTAAAAAGTATAAAAGAGAAATGCCGGCTTGTCATGTTACAGTGAGAAGTGAGATTCCATTAGCAAAAGGAATGGGCAGTAGTGCGTCAGCAATCGTGGCAGCAATAGAGGTAGCCAATCAAACGCTTGAGCTCAAATTAACTCTGGAACAAGTTGTAAGAGAAGCAAGCTTAATTGAAGGTCATCCTGACAACGTTGCCGCATCTGCATATGGAGGACTAGTCGTCGGTACACATAATCAACACGACACATTTGTGATGAAGCAACGAGTTGATCATGTCGACATTATTATGTTAATCCCTAATGAACAGTTAATGACCAAGAAAGCAAGAAGTGTATTGCCGCAATCTTTATCGTACAATGAGGCTGTTCAGGCAAGTAGTTACAGCAATGTACTGATTGCAGCAATTTTAACAGGAAAATGGGAACTAGCAGGCGAAATGATGGTTCGTGATCTTTTTCATCAACCATATCGGCTTTCCTTGGTGCCGGGGCTCGAACAACTAATGAAAACTGTTAAGAAACACGGAGCCTATGGTGCAGCATTAAGTGGTGCGGGACCAACATTAATCGTATTTGCACCTAAGGGATCTTCGAAAACTGTCGTCGCAAGTCTAAAGGAATCATTCCCTAATTTTCATTATGAACAGGTCGATGTAGCGAACGAAGGGGTGGTTGTAAAACATTATCACTCCATCTAAAAAGGCTAGCCTCACTTTGGCTAGCCTTTCATGTATTAAAATACTTGTTCAATCTCTTTGACACCAGGTACTTCTTCTAATAAAGCACGTTCAATACCGGCTTTCAATGTAATTGTTGAACTTGGGCAAGAACCACATGCCCCCATTAAACGCACCTTTACAATTCCATCTTCGATATCGACTAGCTCGACATCTCCGCCATCACGTTGTAAGAACGGACGTAGTTTATCTAGAACTTCTTGTACTTGCTCTTTTAATTCTTCCATTATATAACACCCCTTTCGTTTATCCTCTCATTATAATATCCTTATTTGAAAAAATCCATGAATCTGATTTTTATTATATTGTAAGGTCGACTTTTCACTATATTGATGGTGTTTGTGTTATGCTTGATGCAATTATGGATTTGATAATCGTATCCAATGTTTTATAAAATAGATAAAATAGTTAATGGAGGGATGGTAATGAGACCGATAATTGAGTTTTGTGCATCTAATCTAGCGGATGGTGCGCAAAAAGCATATGAAACCTTAGAAAAAGACCTAAACTTAGATGTTGTTGATTACGGCTGTTTAAGTTTATGTGGGAAATGTGCAAGATCTCCATTTGCACTAGTGAACGGTGAATTAGTCATAGGCGAAGATAGCAACGATCTCGTTAAAAAAGTGTATAAATTTCTAGATGATAATCCTGTCTTTTAAGGTTTGGGCGAATTCAAGCTATTTTTGTCCGAATAATCAATAAAGTTGGGCGAATAAATGATAATTTTGGGCGAATAAATCAAATGTTTGTCCTAATTCTTCTATTTTTATCTTGTTGTTGATATTATCTATCGTGTAAACTAGCATAAAACCAGCAAAAAAGAGCCTCGATAGTTTGGGCTCTTCTTCACTAGGAGGGAAACTATTGATTCCATTTGAGAATACCTGGCCTTACGAAAAGTCGGGAAAAGATATCTATATTGACCGTTGTCCTTACTGTGAATCCAATCATGTTTTGACAAATTATAAGCATTCAGATTTAGAAAAAGCAAAAGAACACATCAAAACTTATTTGATCATGCCATGCTGTTTAGAGAAAATCACCATTCTAGAAGCAGATGATGATTATTTTTGGACGACAGAACGGTTAAGAAAGTAAAGGTGGCGGTAAAATGAAATTTACGAAAATGCATGGTCTAGGCAATAGTTATATTTATGTAAACGCGTTTGAGGAGAAGCTAGAAGAAACGATTCTTCCAGAATTAGCAATACGAGTCGCTAATATAAATACTGGGATTGGCTCGGACGGGTTGATTTTAATTTGTCCTTCAGAAGTTGCGCCAGTAAAAATGCGTGTATTTAATAACGATGGTTCTGAAGCGAAAAACTGTGGAAATGGACTTCGTTGCGTAGCGAAATATGCTTATGAGCATAAGCTCGTTTCAGATCTTACATTTGAAATTGAAACGTTAGGAGGACTAATGAAGGCAACAGTCCATCCGAATAAACAAGGGCATGTGGAGACAGTAACTGTAGATATGGGAAGCCCGCAATTATTAAGAAAAGATTTACCAATGAGCGGAAATGGTGAAGAAATGGTTATCTCAGAGGAATTCCCTGTAAATAAAGAAACTTATAGAGTAACCGGTGTATCAATGGGGAACCCTCATGCAGTTATGTTTGTTGATAAAATTGAAGATGCTCCTGTAGAAACAATAGGTCCGTTAATGGAAAAACATGAGAAGTTTCCAGAGTGGGTGAATGTAGAATTCGTTGAAATTGTGAACCCGTTAGAAATGAACTTTCGCGTCTGGGAAAGAGGATCAGGCGTGACACAGGCTTGTGGAACAGGAGCTTGTGCGGCCGTCGTTGCATCGATTTTAAATCAGTATACTGAAAAGGAAAAAGATATAGTTGTTCACTTATTAGGAGGAGACCTTACCATCAACTGGAGGGAATCTGGCGAAGTGTTAATGACAGGGCCCGCGGAAACGGTTTGTGAAGGTGTTTTATATATTTAAAAAAGCGCCTTGGCGCTTTTTTAAAACTGTAAGAGCATGATTGTCTAGCTTCAAGACTTTAATAAAATGCTTATGACGAATAATCGAAGGGCACCTTGCGCTTTTCTAATACTCCTTTATGGTGTGATAAAATGTATCTCGTTCAACAGGTTTTTTGTTTGCTCCTTTAATTAGGTGAATAAGTTCTTGTCTTGTTAAACCTAAGGATGTCGTAGCGCCAGCAGAATGTGAAATTCGTTCTTCGACTAATGTCCCATGAATATCTGAGGAACCAAACGCTAAAGCCATTTGGGTGGTAGGAATGCCAATATTAATCCAGTAAGCTTTGATATGATCAAAATTATCAAGCATTAGCCTACTAATTGCAATAGTGCGTAAATCGTCGTACGCTGAAGTTCTTCGCATGATACTCGCATTTTTAGTTTTCGGTTGAATCGCCAACGGGATGAATGCCATGAATCCTTTCGTTTTATCTTGCAGTTGACGTAGTCGATCCATATGTATTAAACGTTCTTCTTTCGTCTCGATTGAACCATAAAGCATTGTTGCATGCGTTTTTAAGCCGAGCTGGTGTGCAGCTTCATGGATATCAAGCCATTGTTTTGTTGTCGCTTTGTCTGGACTCATCTTCAATCGGTAGCGCTCTGTTAAGATTTCTGCCCCACCTCCTGTAAGGGTGCTTAGGCCAGCATTCATAAGCTCTTTCATCACTCCTTTAATACTCAACCCTGATAATCTAGAGAAAAACTCAATCTCTGCTGCTGTATAGGCCTTAATTGTACAGTTTGGATAGTGTTGTTTTAATGTCTTGACAGTCGTTACATAATAGTCAAAGTTCACATGAGGGTTGTGACCACCTACAACATGGAATTCTCTAATATTATCATTCCATCTTTGTTCAACGTATTCAAGCAATTGGTTAGTACTCATCGTGTAGGCTCCTTGTTCTCCATTCTGTCGTTTAAAATGACAAAAGCGACAGTTAGCCTCACATATATTCGTTGGATTAATGTACATATTTTCAATAAAGTAAACATTGCCTTTGTTTATTTTTGAATTCACAAAGTTGGCCAGTTGACCAAGTGTTAAAATGTCATCTGTCTCATACATGAAGGCCCCCTCGTCAATCGACAAGCGCTCTCCCAAATAAACCTTCTCGGCAATACTTTTCAATTTAGTTGATCGTGTACTCAATGTATCCCTCCTTAAGACCGGTTAATAGTCTATATGTATGATTTTTGAATAGAATATTTCCATATTTTTGTATGTAATTTGTACTAATTAATATAAGAAAGCGAGAATAGGTATGCAAATCAGTTGACAATTTTTTGAAATGTCTTTATGCTTGTCTTATGTTCTAACTATTTGGACAAGGGGTGAAACGTAGTGAGGGACAATCATTTAAACACTTATTCGGCTGAAATAGAAGAACTTAGAAAAAAAATGATTGCTACTGCTCTTGTATATGGGATCGATCACCCGAAAGTTCTTTGTTTTAGCCAGCAGCTTGATGAAAGACATAACCAATTATTAAAGAAAGAACAAAGAAATAACGTCATAGTCAGTAATAGATAGTTAAGATTCTTATTAAAGCACAATAATTGTGCTTTTTCTTTTTAGATTTATAGAGAGCTTGAAGTTGGATTAGTGTCCGACTTCATAACGCTGCTACGAATTGCTTACTGTAAGGTTTAGCACTGCCGGAGCACGTCGCTCTTGGCCAAGGCACTTGCACGTTGATGCAATCTTGGAATTAATAGTGTGACTTACTTGAACTAGATGTTTAGAGTGTATATAGTAAAAGAACAATACAGGAAAGGGTGTTAATATATGCTTACAATTTCAGAAGTAGCAGCAGTAAAGATTAAAGAGATGTTAGCCGAGCAAAAAGGAAATAATGACGTGTATTTACGAATCGGTGTAAAAGGAGGGGGATGTAGTGGTCTCTCTTATGGCATGGGATTTGATCAAGAGATAAGTGAGGGTGAAGATCATACATTTGAGCAACATGACATTAAAATTGTTGTTAAAAAAGATACAATTGGAATGCTTGAAGGTGTAGTGATTGATTTCAAACAAAACATGATGGGCGGGGGCTTTACCATCGATAATCCGAATGCCATCGCAACGTGTGGGTGTGGATCATCGTTCCGTACGAAAGAGAATGAAGGAACACCTGAAGAGTGTTAAAAAACAAGCTAGCTCCTAGAGCTAGCTTGTTTTTGGGTTCTTAGCTAAATAAACTAGTACTATGACCGTGTACTTTGGTGGTAGGGTCTATATGTGACTTTGCCTGATTGACAGCAATTGGTGCTTCACCAAACCCAGAAGCTATTAATTTTAGTTTACCTTCATAGGTGGCAATATCACCGGCTGCATAAATTCCTGGTATATTTGTCTCCATTTTTGAGTTAACTAAAATAGAATTTTTATTAATTGTAAGACCCCATTCTTTAATTGGTCCAAGAGAAGAAACAAAACCAAAATTTACAAGAACCGCATCAACGTCAATGGTCTGAGTTAAATCACCTTTCACCTCTTCTATTGTAACTCTGCTAATTTTCTCTTTGTTTCCGAGAATATTAGTAATAGTAAAAGGAGTCTTGACATTCACCGTAGAATTCATGAGTTTTTCAACGCTGTGCTCATGTGCACGAAATTGGTTTCTTCTGTGCACGATTGTCACCTCTTTGGCAATATTTTCAAGCATTAATGCCCAATCAACAGCTGAATCTCCACCGCCGCACAAAAGGATTCTTTGTCCCGAAAACCGATTTAGATCATTCACAAAATAATGAAGGTTCTTTCCTTCGTACAGCGCAGCTTCTTTATTCTCAAGGCGCCTTGGTTGGAAAGCGCCGACTCCGGAAGTTATGATAACGGTTCTTGAATAATGCACTTGTTGATTGGTTTCAAGTTTAAAACAAACCTCCCCATTTTCCGTTATATTCTCGACGTGTAAAACTGTTTCTCCTAAAACAACTGTTAGGTTAAACTGCTCGGCTTGTTCAACTAATTGGTTGACAAGATGCTGTGCTTGAACTTTAGGGAATCCAGCAATATCATAAATGTATTTTTCTGGATATAAGGCCGCGAGTTGTCCTCCTAATTGTGGCATTGCTTCAATAATCTTAGTTTTGGCTTGTCGCATTCCTGCATAAAAGGCTGTGAAAATTCCTACCGGTCCCCCACCGATGATCGTAATATCATAAATGTTTTTCCCCATTCTAAACCTCCCGAAATGTAACATTAACCATAATTATATAGGTTAGGATTAATAATTGAAAGAAAATTGACATTTTCCTACGTTGTAATTCTGATACAAGAACGGTTCCCTACTTCCATGACGCAAAATGAATAAAACTGATTAATATTGGAAAAGCTGGTTTATTGAGGGGAGTGAAAAAATGGAACTCGTTAGACTAGCTTTTCGACGAAT
>CAZIRM010000098.1:0-8611 GCA_964541705.1 uncultured Bacillaceae bacterium | reverse complement strand
ACAAGAAGTACGCAAGGAAATGATTGTTGCGTTAGATCATTTACCTGAAATACATCGTGAAATTATTTTCTTACGTTTTTATCAAGATTTAAAACTTCAAGAAATCGCCGAAACAATGGAAATGCCGTTAAGTACGGTTAAGACCAATTTATATAAAGGGCTTAAACAACTTAAGAAATACTTAGGGAAACGGAAGGAGGTCATGATCCATGAGTCAAGATTTTAATGAATATGAACTTGAATGTTTAGAGGCAGAGTTGAGAGATTCGTTAAATTTATATCAAGTGAAAACCCCTTCGACAAAGGATACACTTCAATTAATTAATCGGTTACAGCTCGAAGAAGAAAAGTTGGAGGAAGAATTATTTGTGACTCCATTTTCAAATCCAGTGAAACGCTTGTCATTGGTTAAACAGTTTTTCTTACAATTAAAAACAACGAAGTGGCCAGTTTGGGTAATCAGTGTTGTGTTTATGGTGATGCTAACACTTCTTGTCGAGCCTGTTGAAAAAGTAACCTATTACTATCATCAACCATTTACGCTTTTTCTACCATTAATGGTGATCGGTGGCGTTTTCTATACGTATAAAACATGGAACAAAGAAATGCGACTAATCGAAATGGTCACGCCATTTCCGCCAGTGTTACTGTTATTTTCAAGGTTGTTTCTGATTTTATTAATCTTAATTACAATGGCATTTTCAAGCTCCATTTACTTGTTTCTTGCTGTTGAAGAATTTATGTTAATAGGCTTTATTATGAGTTGGCTTGCGCCTACGGTATTTTTCATTGGCGTGCTTACATTTTTGATTTATTGGAAAGGACCGATGTTTGGATTTATTACGTCTTTTGTGCTTTGGTTGCTCTTAATCGTGAACATTCAATCATTTGTGATGACCGCAACGTTTGCCAATAAGTATGCGATCATTCATGGTGCAACTTTTACACTAGGAGTGGCTCTGATCATTTTCACCTATTGTCAAGCGATTCGTAGTCATAAAGGGGTTGCTGTTGGTGATTAGTTTAAGCAACGTAAGAGTAACAAAAAAGAATTTTTCGCTCGCGATTGATCAACTTCGCATCAACCGTGGTGTCAACTTAATGGTCGGGAATAACGGTGCTGGGAAGTCAACGTTGCTACATTTACTTGCAACAGCTAGATCACCACATAGAGGAACGATTACGTATGCAGGAAAAATGAATTTGCTACTTTCAGAAATTCGTAGTGAAATCGGTTTTTTACCTACAGGCGTCGAACTCTATGACGAGATGACCGTAAAAAAGTTTCTTTTATATATGGCTCAATTAAAAGGACTTTCAAAAGAAGATACGAAGAAAGAAGTTAAAGATTTAATCCGGCAGCTCAATCTATTAAGTATGCAACATACAAAAATAAAAAAGTTGTCAGAAGGGTATAAGCAAAGAACAGGGATTGCGCAAGCCTTAATTGGTTTGCCGTTCTTTCTGTTTTTAGACGAACCATTAGTAGGATTAGATATTCATGAAAAGAAACTCGTTATTAATTATATTGGGAAGCATTATTCGAAAAATAGAGTGGCTGTAGTAGTTACTCATGAAATGAATGAATGGGCACACGTATGTGACCAACTATTGATGGTTGAGCAAGGGAAAGTAAGTTTTTACGGTACGCCAACACAGTGGAAATATCATACGTCTCTTTTTGTCTGGGAGGGATCGATTACAAAAGCGACGTGGGAACTTTTTGCTACTTCTGAAAATGTGATCCGTGCAAAGAAAAAAAATAATCAGTATATCGTACGAATGATTTCTGGTGTCCAACCAAACTCAAGTTTTCAGATTGTAAAGCCAACGCTTGAAGATTCTTATTTTATTAAGAAGTTGTACAACTCAAACCACCTTTGAGAGAAACATAGCCTCGGTTAGCTACATTGTAGCTAACCTTTTTTGTGTCTGAAATTTTTTAAAAAAATCGTCAGTGTTTGAGTATTACGTTTAACTAATAAATTATTAGTAATTATAAGTACTAGGTAATATAACTAGATTGTAATTTTGTGGTTTCGTTGGTAAAATGGAATGTGAAGCTATGAAATAAACTTGTTGAAGGCAAAATTATGCCGATATATGAATGAAGGAGGAACACAGTTGAATATTCCACAGTTAAAGATCGCTCATATGACGCCAAAAGTACCAATTTTGCAAGGTGGAATGGGAGTTGCGATATCACTAAGTGGCTTAGCTTCTGCGGTTGCAAATGCAGGTGGGATTGGAATTATTTCTGGAACAGGAATTCCAATCGAAGAAATGAGAGAGCAAATTCGCAAAGCTCGTGAGTTAACAAAAGGCATCGGTTATATCGGAGTGAATGTTTTGTTTGCGATGAGAGATTTTCAACAAACGATTAAAGCAGCGATGGAAGAGAAAGTAGATTTTATTATTTCCGGGGCGGGTATTTCTCGAGATATGTACGCTTGGGGTAGAGAGTATGTGGTGCCTGTCATTTCTATTGTATCTTCAGGAAAGCTTGCAAAGATCTCACAAAAACTGGGTGCAGCAGCTGTAGTCGTAGAAGGACATGAGGCTGGGGGACACTTAGGAACAGACCGACCACTTTTTGATATTTTACCCGAGGTTGTAGAGGCTGTTGATATTCCGGTTATTGCTGCAGGTGGAATTATGACGGGGAAAGACATTGCAAAAGCCATACAAATGGGTGCTTCTGGTGTTCAAATGGGTACACGTTTTGTTGCTAGTGAGGAGTGTGATGCACCGCTGGAATTCAAGCAAAAGTATGTCGACTGTCAAGAAGGAGATACAGTTTTAGTAAAAACAACAGTTGGCCTTCAAGGTCGTGCAATTAAGAATAGCTTTGTTGAGAAGGTAAACCAGTTAGAGAAAATCAAAATTGAAAAATGTTATAAATGTTTAAAACAATGCAATTTTCAATTTTGTACGTTAGATTCCCTCGTCCAATCGGTCAAGGGGAATGTCGAAAATGGGATTGTCTTCGCTGGATCAAGAGTAAGTGAAATTAAAGAAATATTACCGATACGAAAGATAATCGATCAACTCGTAGAAACGTGCAGTTCAGAATTATCTTTAGCCAAAAGCTAAATAACTAAATATAATTTAATAAATGATATAGAATAAACAACCCCGTAGAGAAGCCAAACTTTTCTACGGGGTTGTTACTATGTTTTACCCTTTATATAAAGGGGTTTTTTATCGCTAACTTATACTTATTAATGACTAGAATTGTTAGCAAGAGTGGGGCTTGTATTGTGAATATGCCTGCTAAAATCCTGAGTAACGGACTTTCCTGTATTTGTTCAAATGTAAATGAAGATAGTTGTATAATTGGTAAGAATAAAATGATTTCAAAAATACTTACAGATAAAAAGGCAATAATACAAATAATAAAGCTCTTAATGATCGAAAAACGAAATAAAATGATGACAAGTAAGAAGAAGCTTATTAATGTTAGTAGAGGTTTGAAAGAGTTTTGAATGAAAATACTTACACTAAAAGCTATTCCACCATATAGGATTGAAAAAAGAAACATAGAATTTTTGTTTGATTTAAAGGCAATTCCTAGTACTGCAAAAGCAGTAGCTAACATAAAGAATGCTTCCGGTAAATTTAAAAAGAAATAACTATACCACGCCATTAAATCTTCCTTTCCAAGATGTTTGATAGTATTAATATAGACCAAAAATATCATTTTTTCAACACATTTCGACATTGTTAGCGAAATTAAAATTAAGCCACCGCTTCAATACGGTGGCTTAATTTTAGTCTTGCTTAGGAAGTTTTGGTTGATATAAAAAAATACTAGATGCCGAGCTGACTTCTGCTTTTGCTAAAATGACAGCAAAAGTTACTAAAAATCCAACAGCGACCTTTAAATACTTTTTCATCACTTCACCTCCTTTCAATATAACTCTCAACTTTACTGACAATTAAATAAGATAAAGGGTGAATTGTAGACATTTGAAAGATAAAAGAAAAAATCGAAGCAATGACAATGATATTCATATTAACCTTGTAAAATACAAGTGTAACAATAGCCCAAAGAATAATCCCATAATAAGCGATCTTTTTAAGCCTTATTTTCTGTATATTCGACATCTCTTTATAAAAATGATTAGAGGGGGCATATTTATAAGAAAGATATAAGCCTAAAGACACAGCTACAATTATCAATAATAGAATTGTAGTTCCATCTATCAAATCAACAATTTTTGTCGAAGTAAATGCCATCATTTTCATGATGAGTAGCCCGACAATTAAGCAGCGCAAGTAAGTTGAGTAATGATACCCTCCTGTTAATGCCCGAAAAAAAGCAAATGTTGTTAAAATTGCAATCATTGGAGTTACTAAGTTAAACAAAATGGCTACGATAATAATTATGAGGAATTTAATAAACCCTCGAATTATAACCTCAATTCCATACCGTAAGTAATCAACTTCTGTATTCCTGCCAACATAGATACTCAAGCTTTGAGCCATTTTATTACTTAAATTACTAATCATGACTATCACGATCCTTTTGGGAAGCTAATTTCAACCTTTACAAGATTGTTAGTTATTTTTATATCAAGTGTTCCATGATAGCTAGTCGTAATATCTTGAATAATAGCCAAGCCGTAACCCCTATCATCAGAAATCGACTTTGTAGAATAACCGATCTCAAACATTTGTTTAAGGTCAAGTTCTCTAACAATTGTCGTATTAGTTACTTCAATTTTAAAGGAGTTGTCGCTCTCTACCATTAGTAGTTCTATTGATCGCTCTTCATTAGGCAGTTCGAGAGTCGCTTCATGTGCGTTATCTAATAGATTACTGATTAGGCGAATCAAATCGGTCGAAGATAGTAGATGAACAATTTCTTCACTCTTAATTTGTGAATCAAATCTAATCTGATCTTTTTGATATTTGTCCATTTTGGAATATAACATTGAAGCCAGTACTGGATTTTTGATAGCTAAAGCTTTATTTGTTATCCGAATATCTCCAATCATTTGTTTGAGATATTTATGTGCGGCCTGAAAATTTTCAATGTCCATTAAACCTGCAACGACAGTTAGATGATTATTTAGATCGTGACGGTCAGAGCGTACAGAGGTAACTAGTGAATGAAATTCTTCAATATGAGTAGATTCGGTCTGTTTTATTTTTTGCTTTTCAAGGCGTTGATAAACATTTTTAAGTACATAAAGAGATAGAAAATTTAGAATAACAACAATGATTAAATAAAAAGGAATACCAGCGACCACCATAAAATCATCCTGGAAAGCAACATATGAAGTGATAAAAAGGAATACAAATAGCAGTTGAACAATAATAATAAAAAATAATGTCATAATCATCATAATTAATACGAATGGCTCCTTTACCAAAGATATCCTTTGACGCTGTATATGAAGAATTATATCATATTGGCGGGAATTTAGTAGAAATTTTGTTGAACCATTGTATGGGATGGAGCCTCAGATTAATATGTGAATTTAAGATCGACCTGCTGTAAACATTCATCACTGATAAAAACTATTTCCTCCTAATCTTCTCAACAACCTCATGTAGTTCACAAGGTTGTAAAAATTCAATCGGCGAGACATTTTTCTCAAATTGAAATAGATCCCCTTCTAGAAGAACAACATAACGACCGTTTATCTTAGCAATATGAAGTTTGTCGCCAAAGTCGGAAAGAAACCCTTTAACAGAAAATTGATCAAGTTTTAGCTTTAATTCCACTTCTGGTGCGTGCTCGACAATTCTAGAAGTAGCTTCTACGACTTGTTCTTCCGTCCATTTTTCTTGTAATTCTCGTTTTGGACTGGTTGCCCAAACCTCTAATTCTGCTTCTGCTTGCTCCCGTTGTTCAGGTTGTTCAAACGTATCTTCAATCGACTCATATACTAAGTCTACAACTTGTGATTTTACAATCTCTGGCATTGACTTTTCGTAGGTTACTCCTTTTAAGAAATCTTCAAAATAACGAGAATGTGAGGACTGATGAATCTTCAATTCTCCTTCTTCTAGCATTCCTTCTTCAGGCATATAGGGGTATTGAATTGATTTCATGTTCTTCGTTGTAATCGCCATTTGGACATTATGAATTAACGTCTTTTCATCCGTAATCGACGCAACTTTTTGCTCGAAATCACATTTTAAAATAAATAAAAATGGATCATCGAAGTATTGATTTAATTTTGCAACCGTAGTAATTAATACACCACCTCGTACTGCTGTTGTATCCGTGTATAGTTGAACAATTTCACTATTTGCTTTACTAAAGCTGTCGATGTTGTCCGCAAAACGAACTCGGTTAAACGTATTATAGTTTGGGTTTGAAGCAAGGTCATATCCTTGTTCTACAACGAAACGTCCGATTTTCGTCGGCACTTGTTCGGATTTAGGATGGCGTTCAACTTTCCGCTTTGATATTTTCATTAATTCGCCATCTAAAAAGGGTTTTAATGCACTATTTTCGTAAGTAACTTTATCTAAAACAGCAAGCTGCTTATAAGTTTTGTTTGCAAGTTCGCCACTTCCATCAATGTTGATAACAGAAAACGCTAAATATTGAATCTCGTAATCCATAAACAATCACCTTTCTATCAATTATTGCAACTTTTCTATCTTAACATAGATAGTAAATGAAAGTATCTAATAATTTGATTGGCTCCAAATAGGCAAAACATGGTAATATAAGTTGTATTAGTATTTTAGATTTTGGAGGAACTTTTTATGGAAATAAGCAGCTATAAAATGGAGTTTGGTTGGGAAGAAGACAATGGCATTGGCGAAATGTTAATCAATCAAATTATTAACGGTGAAAAGACCGCGACTTGTGCGTTGTTAGAAGAGTACACAGAAGAAGAGTTAGCAGAGGTGTACGATGCTGTAGGCAATGTCGTTACAGTCTATGACAAACACAGCAATGAAAGATGCAGAGTTAGATTACTAGAAGTGTTTGAGACAACGTTTGGTCAGCCTGACTTGCGTCTTGTCCGTGGTGAAGGAGACGGTGAAAATATCGAAAAGTTTCAAAAAGATCATCTTAACGCTTGGAAAGATGTAGAGATTAAAGTAACAGATGATACGGTATTGGTTGTTGAGCTTTTCGAGTTGATTGAGGAAACGAAATGACAATAGTGATAAGACATATACGAATTGAAGATGCCAAACAAATGCTCAACTTGTGTAAAGAAGTAGATCATTCGGGATTCATGTTATTTGACCCCGGAGAAAGAACAACGACCGTAAACGAACAAGAGAAGCGTATTGAGGAGATCATTGTTGATGACCGCTCCACTGTTCTCGTTGCAGAGGAGATAATCGTTTAGTAGGGTTTCTTGCGGCTTACGGGGGAAAGGCAAAAAGAAATCAGCATACTGCTTACCTTGTTTTAGGTGTACACGAGAGCTGTCGTGGTCGGGGTTTAGCTACTCAACTTTTTGATGAACTATTCAAATGGGCACAGGAGCTATCGATCACTAGACTAGAACTAACAGTCATCAAACATAATAGAAGAGCTTTGAATCTTTATAAGAAAATGGGGTTTGAAATCGAAGGAGAAAAGATTCATTCACTTATGATTGATGGAAATCCAGTTAACGAGTATTATTTGTACAAACTACTCTAGAAGAGGTGTTGTTTGTGTTTACATATCATTCCTTTGAAACGCTTGGCACATTTACACTGTTAAGACCTATATATATTACATTACTATTTTTTACGATCATTCTTTTTGTTGCGGTTGTTACACCAAAGATTAGGACGAAATTTCTGAATTGGTTTGTCGTTTTAACTTTATATTTTGTATTGTTAATCGTTTCGGTTCAAGTGGTCTTTTATGATGCAATTATTGTTGATGAATTAGGTTTAGGTGGAGACAGTTTTAGTTCAACCGTAGTTGTCTTAATCCTAGGGATTAACTTTGTTAACCTAATCATATATTCCGTAAAAAGTGGGAGAAGGTAGTACTTGCTTCTCTTATTTTTTGCGTACATACATAAAATAATGCTATGGTAATTGTAGAACAAATTAAGGGAGGTTATAGCAATTGAAAACGGTTTATGATTTTTCGGTGAACATGACAAATGGGCAGCTAAAAGCGTTAAAAGATTTTGAAGGGAAACCTTTAATTATCGTGAACACAGCTAGCAAATGCGGCTTTACACCACAGTTTAAACAACTACAGGAACTTTACGAAAAGTATAAGGAAAAAGAGCTAGAAATTCTTGGCTTTCCTTGTGATCAATTCAATAACCAAGAGTTTGATCATATCGATGAAACAACACAATTTTGTCAATTAAATTACGGTGTTACGTTCCCAATGTTTGCAAAAGTCGATGTAAATGGAGAAAAAGCAGATCCTTTGTTTCAATATTTAACAGAACAGAAAAAAGGATTATTTACCAAGAATATAAAGTGGAACTTCACGAAATTTTTAATCGATCAACATGGTCGAGTTGTTAAACGGTATGCCCCGACGGTTAACCCAACTAAAATCGAAAAAGATTTAGTAGAAATATTCCCTCAATGAATGTCATCATTTGTTATTTTCGTTACTAACTCAACTTTCGCAGAGTGAAATCGGCAAATAAGCCTTGATATAACTAGGAAG
>CAZIRM010000097.1:0-8745 GCA_964541705.1 uncultured Bacillaceae bacterium | reverse complement strand
TTCAAATTACTTCATCAAAAATTTAATTTTGTCCTGTGGCTCTTAATTAAAATCACAAGTGACGTGTTTAGGTTTGTCCGTTAATATCTGTATATAAATATGGCATACTACTACCGTATGTATTTTTGATATTTATTTCTTGATTTTTCCTGATTTTGCGACTAATATTGTAACAGTGAAATTAGTTTAACAAAATTGTCACAATTAAAAGTAGGAGAAGTTATTAAGAATTTCAGAATTCAATTATACGTTCAGTTTAACTCAAATGATGGATTAGGAAATTCATTCATATAAAAATAACATTCGAATTCTTTCCAGAAGGAGTGGAGAATTTATGATAAAACAACTTTCATGGAAAGTTGGTGGGCAACAAGGGGAGGGAATTGAAAGTACAGGAGAAATCTTTTCAATCGCATTGAATCGTCTTGGTTACTATTTATTTGGGTATCGCCATTTTTCATCGAGAATTAAAGGTGGCCATACAAACAATAAAATTAGAGTGAGTACAAAGCCGATCCACTCAATCTCAGATGACCTTGATATTCTCGTTGCGTTTGACCAAGAGTCGATTGATCTTAATTTCCACGAACTAACAGATACAGGCGTTGTTTTAGCGGACAGTAAGTTTAACCCCGTTATTCCTGAATCAAGTCATGTACAGTTATTTAGTGTTCCGTTCACCGAGATTGGGAGTGAATTAGGCACGTCATTAATGAAAAATATGGTTGCAGTCGGAGCTACGTGTGCAATCATTGGAATAAATATAGATGTGTATCAAGAGGTTGTGGAAGAAATCTTTTCGAAAAAAGGTACGGCTGTTGTTGAGCGAAATATTGATGCAATTCTCCAAGGTTATCAGTACTTACGGGATGCACGACAGTCACCATTATTACCATTAGCTAAAGCGGATGGTAAAAAACGGATGTATATGATCGGTAATCACGCGATTGCACTAGGAGCGTTGGCTGGAGGTGCAAGATTTATGCCAGCATACCCGATTACACCTGCGTCTGAAATTATGGAATATTTAACAAAGAAACTACCGGATTATGGTGGACTTGTCATTCAAACAGAAGACGAAATTGCTGCTTGTACGATGGCGATAGGTGGAAATTATGCGGGTGTCAGGACACTAACGGCTTCCGCAGGACCTGGTTTGTCGTTAATGATGGAGGCGATAGGGTTAGCTGGTATTACTGAGACACCGTTAGTCATTGTCAATACTCAACGTGGAGGTCCGAGTACTGGACTACCAACAAAGCAAGAACAATCTGATTTAATGGCCATGGTGTACGGGACACATGGCGAAATTCCTAAAGTAGTGATTGCGCCTAGTACAGTGGAAGAAGCGTTCTATGATACGGCTGAGGCATTTAATATAGCAGAGGAATACCAATGTCCGGTTATTGTTTTAACCGATTTGGCATTGTCATTGGGTAAACAAACCGTTGAACAGTTCGATTATCAACGACTTGAAATACGTCGTGGAAAATTGTTATCAGAATCTGATCTAGTACCGCTCGAAGGCGTCGAATACTTTCATCGGTTTGTAGTCACCGATGATGGAATTTCACCGCGTGTTTTACCTGGTTTTAAAAATGGGATTCACCATGTCACTGGTGTCGAACATAATGAGCAAGGGAACCCTTCTGAAAATGAAATGAATCGTCAAAAACAAATGGACAAAAGATTAAATAAATTAAATACACTTGTAAAGAGATTTCAACAGCCGATCTACTCTTATGCTCCACATGAACTAGCTGACCTTCTATTAATCGGGTTCAATTCAACAAGAGGAACAATTGAGGAAGCGATCGAACGTTTTGAGCAGGATGGAGTAAAGGTTCATCATATTCAAGTACGATTAATCCATCCATTTCCCAAAGATGAAGTGGAACCTTTATTAAAAAGAGCAAAAAAAATTGTTGTTATCGAAAACAATGCAACAGCACAATTGGCGAATATCATCAAAACCAACGTTACAATTCATGAACTAGAGAGTGTTTTAAAGTATAACGGCAACCCATTTTTACCTTCAGAAATCTATGCGAAATGTAAGGAGTTGTTATAATGGCTACATTTAAAGATTTCAGAAACAGTACGCGACCGAATTGGTGTCCCGGCTGTGGTGACTTCTCCGTACAAGCAGCTATTCAAAGAGCCGCGGCAAATGTAGGTCTTGAACCGGAAGATTTGGCGATTATTTCAGGTATCGGTTGTTCCGGCCGAATTTCGGGTTATATAAATTCTTACGGATTTCACGGTATACATGGCCGTGCTTTACCGATAGCCCAAGGGGTTAAGTTAGCCAACAGAGAATTAACGGTTATTGCGTCTGGTGGAGACGGAGATGGCTTTGCAATCGGGATGGGACATACAGTCCATGCGCTTAGAAGAAATGTAGATATTACTTATATTGTGATGGATAATCAAATTTATGGATTGACAAAAGGTCAAGCTTCACCTAGAAGTGATGCAGGTTTTAAAACAAAAAGTAACCCAGAGGGTTCGATTGAGTCTGCCGTAAATATTTTAGAGTTAGCAATTACTTCAGGAGCTACTTTTGTTGCGCAAAGCTTTTCGAGCGATCTAAAAGAACTAACAAGTTTGATTGAGCAGGGGATTCAACATAAAGGTTTTTCGTTTATTAATGTGTTTAGCCCGTGTGTGACATTTAATAAGGTAAATACCTATGAATGGTTTAAGCAAAATATCACGAAGTTAAGCTCTATTGAGGAATATGACCCTGAGAATCGGTTTCAGGCACTTAGTACGTTAATGAATCACAATAGCCTAGTGACAGGACTTGTCTATCAAAATAAACAACAGAAATCATATGAACAGTTAGTCCCTGGTTTTAAAGACACGTCACTTTCTAAAGAAGATATTCATTTAGATAAAACGAAATTTGAACAATTAATAACAGAATTTATGTAATACGATAGATAAAAGCAGCAGGAAAGTATCGAACCTGCTGTTTTTATTTGCTTAGTTTGGTATTATGAAGTGGTACAAAGAGGTGAGGAAGATGTGGGAAGAAATCTTTTCAAGTGATGACTTTACATATGAAAAGAACGATCACTGTTTGATCGGCTTAGGTAACAGTTTAGAATTATTAAAAAAGATGAAAGATAAAACGGTAAACTTAATCTTTGCAGACCCGCCTTACAATATCGGTAAAGATTTTGGAGAGAGGAAAGACAAATGGGATACAAAGGAAGAATATATAGATTGGTGTAAAGACTGGATTGACGAGTGTTTTAGAGTTTTGAAGGACGATGGGACGTTTTACTTTATGGGTGCAACGCAGTTTCTTCCATATTTAGATGTGTATGTTCAAGAAAACTATCACGTATTATCACGAATCATTTGGAGCTATGATAGTTCAGGCGTTCAATCGAAAAAAATGTTTGGTAGTCTCTATGAGCCCATTCTAATGGTAAACAAGCACATGAAAGCAAAGTATACATTTAATGCAAATGAAATATTAGTAGAAGCCAAAACCGGAGCAAAGCGAGGGTTAATTGATTACAGGAAGAACCCTCCTCAACGATACAATAGCAAAAAAGTTCCAGGTAACGTATGGGAAATTTCAAGAGTGCGGTTTAAAATGGAAGAGTATGAGAACCACCCAACGCAAAAACCAGAAGCTTTGCTTTCTAGAATCATTTTAGCGAGCTCCAACGAGGGAGATATCGTTTTAGATCCATTTGGTGGATCCTTTTCGACGGCTAGTGTCGCTGTTCAATGTAATCGGAGAGCGGTATCATTCGATATTGATCCGTCCTATTTCAAAATTGGCATAAGAAGAACTGGAATATCTACTTATTATGCCGGTGAGAAGTTAGCAAAGGATACAAGTAGAAAAACAAAAAACTTATCTAAAAGAGTACGGAAAAAGGGCTTGAGTGACATTACGAAGGATAACTAATTCAGCGTTTACTATTGATACTAGAAATTAATCTAGTATCTTTTTTTGAGACAGTTGGCGTGAGTCTATCAATGTTACAACTAAACCGCATTGTTGCTTTCACTAGCTAGAAATATTTCACATCGTGGGTCTGTTGTTGTTAGTTTTGCCAAGAACGTTTATAATGAAAAGTTGTATATCTATCATAAACAAAGATTAGTTTTTCTTGGGGAGGATTATTTATATGAACGAAGAACAACGTATTGGTAAAAGTGGGAATACGGAGACAACGGACAAAAAATCCGCGTCGTCTCAAAAAGACTATAGCCAATATTTCCAAACTACATTTACTGCACCAAATTTAAAAGAAGCAAAGCGTCGCGGAAAAGAAGACGTGCAAGTTCACTATGATTTTGAAATTCCAAAAGAGATGAAAGGCTTAGGCATTGGTAAGAAATTTCTAGTGCGAACTTATGGATGTCAAATGAACGAGCATGATTCTGAAAATATGGCGGGTATTTTACTTGAAATGGGCTTTGAACCGACAAGCATTACAGAAGAAGCAGACGTAATTTTATTAAACACATGTGCAATCCGAGAAAATGCGGAAAATAAAGTGTTTGGTGAAATTGGTCATTTAAAACCATTAAAACTTGAAAAACCAGGACTTGTCATTGGGGTCTGCGGTTGTATGTCCCAAGAGGAATCGGTTGTAAACCGCATTTTACAAAAACACCAGCACGTAGATTTAATTTTTGGAACGCATAATATTCACCGTCTACCACAACTATTAAATGATGCAATCTTTAATAAGGAGATGGTAATTGAAGTCTGGTCAAAAGAAGGTGATATTATTGAAAATATGCCTAGAGCCCGCCGTGGCCAACTTCAAGGTTGGGTCAATATTATGTATGGATGTGACAAGTTTTGTACGTATTGCATCGTCCCTTATACTCGTGGGAAGGAACGTAGTCGCCAACCAGAAGATATTATCGCAGAGGTTCGTGAACTTGCTCGTTTAGGCTACAAGGAAGTAACGCTTCTAGGACAAAATGTTAATGCGTATGGAAAGGATTTTGAGGATTCGAATTATGGCTTAGGACATTTGATGGATGAGATCAGAAAAATTGATATCCCGAGAATTCGTTTCACGACAAGTCATCCAAGAGACTTTGATGATCACCTCATTGATGTGTTGGCTAAGGGCGGAAATTTGGTCGAACATATTCATCTGCCAGTTCAAAGTGGAAGTTCTGAGGTTCTTAAAATTATGGCGCGTAAGTACACAAGAGAGCAATATGTGGAATTAGCAAACAAGATTAAAACAAAAATCCCAAATGCAACATTGACGACAGATATTATTGTTGGCTTCCCAAATGAAACGGAAGAACAATTTGAAGAAACACTATCTCTTGTAAAGGAAATGGATTACGATAGTGCGTACACGTATATATACTCAGCTCGTGAAGGAACACCTGCAGCAAAGATGGAAGATAACGTACCGTTAGAAGTAAAACGCGATCGGTTGCAACGCCTAAATACTCTTATCAACGAAACTTCGGCAAGAAAGAATAAAGAGTATGAAGGTAAAGTCGTTGAAGTCCTGGTTGAAGGAGAAAGTCGTAAAAATCCTGATGTATTGTCTGGGCGAACAAGAACAAATAAGCTAGTGAACTTTAAAGGGCCTAAATTAGCGATTGGGAACATTGTTTTTGTAGAAATTACAGACGCAAAAACGTGGTCGTTAAACGGTAATTTGGTGGAATTGGCTGAGGTGAAAGCGTAATGAGTTTACTTACGAAAGAAGAAATCATGGCAAAAGCGGAACAAATGGCAAATTTGGTAAGTGCTCTTGAAGAGGTCGACTTTTATAAGCGTGCTGAAAATCAAGTAGATACGAACGAAACAATTCAACAGTTGATAGAGAAAATTAAGAGGCAGCAAAAAGAAGCTGTAAATTTACAACATTACCGTAAGACAGAAGCCCTCAAATTAGTAGAAGAAAGCATTGTAGAACTTCAAGACGAGTTAGAAGGTATTCCGCTCGTTAAGGAATATAAACAAACACAACTGGAAGTTAATAAGATCTTACAACTAGCAACAACGTCAATTTCCAAACGGATTGCAGAAGAAATAAGCCGCTGTACAGGAGGAAGTTTGTTCAAATCTTAAACTATAGTATGTTAAACGTCACTTTATGTAAAAGTGGCGTTTTTTATCGTGTAATAATTCCTCATTAAAAAGCATTTTTTTAGCATGAAAGCTAAGCGAGCTTCATATATATTTTGTAGATAATCAATAGAAAAATTCTAAACAAATATGAATGTTTTCTTCAAAACGATAATAACTATGTTATAGGTAAGAAAATTGACACGTAGCTTTTATTCTAATTAAATTGCACAATAGCTGTGGGTGATGCATAGGATGGAAGTGAAGACTGTTTAGGGGGATTTTTGTAATCATGTATGATTACAAGTCCGCGGAGAACAAACAACTGTTTGAGGAGGGTAAAAACAAATGTCGGCAGAAAAAGAGTTGAACTACAGAGAGATTATTACAAAAGCCGTTTGTGGAAAAGGGAGGAAGTTCTCCCAGGCTAGTCATACGATTCGCCCTGCACAAAAGCCTACGAGTATTTTAGGTTGTTGGATCATTAACCATAAGTATGAGGCTGAAAAAAAGGGAGATTGTATTGAAGTAAGAGGAGCATATGATATTAATATCTGGCATTCCTACAGTAATAACACGAAAACTGAGGTTGCCACTGAAACAGTGACGTACACAGATGTGGTCCCGTTGGTCATTCAAGATAAGAATGTATTGTCAGAGGATTTAGAAGTTATCGCTAGGGCAATTCAACAACCTAATACATTAGAAGCAACAATTGCACCGAATGGTTCAAGTGTAGTCGTTCAAGTGGAAAGAGAATTTTTAGTTGAAGTCATTGGGGAGACAAAAGTTTGTGTTTATGTAAATCCAGATGGGATTTCTGATGACCTAGACGCAAAATCTTGGGATTACGATGTCGAAGATGAAGAGTTCGAAGATTTAGATCCTAATTTCCTTGCTGGTGAATTAGAAGAATAGGTATCAAGATAGGAAGAGGTCGAGAACTTCTTCCTATCTTTTTACTTTTTAATAGGGAGTGATACCGTTGGAGCAACAGAGAAGTTTCCTTACTCACAAGTCCAAAAGAATTCTTCAACAACATCATATCGAAATTTCAGACGATTTTAATAAACGTCAGTACGCAGTAAAAGTCCGTAATTTCCACTTTTTCGTCTTATCTTATGAAGTATATTGCCCCCAAAATAGCCTAATAGGCGTTAACGATTTGGTCGAGTGGTCAAAACTACAACAAGATGATCATTTTTTTATGAAGGATGAAATGATTCGTTTTGCGATCCAATGCTTGTATCTTTTAAGATTACCGATCGGCGAAATTGTTGTGCAACGAACAAAAACAAACGGGATGACTGTTTTGTCAGTTCGTACATTAAACGATATTAATCTCACCCAAAAAGAAACTAGGTTAATAGAATTTTATAAAAAACAACAATTAAGCGCTCCTTCTACGATTACTTTTGGATGCGACATAGAGTTTATGTTATATAATAAGCGAACAAAAAGGTACGTGAATGCGGGTAGATTAGCTCTTAAAAAAGAAGGGGCATTTGGTATTGATCAGGCGATAGCGATCCATAAACTTCAAGTATATCACCCAATCATCGAAATGAGACCGAAGCCCGGGAAGTCGATGAAACAGCTGCATACAAATTTGGTAAGCCTATACAAACAATTAACGAACTATTTACAAAAACATCCGGACTATGTACTAATTACGAAGCCGAGCATAAACGATCGTTATCGTTTAGGTGGGCATATTCACTTTGGGACCGTTCCGTTTACGTTTCAACATGTGTCATTGCTTGATCAGCTTGTGATGATTCCATTTTCTATTATTGAAGATAGTTCTGCATTAGCACGAAGAAGAAACTATGGGCGGTTAGGTTCAGTTAGGATGAATAAATTTCAAGGTTTTGAGTATCGTTCTTTTTCTTCTTGGGTCCATTTAATTCCAGAAATATCTCCACTCTTAAATTGGATTGAATACATAATGAGACATGCAATGAAGATAACGATCCCGGAAGTAGAAGGATTTGAGGTTACTACGTATTATCATAGACCTTATGATCGTTTAACCTTTTTAAGCAATTGGTATCAGAAGTATACCCCCTTCATCGATGCACAAGGTCTCCCGTTAATGAAACAATTTTTCAAATTAATAAAAATCTCGACAAAAACAGAATGAATCATCGAGAGAATTGTGTCGATATGATATAATAAAGGATAGATTATAAACGGTTGGGGGAAAAGATTGATGGCGCAATACACACCAATGATCGAGCAATATTTGACGATAAAGGCACAGTATGAAGATGCCTTTTTATTTTTTCGCTTAGGTGATTTTTATGAGATGTTTTTTGAAGATGCGAAAAAAGCGTCTCAAGAGTTAGAGATTACATTAACAAGTAGAGGGACTGGTGAGAATAGTGAGCGAATACCGATGTGTGGGGTTCCTTATCACTCAGCAGAACAATATATTCAGACATTAATAGAAAAAGGTTACAAAGTTGCACTTTGTGAACAAACGGAAGACCCGAAACAAGCAAAAGGGGTTGTAAAAAGAGAAGTAGTTAAATTAATCACCCCAGGAACCGTTATGGAAGGGAAAGTTATTCAAGAAAAAGAGAATAATTTTATTGCTTCTGTTACTGATTTTTCTGATGAAACATACGGTTTAGCAGCAACAGACCTTACGACAGGTGAGAACT
>CAZIRM010000096.1:0-8746 GCA_964541705.1 uncultured Bacillaceae bacterium | reverse complement strand
TATTAAATAAAGTCAAGAATACCAAGGGCTCAGGATTTTTGTCTGCTGGCTCCAAAAAACAACTGAATTCCATCTTGCGTGAAACGGAAAATCCAGCAATCATTCAAGATGTCACTGATACAGAGTTTGGTGTCATTCCTGGTGCATTTGACGCAGATGAGATGATCACTAAAAATAGTACGGACGGGAAAACGTGGACGAATCTTAACAAGTAGCGCAACTTATCTCTCATCTCATAGTCTGTTCGGTGAAAAGTGAAAAAAACTTAACGATGTAGACTGGTAAGAGAATTTTTTAGGCTGTAAATCTTTTTGAGAGTATGGTGATTAGATGGATTTAATGGATGTTTTATTGTATCAAGATCGAAAACAATTGCTGAAGCTTTTAAATGCTCAGGAAAAATTGACGATAGATTGTAACAATCATTCTAAGAAAGAACTGATTGAAGTATTATTTCCTTCGCTTCTAAACAGACAATTATTAAAAGAAAGGTTTGAACAATTAGAAGATGATGAAAAAGTTGTTATCATACAAATGTGTTATGATAAAAGAGTTTTCTTCTCTAAGGAAGATATGGTAGCATTTATACCGTCGTCAAAAAAGCACTATACCGAAGACATCTTATCGAAAGTTATGAATATAGGATTTCTTTTTCCATGCTCGAACTATCGGTATAGTATTCCTCATGAACTTAAAAGACAAACGATTGAAGTATTTAAACAACCTTTTAAAGACCAAGAATTATTTATATCTTTTGCAGGGGGAAGAAAAAAGACCATTCATATTTTAAATGATTTACTATCTTTTATTGACTATGTAACTAATACACCTCTCTTACTTACAAAGAACGGTAGTATATATAAAAAAGATTTTAATGGTATAATGAATTTTTTTGATATAAAGGAAGAGTTGCCGACTGAACAGTGGAGGTTTGGATACGGCAGAAGGTTCTATCAATATCCCGATCGCTTTTCATTATTGTATGATTTTTGTTTTAAGAGCAAATGGATTGTAGAAGAAGATGGATATTTACGAGTGACAAAAAAGGCAGAAGAATTAAATGATTTGTCCGTGTCAGATTTACTGAATGGACTGTTGAATTACTGGATGAAATTATATAAAGGACCAGTTCCTCTAACTCCGGTTTTGTTTAAAGTTGTCACAGAAGTATTAGAAGAATGCCATGCAATTGAAGAAGACATTTTTATTGAATATTTGTCTCCATTTGTTGAGGACTATTACTATGATACGAGGGGTATAATTATTAAGACACGGTTGTTAACAATGCTCGAACACTTTCAAATTTTGTATTGTCCTGAGAACAGACCTTTCCGTTGTTATACGTTAGGAATGACTTATGAATTGTTAAGGCACAAGAAATTATGGTGAAATTTTTTATATTTATAGAGGAAAATTCTATTTAAGGGCAGAATATAATAGTATAGCAAGTATAATAGTATTGTGTTTCAATCTTCAAAACAGCTCAGTCAGCCCAAAAGACCAACAGTTATCAATTACTGTTTACGTATCGGAAGGGGAGGGATGTATAATGAGTAGTACGATCTCTATATTTGAAAAAAAAGATTTTTTGAAATGGTTTCTAAATGCCTATCAATTAAAAAGAAGAGAATGTACATGGTTGCTAAATTATTTAATGAGCGATGACTTACTAATGAAAAAGGTCCATTTTGTTGAAAGTGCAGAGTATTGTCCAAAAGCGATCGTTATCTCAGCCAATGATGTTGATTGTATCCCTTTTAGCTTTCAGAAAAGGCAACACGTAACGATGGATGCAGAAAAGGCGTTTCATGATATCAGAATGAATAAAGATGAAGAGATCTACATTCAATTAAATTTTAAGGATGCAAACAAAATGCCAAAATATGCGGTTGTACTAGAGGACAATCCTTTTGTTCCAGTGGACAAAGACTCGGAAAAAATGTACAGTTTATTTGCCGAACTGGTTATTGATCAAGTAAGAGAAAAGCACGAGCGTGAAAGTTTGCTTGCCCAAATTGATAAGGCCTTAGAAAATAATGAAAAAGATTTATTTTTTGAACTAACAGATCAATTAAATCGTTTATAGCTTCATACGACCTAACTTCATAAAAAATTCTTGAAACAACTAACATCTCACCCTTCTTGAAAGGGTGTTTTATTTTTTAAAAGGTAAAAAAGATTAGACCTTTGCGCGTCTTCCCAACTTAAATCACTATTTTGGTAGATCAAACGTATAGTGAATCGGAAATACAAGCCTTAACTGTATGCTTGGCTAAAACCGGACAATCGTATACAATAATCTAGATACATAGAGTTGAGGAGGAATTATTTACTTGAAAACAATCAGTTATTTTTTCGGTCAAAAATCTGTAATCTTAACACTTTTACTTGTAAATATTGTAGGGACTATGTATGGTTACTGGTGGTATAAAGACCAATTAGCTCTAACACCGCTTCATTTTTACATATTTGTTCCAGACAGTCCGACCGCGAGCTTATTCTTTGTATTTGTCCTTATCATGTTCCTGTACAAAAAAAACTGGCCTCTAATGGAAGCCTTTGCTGCAGTGACCCTTATAAAGTACGGTGTATGGGCTGTTGCAATGAACATATCTGCAGGATTTGCAGGTACGACGCTTGTTTTTCAGCACTACATGTTAATTTTTTCCCACTTAGGGATGGCGATCCAGGCAGTCTTGTATGCGCCGTATTATCGAATTAAGCCACGCCACTTAGTCATTGTTTCTATTTGGACGTTTCATAATGATGTGATTGACTACTTGTTTCTTATGCACCCTACCGTAGCTAGGTCGTTACATGATTATATTCACGAAATCGGTTATTTCACTTTTTGGTTATCGTTCATATCAATTATGCTTGTCTATTACTTAAATGTTAGAGAACAAAGCTTTCGAGCAAAACTAATTTAGTTTAAATATTTATGGTCTACTCTTGTCCACCTATTCATAAGATAAATTAGAATGAAGAGGAGGGACAGGCATGGGTAAGAAAGTAATACTGCTTTTAAGTATTTTTATCATTATTTATTCAATTCCAATCAAAGCTGAGGAGCAATACAATTCAAAACAATGGCTCGAATTAAACCATACGGCTGACCAAGTATTACAGTTAGTGAAGGAAGAAAAATATACAGAAGCTAAGCAACTATTAGATTTATTTTCTAAGCAATTTTTATCTATCCGTACGAATGAAGATAGCCTTACAATGACACAATTAAGGATAATCACTGCTTCATATGAGAATGCGCTTGGGGCTGTAACAAGTGTTTCACTAGCGCACGAACAGCGGGTGAATGCAGTTGCAGAATTAAGGTTAGTCATTGATTCGTTTACTTCAAAGCACCATCCACTTTGGAAGCAAACAGAAGCACAAGTTCTAGATAGAATAAATAAGATGAAAACAGCGATTGAATCGGGAGATCAAACGCAATTTAATTATTCATTAAATGAATTTTTGCAAAGTTATGGTATGATTCGATCAGCAATTATGGTATCCATCGAACCTCATCAATTCCAGCGGATCGAAGCTCACGTAAAGTTCTTAGAGAAATATAGAGGAGAAATTATAAGAGACTCCAGCAAACAAGAACAAATAACAGTGATGAAAAAAGATTTCGAGCAACTATATAAGGGTTTTGAAGAAGACCAAGCGGATCCTTCTCTTTGGTGGGTAATGTTTTCCATAGGTGGGACAATTATGTTGTCATTATTTTATGTTGGATACAAAAAATATAAAGCAGAGCAAGATAAAATAAAAGTTAAACAAAAATAAAAGTTATATATCAATTGACACCATTTTTATAGTTGTATTAAAATTGAGAATAAATCGAGTATTCTCCTAAATACTCAAATTTTAATGTGGAGGGTTGCATCATGATGGGTGGATACGGATTCGGCTTTGGTGGTGGATATTATCTACTTTATTTTATATTTCTTTTGATTATCCCACTATGGGCACAATCAAAAGTTAAAAATGCGTACAGTAAATATTCAAAAGTACGAGCTTCGTCAGGGATGACTGGAGCACAAGTCGCGAGAAAGATCTTGGATGATAATAGTCTTTATAACGTTTCAGTTGAACCTACAAGGGGCCATTTAACGGATCATTATGATCCGAGGTCAAAAACTGTCCGTTTATCAGAAACGAACTTTTATGGGAACTCAATTGCTGGTGCTGCTATAGCTGCTCATGAAGTTGGGCATGCTATTCAAGATGCAGAAGGTTATTCCTTTCTAAGATTTCGCCATGCATTGGTACCGGTTGCCAACCTTGGCTCAAGAATGTCCATATACCTTATTATAGCAGGTGCACTCTTAGGGTTTGCAGAGTTCTTTCTATTAGGAATAATCTTCATGGCGGCAGCAGTCTTATTTCAACTTGTCACATTGCCAGTCGAGTTTAATGCTAGTAGTCGGGCGATGACTCAGGTTGTTAGCCTAGGCGTAATTACGAATAATGAAGAAAGAGAAACGAAAAAGGTACTAGATGCTGCAGCATTAACTTATGTAGCAGCAGCGTTAGTTGCAGTACTTGAACTTTCACGCTTTATCTTAATTTATTTATCAAGAAGAAGATAAAAATGTCATAAACGAAAAAAGTGGTTCCAATCCCTGGAGCCACTTTTGTTGTAAGGTAAGAATGTCTCAAATGTATGAAGTTAAACTACTGTCTAGCTTCAAGATGCTTCTATGACTGAGAAGTTTTGCGACGAGTAACCGCAGGCCATTGCTCGATCACTTCAATCTGCCCATTGCGGTTGAAAGTCGTAACCGCTGCTGGTCAGCCCTCCGGTACTTTTCGTCGATCGGCGGGCACCTTTCGCTTTTTTCTCACTGAATTGGCTGCTTGTATTCATCTAATGTAAAGCCCTCTCCTATCACGTCTTGTACATCATTAACGGTTACAAAAGCATGAGGGTCAATCTGTTCGATTAAATTTTTTAGTCGTATGAGTTCATTCCTCCCGACTACGCAATAGAGGATTTCTCGATCACTTCCCGAAAAACTGCCTTTCCCTTTCAAGACTGTCGCACCACGGTTCATTTGTTTTAAAATGAAGTCAGCGATTTCAGAAGACTTCTCAGATATAATAAATGCTGCTTTTCCCGAATAGGCGCCTTGCTGCATGAAGTCAATCACTTTCGCTGCGATAAACACCGCCACGAGTGTATACATAGCTTCTCGATAATTTAAATAGATGAGTGACACAGAAATAACAACAGCATCGAAAACAAACATGGTCTTTCCCATACTCCAACCGACATATTTAAAGCCAAGTCTGGCAATGATATCTACACCGCCTGTTGTACCGCCATACTTGAAAACGATGCCTAAGCCAACACCTATAAAAACTCCTGCGAATAAGGCTACGAGTGTCATGTCGTCGTGTAGTGGTATGGAAACAACGCGTAGTCTTTGAAATAGATACAAAAAGAAAGAAAGTGAAATGGTACCGATCATCGTGTAAAAGAAGGAATTCTTACCTAGAATTCTCCACCCGACAAGAAATAAAGGTATATTTAATATGATATTCGTTATGGCCGGATCAAGATTAAATACAAAATAAAGTAACAATGTAATTCCAGTGAATCCTCCATCGGAAAGGTTGTTCTCCATATTAAAGTACACAAGCCCAAAGGCCATGATTGCTGTTCCTAAGCATATAAATAAGATGTTTTTAGTTTTTACTATCATGTTCATCTCCTATTTATCCTTTTCTATTAAAATTTTTAAACTAGGTCATCGTCCTATTCTTATTATATAGGATGTCTGTCATAAAAAAATATAATATAAGAACCGTTAATTAATATTTGTAAAATTACTTTGTTTTCGCTAACATGAACAATATAGAATAATCTTGAGGTGGTTCTTTGGAAGAGAAAAGCATAAAACAGGTACAAGAAGAAGTCGATCAATACATAAGTCAATTTAAAGAAGGATATTTTAGTCCACTCGCCATGTTGGCGAGATTGACAGAAGAAGTAGGAGAGCTAGCTCGAGAAGTAAACCATTCCTATGGTGAGAAGCCCAAAAAAGCAAGCGAAGCTGAAAACTCGATTGAACAAGAACTGGGAGACCTTCTTTTTGTTCTTGTATGCTTTGCTAATTCATTAAATGTCGATTTAGAACAATCTTTTGATTTAGTAATGAAGAAGTTTGCAACGAGGGATAAAGATCGCTGGACAAAAAAGTGAGAACCGAGTCTAAGAATCTTAATTAATTATAATGAAAATAAGGAGTGTCATTATGTCAAAAATAAAAATTGTCATTGCCGGTGCAAAAGGAAATATGGGAAGAGAAGCAGTGAGGATGGTCAACAGTACAGATCATTTTGAATTAGTTGGTGCCATTGACCAACAAGTTGCTGGTAAGAGAATTTCAGATATTGAGGATATGCCAAATCTTGATGTGCCGATGTATGATGATCTTAATTTATGCCTACAAGAGCAAGAAGCAGACGTGTTGATCGATTTGACAAATCCAAAAGTAGGAAAGAAACATATGGAAATCGCTTTCTCCCATGGTGTTAGACCAGTCGTAGGTACAACTGGTTTTACGGATGAAGACATTGAAGAACTATCACAGATCGCTGAAGAGAAAGGCTTAGGCGCAATTATCGCCCCAAACTTTGCGATAGGCGCAATTTTGATGATGAAGTTTTCTCAAATGGCTGCAAAGTATTTGCCAGATGTTGAAATTATGGAAATGCACCATGATCGTAAATTGGATGCACCAAGTGGAACAGCTATTAAGACTGCACAATTAATATCTACCGTTCGGAATCCTAAGATACAAGGTCATGAAGATGAAAAAGAAGAGTTAAAAGGCGCTAGAGGTGCAGATTTTGAAGGAATGAGGATACATAGTGTCAGACTTCCGGGTCTGGTCGCTCACCAAGAAGTACTTTTTGGTGGAGTTGGACAAACATTATCCATTCGTCACGATTCAATCAACCGGACTTCATTTATGCCAGGAATTAAGTTAGCAGTGGAGACAGTGATGAAGATTGATTTGCTCGTGTATGGATTAGAAAATATTATTGAATAGGGGGAATAATGATGAAAATTGCATTGATTGCACATGATACAAAAAAACAAGATATGGTTCAATTTACAACCGCTTATGAAACGATTTTTAAAGATCACGAATTATATGGGACTGGAACAACGGGAACAAGAATTATGGAAGCTACCTCTTTACAAATTCACCGGTTCAAATCAGGTCCACTAGGTGGAGACCAACAAATTGGTTCAATGATCGCAAAAAATGAAATGGACTTAGTCTTATTCTTTCGTGACCCATTAGCAGCTCAGCCTCATGAACCTGATATCACGGCACTCATTCGATTATGCGATGTTTATGGTATCCCTCTTGCGACTAATATGGCAACAGCTGAAATTTTAGTAAAAGGGCTACAAAGAGGAGATTTTCAATTTAGAACATTTGCGAAAGAAATGATTTAAATGGGTAGTGAAAAAAAACTGGATGTACTAGCATTTGGCGCTCATGCAGACGACGTCGAAATTGGTATGGCTGGCACCATTGCAAAATTAACGAAACAAGGAAAAAAAGTTGGGATTTGTGACTTAACAAAGGCCGAACTTTCATCAAATGGAACTGTTTCGGTTCGGCAAGATGAGGCAAAACTTGCAAAAGAAATTTTACAGCTTGAGACAAGAGTTCAATTAGACTTAGGTGACCGGAGGCTTTATATGAATGAACATCATATTGAACAACTAGTCTCTGTTATCCGAACCTATAAGCCAGAAGTCGTGTTTTCACCCTATTTTATCGATCGTCATCCCGATCATAGTCATTGTACGAGCCTTGTCAAAGAAGCCGTTTTTTCTGCTGGAATTAAAAAATACAAGGCCAATGTTAATGAACCACACAGAGTTCGTTCCCATTTTATGTATTTAATTAATAGTTTTGAAAAACCGACATTTATTGTTGATATTTCTGACGAGATTGATACGAAGATCAACGCCTTACAAGCGTACAAGAGTCAATTTGTCAAAACTGCTGAGAATGTTAAGACCCCGTTAAATGATGAATACATAGAGTCAGTTGTAGCGAGAGAGCGTTTATTCGGAAAACAAGTGGGGGCTATGTATGGTGAAGGTTTTATATGTGAACAACCTGTTTTACTTCACCATTTTATGGAGGAAAAGTTATGAAGCTTAAAATAGGGATAACATGTTATCCAACAGTTGGAGGTTCAGGTGTCATTGCAACTGAACTGGGAAAATTATTAGCAGAAAAAGGTCATGAAGTCCATTTCATCTCATCTGGCTTGCCGTTTCGTTTAGAAAAGGTGTACGCAAATATTTTTTATCACGAAGTTGAAGTGAACCAATACGCCGTCTTTAAATATCCGCCGTACGATTTGTCATTAGCTAATAAAATGGCAGAGGTGGCTAAAAGAGAAAACTTAGATATTTTACATGTCCATTATGCTATTCCACATGCAATTTGTGCAATACTTGCAAAACAAATGGTAGGTGAGAAGTTAAAGATTGTAACGACACTACACGGTACTGATATAACAGTGTTAGGATATGACCCCTCACTTAGGGGTATGATTCAATTTGGAATTGAAAAGTCAGACGCGGTAACCGCTGTTTCAAACGATTTAGTTAAGGAAACGAACCGATTAATTAGTACGAATAAACAGATTCATACCGTCTATAACTTTATTGATCATCGTATTTACTATAAAAAATCTC
>CAZIRM010000095.1:0-8787 GCA_964541705.1 uncultured Bacillaceae bacterium | reverse complement strand
ACCGAAGAATCATATACATCAAAAGCAAGCTTCCTAGATAACGACAACATCCCTGCTTACGGTGAAAGTGATTCAAAAAAATTATTTTCAGGTAAGCGTATTAAACGTGGGCTTTATCGTTCGAAGAACGGAACACTTATTAATGCGGATGTAAATGGTGCAGCGAATATTATGAAAAAGGTATTTGAAACCGCCTTTCAAGAACCGTTTTCAAACATTGAATCATTATTCAGACCAGAATCGGTGATAGTAAAATAAAAGTAATCCCGAAGGCAGGACTCAACGGGATAGCGGGGTTGGGTGTTGTTAGCACACCGAAGTGTCAACTCCACTGGTGGTTAATCGTCACTTGAAGTCGATACCCCAGAAACCCCCCACTTCAAATTTCGCAGAAATTAAGTGGTGGGAGTATTCATGCTACAATTTTTACAGAATGTATAAAAGGGGATAGAAGCGATGATGCAAAGGGTAGAACTTCGTCAATTAGGTCAAACGAGCATGGAAATCTCGCCGCTAGGGCTTGGTTGTTGGCAATTTAGCAAAGGTCATGGTCTTGTTGGGGGATTTTGGCCAGAACTAAGTGACGCGGAGATTAAAAAAATTGTAGGTATTAGCATTGATGGAGGAATCAATTGGTTTGATACCGCAGAGATCTATGGAAATGGAAAATCAGAAGAGGCGCTAGCCAAAGCACTACAATCAGTTGGGAAAAGAGCGGATAACGTATTAATCGCAACGAAATGGTGGCCCATGTTTCGCCATGCAGGATCCATCATTAAAACGATTGACAATCGATTAGCGTCATTAAACGGCCGTGAAATAAGCTTGTATCAAGTGCATCAGCCTTATTCGTTTTCTTCGGTAAAAGCAGAGATGAAGGCAATGGCAAAGTTATTAGATGAAGGAAAAATTAGAAGTGTAGGGGTCAGCAATTATGATGCATTAAAAATGAGAGATGCAAACGAGACTTTGATAAAGTATGGATATACGTTAGCTTCTAACCAAGTCAAATATAGCTTACTGAATCGACGAATTGAAACGAATGGTGTGTTACAAGTAGCAAAAGAAAATGGTATAACGATTATTGCGTATTCTCCATTGGAGCAAGGAATATTAACAGGTAAATTCCATAAAAATCCTGAACTCTTAAAAAATGTTTCGGGTGTTAGGAAGTATATGAAATTCTTCAAACCTGAGGGGTTAAAACGAACACAACCTTTAATTGACGGATTACAGAAATTAGCGAAAGAGTACAATGTTACAGCAAGTCAAATTGCATTAAACTGGGTAATCCATTTCCACGGAGAAACAATTGTGGCGATTCCAGGTGCATCAAGTGCAAAGCAAGCGAAAGAAAATATAGGAGCGTTACAATTTAAATTATCGGATAAACACCTGAATTTACTAGATGATCTATCAAAGTCTATATAGTGGAAGGTAATTAAACATGAATTTTAACCGCATTAGAATACTAAACGAAAATGATTTACAAGAGTTAAAATTTATTGCGAACGTCCATGAAGAGTTGCCAACTGGCTGGATCAAGGATTATGTAGTAAATCCTCCCAGAATCGAAGAAACGTTTCACCGACTGATTAGAAAACAACATGGACATTCGGTTTTTTGTGGTATTGTAGAAGATAATAACACGATCATTTCGTTTGTATGGGCTGAACGAAATGAAAAAAATTCAGCAGTACTCGATATTATGTCACTTTGGACGGATCAAATGTATCGAAGACAAGGACTAGCTACTATGCTGAAGCTTGAGCTTGAAAAATGGGCGCAAAACCAACAAGGAATAAGGGAGATCCACACAACAGTCAGTAAGGAAAACAAAAAGATGATTGAGTTAAATGAGAAACTAGGGTATGAAACTAATTACTACCGAATGATAAAACAACTATAGGGTATCTCATCAGCTTTGCAGTTACTAGATTTCTAATTAACTATGAAAATGGACGAAAAAACACAACCTAAATATTGGAGGTTGTGGTATAATGTATCTATTCATTAATAATAGTTCCTCTACGAGTTTATTCACTGTTTACTTAGTAGGGGCTTTTTACCGCAAAAAATGTAAGCGTTTTAATTAGGGTTAGGGAGTGATAAAGTAGGTTCTTCGGGCTTCGAAATTATGTATGTAAAACAAATAAATAGGGGGAGAAATTGATGGGCTTATTTATGAAAAAGAAAAATGTTGAAGATCAGGCAAGGCAGCTTTTTGCTAGTTTGCCTGAATCAGAGTGCGAACAAATGATAACAGGTCTAGAAGATTTAGTGACTAGGTTAAAGCAAGTATGTAAAACTAATTCTGAAAAAGATAATGACTTAACAGAATTTATATCGATTATTAGTAAAGCAGTAAGTGAACAATCACAAGCACTTGAAAGTACAACATCGAGTATTGAACATATGATTGAGAATACGAATCATATTACAACTATTACAGACGAAGTTAAATCACAAAGCAGGAATAATCTTCATATTCTTGACGGTGGGAATGAAAGAGTAGAAAAACTCGAGAAACAAATGGATCATTTAAAACATTCATTTGTAGAATTTTCTTCGGAAATAAAAACTCTTGAAAACCAATCGATTGAGATTAGTAAGTTTGCGAAGACAATCGGAGATATTGCCTCGCAGACTGAATTGCTCGCTCTAAATGCATCGATAGAAGCCGCTAGGGCAGGCGAACATGGGAAGGGATTTGCGGTAGTAGCCAGTGAGGTTAGAAAGTTAGCCGATCAATCAAAAGCAGCCCTGACAGAAATTAATCAAAATGTTTCTTCAATCCTAGCACAAGTAAACGAAGTATCTGATAAGGTGGACGAAAGAAATAAAGATATCGATTTAGCAAAAGGAAATACGGAAGAAGTAAAGACTACTTTTTTTGGAATCATTGAATCACAAAAAAAGCTAAATAAAATGATGGAAAAAATTACGAATGCGACCTCTGCATCTCAAGAGGAAGTGATGACTTTCTCATCAATGCTTGAAGAGTTAATATCAGCTTCATCAGAAAATACGACAAAACTAGAAGAACTGCTGACAATATCAAAAGATAAACGTTCAAATTCAACAGAAACTTACTCTTTTATTAACGATCTTGATACCTTAGTTGGGAAATTTGGTACGGCATTTCGTGAACAAGAATAAAGTAGAGAATAGGCTGTCCTAGAAGGTTCGGAAAGCCCCTATCGTTTTAGCCCTCAGACATGGCTTCTGGGGCTATTATTGTTTTCAGGACTCATTTTCACTTTTTTCAGGTAACAAATAGAAAAAATAACATTATATTCCCTGATGAACCAAGCAAATATTGTGTGGTAAAGTAAAACTAAGACTTAACGTTTAAACATAACATCGAAGGGGATACAGCATGAAAAATCTAACATTTAAGAAGAAATTATTTATCATTTTTATCATGACAGGTTTAATTCCGTTAGTCACAATTAGTCTACTAGCGTACACTACCTCAATGCAAAATATTACTTATCAAGTTCAAAAGGAAAATGAGCTATATTTCCAATTAACAAAAGAAAGATTAGAAGCATACTTTGAAGAAAAAAGAGCAGAGGGAGTGAGTCTGGCCTCTACAGCTGATATGTATGAGCACTTGGTACTGCTTTCAAACCAAGAAAAAAATACGTCTGCTTATCGACAAAGTTACCAACAAGTTGATCGCCTTCTTCAATTAATTGAGAAAGAGTATGGATTTGATCAAATATTTTTAACCGATGTAAACGGGGTTGTTATTTATTCTACGATTAATAAAGAGAGTTTTGAAGGATCTGACTTATCACATCGTGAATATTTTCAAGATGCGATTGCAGGGAACCAAAATTGGAGCTCGCTCTTTGCGACGACACAAGGATTCAACGCTGTTGTTTTGGCTACGCCAGTTTTTCAAGACGGATTTTCGAATCAAACGGTTGGAACCCTTTCATTTTTAATTCAAGAAAATAGAATTACTAATGTTGTTCATGCCGGGACAGAGTATTTAGGGGAGACTGGGGATGCCTATTTAATCAATCAAGATGGACTGTTTTATAGTAATACAAGAAGGGGAGACTTACAAAAGGAAGCTGCCTTAAATGAAGTACTAGACACTCAAGCCGTTCAGTTATTAAAAGGCCCTATTGAAAATCAAGATTATTTATTTTCTCAAAATGTGCAATACCCTAGTTACTTGGGACAAGAAGTATTAGGAACGTTAGGTGTCTTCCAAATGGGCGATGATCCGATGGGATTGGTAATTGAAGTCGAAGCGAATGAAGTGTTTGCCGGTTTGTATGCATTGAGAAATACTATTGTTATTTCTTTGTTACTAGTTAGTATCGCTGGGATTTTACTTGCTTTTCTGTTTGCTAGAAATATGACGAAGCCGATTCAGGAAACTCTTCAAGTCTTACAACGGATGGCCAACGGTGATTTTTCGGGGAGCCTATCTGCGGAGAGTCTCACAAGGAAAGATGAGACAGGGATGATGTCAAAGGCGATTCATCAAATGAATGATTCTATTAAAGAGATGATAGGAAATGTCCAAAACGCAGCCAATGAAGTGACAAGCTCTTCACAACAACTTTCTTCAAGTGCAAAAGAGACCCGGTTAGCAAGTCAAGAGGTTTCAACGTCAATTGTAGAAGTTGCTCAAGGTTCTGAGCTTCAAGTGAAAAGTTCGGTTGAAACAGAAACTGTGATGGAAGAGATGGCTGTAGGTATTCAACGAGTGGCTGAGACGGCTACGCACATTTCGGAGTCTTCTCGAGTAATGAGTGAAAAAGCAAACAGCGGAACTGGAACGATTCACCTGGCAGTCGAACAAATGGAAAAAATTGAAACAGAAGCTGGGAAGACAGCAGAAATTATCGCTGTTTTAAAAACAGATTCGGATAAAATTGGTAAGATTATTCACTTAATTACCGATATCTCAGAGCAAACAAACTTATTAGCACTAAACGCAGCTATTGAAGCTGCAAGAGCAGGAGAGGCCGGTAAAGGGTTCGCGGTAGTTGCAGATGAAATTAGAAAACTAGCAGACCAGACGAGAAAGTCCGCTTCTCAAATCGCTCAGCTCGTTGGAAACATTCAACATAACACAACAGAAGCAGCCAATTCCATGCTCGGTGGCAAAGAAGAAGTGAACGAAGGAATTATTGTTATTAAAGAGGTTGGGCAAACGTTCGATGTAATTTTAACATCCATTTCTAGTGTTGCCGGACAAATCGAAGAGTTATCGGCGGTTGCTGAGGAGATGTCGGCAAGCACAGAAGAAGTAACAGCGTCCGTATCGGAAATGGCGACTGTCGCTAAACAATCTGCATCAAATGCAGAACAAGTGGCTGCAGCTTCAGAAGAGCAACTTGCAGCAATTGAAGAAGTAGCGAACGCATCCAATCATTTAAGGAAAATGGCCATTGAATTACAGAGGTCCGTAAGTAAATTTACGATATAACGTGTTTTGAAGTACATCTTTTGTGGTGTACTTCTTTTCTTTGAGAAGGTATTTGTTACTGGGCGTTGAATAAAGTTTATAAAAGTTTAATGACCATCATTTGAAAGGAAGATACATATGATCATGTTTATTGGTGACTTAGCATTTATTTTTTTACTATCACTACCACCATTTATTGCCTATTTACAAAGTAGAAGAATAGAGGAATTTGAAAAGTTTACGTTGTGGATTTTTTTGGTGAATTTTAGTTTAGTCAAAATGATGTTTGATTTTGGTGACAGTTTTTGGTTGGTATTTTTTTTGCAGTTCCTTATCATCTATCCTGCTTGTATAGCATTCTTTGTTTATTTTATAAAGGATGATAAACAAAAGGGAAGACCTGTCATTGCACGAAAACATCTAATTCTAGTTGTGTCACTCGTCATTATTTGCTTTGTTGTCATGATTTCAACTCTAAATCTTAATCGTCAAACAGTTCCTGAGCTACACAATCAATTGATTCAAGAGTTGATTGAGAGTGAGAACAAATATGAATACTTAATGTTTCATTCCAATCACCCGCGAACATTATTGATTCTTGAAGACTTAGATGAAATTAAAGATGGAGATTTAGAAGTAACGACTTTACCGTGGAAAACGGTGGTGAAAGTATCCTATGAAAAATCAAATGAGAGAGTGACACAGGAATTTACGTATGTCCGCTTCCATAATAGTTGGAAACTTGACGGCATCTATGATAGTAGTGTGGTAACAAGATGATCGAATAGGACCGTTTCTTATGCACTATACGCGATTGTGCACGGAATCTTTTATTTCAAGAGCACAGTATAAAGGTATTGTTAAATAGTAGAATGGCTCATACAGTGCGTATGGGTCTAATGCTTTGTATTGAGGTAAGTTAACGTCTCGCGATCGGAGCGACAAGGGTATGTAAATACTTCTTTGTATTCTTCAGGTCCTTTGCCGGTGATGATGACAGTATCACCTTTTGATGCTCCATACCAAGCGTGTTCAATTGCTTTTGTCCGATCTAGTATGACTTTACATTTTCCACAGCCAACTAGCTCGACCAACTCATTCATTTGAATTTCAAGTTGCTCAAGTGGCTCTCCGTTTAAGTCATCTAACGTCAAAATGACCTCGTCACTAACCCTCGCTGAAATTGCTAACATCATCTTTCGTTTCGAGTGATCTCGATTCCCACGAAAACCGAAGATGTGAATGAGTTTATGCGTCGTTAATGCCTTGGCAGTCTCTAAACAATGTTTCACGCCATCGGGCGTATGGGCATAGTCAACAATGACATGAACACCACGAGGGTGTGGAAACGTTTCAAATCGACCAGGCACCCCTTTAAAACTCGCCAATGCCTGGCACGTTGCGTCTTTGTCAAAACCGAGTTGTTTTGCAGTTAAGTAAACTTGTATTGCATTCCATATGTTGTGCTTGCCAGGCATCGGAAATTGACAATGAACCACATCATCGTTGTCTTTCACTGTAAATGTATGCTTGCCAACTGCTAGTAGCTGAAGATGATTTTCTTGATTCTCCCCGAATGTGTAAGTAGTAATGCCTTGGACCTTGAGTATCGTTTGCAACTTTCTCCCCCATGGACAATAACCACCTACAATAGCTGAGCCTTCTTTTTTTAACATCGAAAATAATTTTGATTTAACCGCAAAATACTCGTTCATATTTTCATGGTAGTCGAGATGATCGTGACTCAAGTTTGTAAATAGTGCATGGTCGAAGTGAGTGCCTGTAATTCTATCTTGATCGATTCCGTGAGACGAAGCTTCCATGACGATAAATTCGTCACTACTTTCATACATAAGACTTTGCAACGTTAACGAATCAGGCGTTGTGTTTTTTGATTGTGTCATTTTCCCATTAATATAGTGACCAACGGTTCCAAACATCGAACACGTTTTTCCATTGGCTTCTAATAAATGCTTTAACAAGTAAGCAGTCGTTGTTTTTCCGTTCGTTCCAGTGATACCAATTACTTTATGTTTCAGTGAGGGATGTCCAAAAAACTCACTCGCTAATAACGCATAAGTTTTTCTAGCATTATCTACTTTAAAATAAGGGACTGAAAGTGTTAGCTCGCGTTCGCCCACAACAGCTTTTGCCCCTCTGTCGATCGCTTCTTTAATGAAATGGTGCCCATCAACTGCTGTGCCAGGTATTGCAATGTAAAGGTTCCCGCTCTCTACACGTTTGGAGTGGCATTGAACTCCTGTATACACCAAACTCACTATTTGTTTCATCATTAACTGCTCACGAGAAAGCCTCATGTTCTGGCTCCTTTTCAAACGTATGGTAATAGGTGTAGTGTATACCAATCCATTTGCTCATAAACGTGAAATGGAAGTTTAATTTAAATCGATTCAGTAGATACTGTACGGTAGAGTATTTGAATTGAGGGGCAGTCAATGAATACGAACTTTTATCATTTATCAGTTGAGTTAATTGTTGGCTTTTTTGCGCTATTACTCATTACAAAGGTTTTAGGTAAGACGCAAATTACTCAACTAACACCTTTTGATTTTGTGTCAGGACTTGTACTAGGTGAGTTGATTGGAAACGCAATTTACAACAAAGATATTGGCATTAAATACATCCTTTATGCGATTTTTTTATGGGGTTCTTTTATTTACCTTATTGAGCGTATCACTCAAAAGTATAAAGGGAGTCGTTCAATATTAGAAGGTAATCCTGCGATTGTGATTCGGAATGGATGGATTGACCGAGAACAACTAAAGAAAAACAAATTAGATATTAATCAACTTCAACATTTATTAAGAGACAAGGATATATTTTCGCTAAGAGAAGTAGAGTATGCGATATTGGAAGCAAACGGAACGGTAAATGTATTGCGTAAGCCACAGTATGAAAGACCTACAAATAAAGATCTCAACATAAATTACCCAAGAGTGTTTCTTCCTATCTCCCTAATTATCGATGGAGAAGTATTATGGGACAATTTAGAACAAGCTGGCCTGAATGAGCAATGGTTAAAGCAACAATTAAGTTTTCACAATATTGAGAGTGTCAAAAAAGTATTGTTTGCTGAATGGACAGAGGGAGAGCCTCTATTTGTAAATAAAATAAATGAAGCCTAGAGAGTCAATCGTTATCGGTTGGCTATTTTAGTGCTTTGTAACTAGTCATAAAGAACTAAAATAGAAAATTTTTAAAGGTGGGACATTTTAATAGTAAAATAGTACTAGTTATATTATACTATTAACGAATGAAAGCTATGCAATTATTTTTGAACGGTAGTGTCAAAAGTTCTATGAAAACTTGATAAAAATTACAGTTACTACCAT
>CAZIRM010000094.1:0-9009 GCA_964541705.1 uncultured Bacillaceae bacterium | reverse complement strand
TCTATTCTAGCTCAAAGTTATCCACAAAACCAAAAGTTTATAGTTTCCTAAACAATGAAATAAGCGATATCGCCCGTCTTCAAGAGATTATAAACAAACACTCTGATGTTTTTAGTTATCATGCGGTTACTGAATTTGCAAAATTAAAAGACAAACAATTACAGGAAAAAACGCTTTTTATTAATGAAACACATAAGGAACGGTTGTCAATATTAGGACAATTGTCCTCTAGTTTTGTACATGAATTTCGAAATCCATTGACTTCAATTATGGGTTTTGTGAAACTTCTAAGGAAAGATCATCCTTCATTAAGTTATTTGGAAATTATAGACCACGAGTTAGAGCAACTTAAGTTTCGGATTACCCAGTTTTTACACACATCGAGGATCGATATGGATGTAAAAAAATCAACGAGTGATACATCTATTTGCCACTTAGTACAAGAAATCATTCAATTTCTCTATCCAAGTTTTGTTGATCGCGGAATAGACGTTGTCACCGACTTGTGTAATGATAGTCAAACAATTAATGTTAATGCTGAAGAAGTTCGACAAGTATTATTGAATATTTTAACAAATTCGATTGATGCGTTAAAAGGAATGAAAGATAAGAAGCAAATCATTGTTTCTTGTAACCCCTCTAAAACATTTATGAGTGTAAATATTACCAATAACGGCCCAGAGATTCCGTTATCAACAATACAAACTATATTTGAGCCGTTTTATACAACAAAAAAATCTGGAACAGGCATCGGACTTCATGTATGTAAACAAATCATTGAAAATTATGGTGGAAAAATTGAATGTCATTCCACTCATGATTTAACAACCTTTACTGTTTTATTGCCTTATAGCGTCAGTACTACAAACGTGTAAATACATATATGAATTGCTTAATCTTCCTCTGTCTTTTAAAATGAAATTTATGGGTAAGCATCTTAGTTTTTAAAAGAGGAAGAAGGCGATTCTTTTATGCAACAAAAAAGTCAAAGTGAACGTTTAGGAATTGAACCCATCCCTAAACTTCTTATAAGCCTGTCAATCCCTGCGATGGTAGGGATGTTTGTTATGGCTTTATATAATATCGTTGATACAATTTTTATTTCTCGTGCAGTTGGAATAACCGGGGTTGCCGGGGTAACAATTGCTTTTCCGATTATGATGATCATTATGGCTTTATCGGCTGCTATTGGTGTTGGTGGAGCTTCTGTTATTTCTAGGCGCTTAGGAGAAAAGCGTGAGCATGACGCAAATCGAGTTTTTGGTAACATGATACTATTAGTTTCCTGTATCAGTTTGGCTGCATTTATCTGCGCTGTTACCGTTTTAAATCCTCTGCTTCGACTATTTGGCGCAACAACAGAAATTATTAGCTATTCATATGATTATATGTTTCCCTTTATGATGGGAACAGTCTTTTTTTCTTTTGGATTTGCCACGAACAATATTATCCGATCAGAAGGAAACGCTAAGTTTGCAATGATCACAATGATTATCCCCTCTGTGTTAAACATTATTTTAGATCCTATTTTCATTTTTGGCCTAGACCTAGGCGTAAGAGGAGCAGCTTATGCCACCGTTCTATCCCAAGCAACCGTAACAATTGTGATCCTATGGTACTTCTTATCTGGTAAAAGTTCATTGACTATCCGTTGGTCCGAGCTCGTGCCCTCGTTTTCGGTCATAAAAGAAATCCTCATGGTAGGGTTCCCCGCATTTATGCAACAAGCAGCAGGAAGCCTAATGGTGGTATCGATCAATACGATGCTCATTCGCTATGGCAGTGAATTCTATGTAGGAATTTTTGGTATTGTTCAGCGGATTTCGATGTTTATGCTTATGCCTTTGATCGGTATCATGCAAGGGATGCAACCGATTGTAGGCTATAATTATGGCGCCAAAAATTATACTCGGCTTAAAGAAGCCGTGTTACTTGGCTTAAAAGCGGCAACGATTTTGTCTACTTTTATTTTTATTGTGATGATTATCGTGCCCAACTTCTTTGTGTCAATCTTCTCAAGTGATGCCAATGTTATAAAAGCTGGTTCAGAGGCACTTCGAATCTTGTTTGCCACTTCGTTTTTCATCGGGGTACCTGTCGTCTGTGGTGGCATTTACCAATCATTAGGAAAAGTAAAACAGGCCCTTATTTTATCTTTGTCAAGACAAATTCTTTTTCTTATCCCTTTAGTATTGATTTTACCCCGCTTCGTTGGGGTGAATGGGGTATGGCTTGCGTTTCCGATATCTGATGCAATGGCATTTACCCTTGCCTTGTATCTGCTTTACCGTGATCGTTCAATCATATTGCGTGAAGAAGATATAGAGGATTCAAAAAAATCATTGGCTTAATACTAAAAACCGTAAAGCACGTCTAGCTTTACGGTTTTTAGTATTAGGAAAGTATATATTAGTGTCTAGCTTCAAGACGCTTCTATGCATTTCGTACAGGAAGTTTTGCGACGAGTAACCACAGATCCCGTTGCTCATGAGCTGGTCTTACGCTTTTCTCATTCGTCTGCAATATACTTAACCCCAACCTGCTTTCTAGCAGTTTCCAGTATTTCTGTTGTTAGGATTGAGTGTTGATGACTGTTAATTGGAGATTCGAGTTGACCATTTTTGATGCAGGTAATAAAATGGTCTATCTCATAAAACATGTCATTACTGTGTTGTTGTGACACACTAATATCCTCAATTGTCCCATCTTTATAATTAATTTGTACTTTACGAGGAGTGTTTACTTTATCCATGATCATCGTAGCGTTTTCGCCTTGAATTTCAACCGGTAATGCTGAGTTTGATATTTTTGAGTGCATGATGACTGCTTCCATCTCATCATATAGAAATGCTACACTCCCTTGAGCGTCTACCCCTGTCGCTAATTTATATCCTGTCGCTTTTATTTCCTTCGGTTTACCAAATAGAACAACGAGTGGATAGATACAATAAATCCCAATATCCATGAGTGACCCATTTGAAAAAGTGGGATCGAACGCATTCAATACGTTACCAAGTTTATATTGATCGTACCGTGAAGAGTACTGGCAGTATGAAGCAAAGTAGCGGCGAACCGTGCCAAGTTTATGTAAATGGTTTTGTATAACTTGAAAATTAGGGACAAGCGTTGTTTTCATCGCTTCCATCAGTAAGACCTTGTTTTTCCTTGCTGCTTCAACCATTTGTTCTACTTCCTTTTGGTTCGACGCCAACGGCTTTTCACAGAGAACATGTTTTTGATGATTCATAAACAGAACCGATTGCTCTCTATGTAAAGAGTTAGGGCTTGCAATGTAAACAGCGTCAATTTCTTTACTCCTTGCCATTTCCTTTAAATCGGTGAAGATTCTTTCTACACCAAATTTACAGGCAAATTGTTTTGCACGATCCTCAGTTCTCGAATAGACTGCCGTTAACTGAAAATGTTCCGTTTGCTTTGCGGCTTCAATAAAACGCTCGGTTATCCAATTCGTTCCGACTACCCCAAATCGTATCATCTTTTTCCTCCGATTGTATGGATTTTGTAGCTGCTAATTAATCTTCATTATAGAACATAAAGGTTTGTATGATGAAATTCATTTGTATAGTTTTTTAATATATTTCAATGAATTTTTAACATGTGGATAACGAATCGGTAAGTCAAACAGTGTTGTTTGCTTTAAGACACTTTTAAAATGAGAAAACGTTTCAAAGCTTGACTTCCCATGATAAGCACCGATTCCACTCTCACCCACTCCGCCAAAAGGCAAATAAGGTGTTCCTAAATGAAGGATCGTATCGTTCACACACCCACCACCGAAGGATACATTAGAGAGTACAATGTTCTCGACCGATTTACTCTCTGTAAACAAGTATAAGGCTAATGGTTTTGCTTTTTCACTAATCACCTTTGTCACATCTTCAATTTGGTCGTATTCTAGAATTGGCAAAATTGGCCCGAAAATTTCATCTTGCATGACAGTGTCTTCCCATGTCACCTCGGTTAATATTGTTGGTTCAAACAGTAATTTATGTTTGTCATAGCTGCCTCCGTAAGCAACCTTCTTACCATCGAGATAAGAAATTAAACGGTTAAGGTGCTGCTCACTTACAACGTGGGTAAACTCTCCTGCTTTTATTCTCTCGCCGTGCATAATCTCAATCTGCTGTTTCAATGAATCGATCAGTTGTTGTTTTACTGAACGATGTACGTAAAGATAGTCAGGTGCGACACACGTTTGTCCTGCATTAATAAACTTACCAAACACAATACGTTTAGCTGCGAGCTCTAGTTTTGCATCTTCATGAACAATGCACGGACTTTTCCCACCTAATTCAAGGGTAACTGGTGTTAAATGCTTCGCTGCAGCTTCCATCACGATTTTTCCAACCTTTGTAGAGCCTGTATAGAATATATAATCAAACCGTTCTTTCAGTAACGCTGTGCTTACTTCAACGCCACCCTCAATAACTGTAACAAACTCTTCATTAAAATGCTCAGCAATTAATTGTGCGATGACTGTTGACGTTTGTGGTGTGAGTTCAGAAGGCTTAATTATTGCACAGTTCCCAGCTGCAATCGCCCCTACTAACGGAGATATTGCAAGTTGAAACGGATAATTCCAAGGTGCAATAATAAGTGTAACTCCATACGGTTCAGGAACAGTATACCCCTTCGATCCCACATGAGATATGGCTGTCTTCACCTTTTTAGGCTTACTCCATTGTTTTAAATTCTTTAGTGAAAAATCTATTTCTCCAATTGTTGCCCCTATCTCTGTTAAGTAGCCTTCAAATTCCGTTTTATTTAGGTCTTGCTTAAGGGCCTCCATAATTTTTGATTCATATTTTTTTATCGCTTGCTTGAGTGTTTGCAATTGTTCAATTCGGTAATTAACGTTTTTAGTTTTGCCTTTCCTAAAAAAAATTTGTTGCTTTTCTAAACTTGCTTTAATCATTTTGATTCTCCTTTCTTAGCGAGTGCTTGGATTTGATTATAATGTAAAATGAAATTCCCAATTGCATCTCTTTGTGCTGCAGTAACCATGGCATGAGCTACAGTCTCGACTTCGATCGGTTTATACTTTTTAAGCCGACCTACGAGTAAAGGAGAAATAATAGGGGCTAATTTACTAGCAACAACTTCTCCTAGCCTAAATTCATTTCGCTCACCTAACAATAGTGAAGGTTGAAAAAGATAGAGTGTATTAAAACCTGCTAGTTTTAGTTTATCTTCAAGTAGTCCTTTCAGTCTTGAATAAAAAAAACGCGAATCGACATTTGCTCCTACCGCACTAACAACGAGAAATTTCTCTGCTCCTAACTGCCTAGATAATCCTGCAACAAGAAGTGGATAATCAACGTCTATCTTTTTCATTGCTTGTTTTGTTTTAGCTTTTTTGATTGTGGTCCCTAAACAACAAAACACATCATTAACGCTATCATTCATTTGTAGATGTTCAAGTTCTTCAAACTTGATGATTCTCTCTTCTAATTTTGGGTGCTCAATCTCTAGTCCTCGACGCACCAATGCAATTACGCTTGAATATTCGTTACTACTAAGTAAATGTTGAAGTAAATGTCTACCTACCGCCCCAGTTGCCCCAACGATAAGCGCTACTTTTCGTTCCATTACCGATCTCCTCTCCTTTTCTAAAATTGGTTAATGTAATTAATTATTATTAAGTTGCCACACTAATAAACACGCTCTATATAAGGGCCTTCCTTCGTTGACTCTGTAACCACGGAGGAAGGCTAAGTCCAAATTAATTCAATTGGAAACCACCAGATGATGTCGTCACATCTATGCGGTAATCACCCGTACCAATCTTTCCGACCACTTCTGTTTTGTCTTTTCTTTCATAAGAAACCCCATCTAGATTGACCTTAGCTTTACCAGAACTTGTTCTAAAAGAAATAGCTAAAGACTGCGGTGTTTCTTTAAATGAGACGTTTACTCGCCCACTTGAGGTTGCAACCATAATATCTCCCGTTACTTGGTCACTCTCAATCGTAATTGCCCCCGAACTTGTTGTAGCAGTCATATCACCATTCACGCTTTCTGCTTGCACGCGACCAGAGGAAGAAGTTATGTTGGTATTGATAGTGTTTAACAGATTTAAAGATATGCTACCACTACTTGTTGTTGCATACAAAGTATTTGCACCACTATTTAAAACATTTATACTTCCGCTAGATGATGTAATTTTCAGATCACTTTCTACATTGACGTTTGACACATCAATGGTTCCTGAACTAGATTGTACATTAGCTTTTTTCGCCTCAATGTTCTTTACAGTAAGTTTTCCCGAAGATGTTCTAATTTCTAGTTGCTCATAGATTTTTGCAGGAATGCGTACATCAAGTTGTACGTTTATCGTGTTAATTCCAAAACTAGATTGTATTTTGTTTTCCATCTCAGTCCGTATGGCTAATTGTCCACCATTTTCTTCTACAATCAACTTTAAGTTATCCTTTAATTTTTTACTTACTTTACCGTCTAGGCGAACTGTAAATTCATTTCCATCAACAGGTGTAACTTTTACACTTGTTGACGATGTTTCAATAAATACATTTGTAATTTCTTCCCCACTAACGATTGCTTCTTGTTCATACGTAACCGTTTGAAGTGAAAACAAACTAAAGTCAGCATTATTTGCAGTAACTGCGATACCAACTAAACCTATCCCTAATAATAAGAAAGCAACGAGCATGAGTTTCTTTATCATCGTGTTTCCCCCTTTACAATTTTCACATTGAATTTTATATAAGTAAGAATCGTGTGATAGAAAAACTTACCGGCACAGATTAGTCCAATTGATAAGAGTAAACCAGCACTACTTAGAACGATACTAAAAAACATATCATAGAGGAAAAATTCTAGATTGAAGAAAAACAAGAAAACAATGATCAAAATCGGCGTTAATACCAATGCGATTGCAACAATCCAAAGGGATAAATAAATACTTGAGATGATCGCAAAAGGCACAAATAAAAATAGGAGATTCATCATACTAAGACTAATTAGCGCAAAAACCGCTCGGGTAATATTCATAATTGAGCGGTTCATTTCTGCTCTAGATAAACGGTACTCTGCTATTAACTCTTTCGCAATAACTTTCGGATCTCCCAACTCAGCTGCTAGAGTCTCAATTGTGTGCCCCACTACTAATCCCGCTTGAAAATGTTCTTCAAAATCATATAACATTTCTCTCCGTTCGTGTTCAGGTACCTTTTTTAATAAGCTATTTAGTTTTTGTAAAAAAAGATTAGTCTCCATCACTAATACCCTCCTCTATAAAGTCATTGACTGCCAGAGAAAACTGCTTCCATTCAATTACTAAATGATTCATGTATTTTCTCCCTTTCTCTGTTAGCGAGTAGTATTTTCTTGAAGGGCCTTCACGTGATTCTGCCAAATACGTAGACAAATACTCTTCTTTTGTTAACCTCCGTAACAAAGGATAGAGCGTTCCTTCAGCTACCACTATTTTATTTGAAATGCTTTGAGCTAACTCGTATCCATATTGATCTTTTTTTGAAATGAGTAATAAAACACATAGCTCAAGAACTCCTTTTTTAAATTGAACATTCATGTTGCAGCCTGCTACTAAAAACATAGACAAACATCTACATTTTAGAAATTTCCTACTTCAACGTGTCCGACCTCGCCCTACCCGTGGGGTAGTTGGCTACTATCGTTTATCTAACACTCCATAGGCGTAAATTCCCGTTATAGCCAACGGTACATATATACGCATTATTTATGTTAATAACGTATATTCTTTTGCTTGTAACAAGTTTAAGGATGCATTATAGTCACGGTCAAGAATTGTTCCACATTCACAGTTGAAGGTTCGATCTTTTAGTTGTAAGTCTTTCTTTCGTTTGCCACAACAAGAGCACAACTTACTGGAAGGGTAGAAACGGTTTACTTGTCGTAACTCAATTCCATGTTGTTCGCATTTTGTTACAAGCCATTTCCTAAATGTATAAAAGCATTGTTCGGCAACAGCCTTTGATAAATGACGATTTTTCATCATGCCTTTTACGTTTAAATCTTCGATCGTGATATACAATGGTTTGGTTTTTACCACCGTATTGACCACTGATTTTACGTATTCTAGGCGAATATTCGCAAGGCGTTGGTGAAGTTTTTGGACACGAACAATGTTTTTGGTTATGTTTGATCGTTTGTAAGTAGTAACAGTTTCACCACCTTTCGTTTTCGATTTTTTTATCGTTTCATACTTTCTTGAAAGAGAACGTTGTTCTCGTTTTAACCGTTTTTCAATCGAACGAACGCGTTTCGTTTTATTGATGTTTTTAAATTCTTCTTGGGTACTCGTTACAGCGAATGTTTTTATACCTAAGTCGATTCCAACTCCTTGATTGGATAAATCAGACTTTCTTGTTAGTTCTTCCACTTCACATAGAACGGAAATAAAATATCGATCTGCTTTTTGACTAACCGTGCCACTGATGATCCGTTGATTTATCGGTAGATACCCGAACTCTTTTAATCGCACCCACCCAATGGTCGGTATCTTTATTCGGTGACGTTCAATTGTCCAATCGGTAGTGTTATTTTTAGGGAAGTATGCCTTAACGTCTTGATGACCTTTCTTTTTGAATCGTGGAAACTTTGATTGTCCTTTAAAGAACCGTTGGAAAGACGTATGAGCATTCATAATCGCCTTTTTACGTGCTTTACTGGACACTCCTTTAATCCATTCATATCCTTCTTGTTTTGATAAGTCGTTGTTAATGTACTTGTCAAAGTCCATACCACTAATAAACCCATGTTGTTGTTTACCTTGTTTGAATTGTTCGTAATGATCTTTGTTATACGCAAGAAAATGATTGTACAAAAAACGACAAACGCCGAAAGTTTGGTGAAGCTTTTGTTGTTGTTCATTTGTTAGTTTAATTTCAGTTTTAAAGGCTCTTTTCATTTTTACACCACCTTTCTCTATGTCGTATTGTCAAAACTTTATATAGAAATAGGTTAGTAAATCCTATCTTAGAGGGC
>CAZIRM010000093.1:0-9125 GCA_964541705.1 uncultured Bacillaceae bacterium | reverse complement strand
CCACATTTTTCAAATTACTTCATCAAAAATTTAATTTTGTCCTGTGGCTCTTGAAGATAAAATACTGATAATCATAGAGCCATAAATTTTGCTATCTCTCATAAAGAATTGTACGCTCCTTCGTGACTGTAGTTTTGACTTCAACTTATCTTCTACACTCTTTCTAGTATACAAGATAACTTGCAATAGAGATAGAGGAAAATTAAGAAAATTCAAAAATAGTTATTTTTTCCTTATTTTGAATGATACTTCAACCAACAACGAATACTATTAGATGGAGGTGTTTTAAGTGAAAAAAGAGGATGAAGAATTTGTACATGAAAAGAACATAGACTCTCTTGATGGTTTCACGAAAGAGTTTGACGGCATTACATACGATCAAAAAGAAGTTCCTAAAGAAGTTAGGTTCGGTGAAGAAACACAGTCAGGAAACAAGCAATAATCCCAAATTTATTGTATGATTGTAAAGGAAGACAATTGTCTATACTTAACAATTATAAGGGGAAGGGGATCTGATATGATTACATACTATGGATATCCTAAATGTGGCACATGTCGCAAAGCAAAGAAATGGTTAGAAGAAAACGGAGTGGAGTTTAAGGAAGTTCATATTGTTGAACAACCACCAACAAAAGCTGAGATTGAGAATTACTTTGGTAAAAGTGGGTTGGAATTAAAGAAGTTTTTTAATACATGTGGTCAAAAATACCGTGAACTAGGCTTGAAGGACAAACTAAAAACAATGTCAGAGCAAGAGCTAATCGATTTATTAAGCACAGATGGCATGTTATTGAAGCGTCCAATTGTTTCTGATGGGGAAAGAGTAACAGTTGGTTTTAAAGAAGAAGTGTTCGAAAAAAATTGGAAATGATAGGTTGTTGTAACGCAGGTGTCTGTTATAATAGAGCTAATAATGGAAAAGCGTAAATCTTAACGGATGTATAAGCAATACATATGCTCACCTATTGAATGATTAGGTATGATGACTTTTGGAGGGATAAGTATATGAGTTTACCGAAAGAATTTAAGTATTCAGAAGAACATGAGTGGGTAAAAATTGAAGAGGGGAAAGTGCGGATTGGTATCACTGATTTTGCACAGGCTGAATTAGGTGACATCGTTTTTGTAGAACTTCCTGAAGTTGGGGATAAAATTGAATTAGATGAGCCTTTTGGAAGTGTTGAATCGGTAAAAACAGTCTCTGAATTATATGCTCCTATTAATGGTGTTGTTGTCGCTGTAAATGGGGATTTGGAGGATTCTCCCGAATTTATAAATGAATCTCCTTATGAAAAAGCGTGGCTAATTCTTGTAGAACCAACTGATCTGTCTGACATTGATAAACTTATGACAGCAGAACAGTATGAAGCAATGACAAAAGAAGATTAATGACAATTGCGGCCCACTCCGGGTCGTTTTTTGTTGTTTAGATTAGTTAGTGGATTTTTGTAGGATTCAACTTCCAAATCTGTGCCCGATATTAAGTGTAAGCGAGTATAGCGGTCACCAATGACGCCCGAAAACATAGAATTACCAGTAAAACGGTCACCAAGGAAGCAATCTGGTGCCCGATATTAAGTGTAAGCGAGTATAGCGGTCACCAATGATGCCCGAAAACATAGAATTACCAGTAAAACGGTCACCAAGGAAGCAATCTGCTGCCCGATATTAAGTGTAAGTGAGTATAACGGTCACCAATGACGCCCGAAAACATAGAATTACCAGTAAATCGGTCACCAATGCTGCCCGAAAACGTAGAATTACCAGTAAAACGGTCACCAAGGAAGCAATCTGGTGCCCGATATTAAGTGTAAGCGAGTATAGCGGTCACCAATGATGCCCGAAAACATAGAATTACCAGTAAATCGGTCACCAAGGAAGCGATCTGCTGCCCGATATTAAGTGCTAGTCGGTATCCCTGATACCAACCCGCAATAAATGGCAACTCGGCTAACGGTAATTCAACCGTTCTAGCAAACTATTTATTCTATCGTCCATTAATTTCGTCACTAAGATCAATATATAGTTGCCCTAAAGCCAGTTGCAAACACATGTGACTGGTTCTTGGTAATTATGAGTTTCCAAAAAGGTAAAAACTACTTCACAATCCGAACTAATTCATTTATTATATTTAGGGAGACGAAATATTAGCGCATCATATTGGAGGGAGCTCCTTGAGTAAATTTTTTCAGGGTTGGAGTAGTCAATTTAATGGATACAATCGTAACGTTAGACTTTTTTTATTTGCATCGATCCTTTGTCATATTGGCTTAGGGATGTTTATGGTCATTTACAATTATTACATACGAGAGTTAGGTTTTGACGAGCAAGTAAATGGGAAAGTAATTGCGATGATGGCAACTGCACAGGCGGTTATGCTCTTACCAGCGGGTTTGTTGAGTGATAAGCTTGGAAGAAAAAAAGCAATGATTTTTGGTGCTGCGTTCTCAGCTCTTATTTTTGTGTTTAGAGCAACTTTTACGAATGAAGCACCACTATTATCGACAGCATTTGCAAGTGGTTTGTTCATGGCGTTTATCCAGGTATCGATGATTCCCTTTCTTGCAGAGAATTCGACTGAGAAGCAACGAGTTCATTTATTTAGTTTTAACTTTGCGATGATTATGGTTGCTAATGTAATTGGAAACACATTAGGTGGATTAATCGCAGATTTGTTTCATGTTCAATTATCCTTAAGTGGGCTACAAAGCATTCGTATAACACTGCTAATCGGCGCAACATTTTATCTAGCTTCCCTTGTTCCTTTCATGAAAATAAAAGAAAGAGTAAAAATGCCAAAAAGTAAAGACGCGCAATCGTATTTTCAACTTCTTAAATCGAACAAAAAGGGTTTAAAAATTATTTTTTTATTTGCGATTGCAAACATTTTGATTGGTTTTGGTTCGGGGCTTGTTATTCCATATTTAAATCTATATTTTACAGACCGATTTGACGTAAATAAATCTTTAGTTGGGGTGATTTTGTCACTTGGTCAAGCAATGACGGCAATAGCACTATTGATTGGTCCGGCAGTCGTGCAAAGGTTAGGAGAAGTCCGGGCAGTTGTGTATTTACAATTATTATCAATCCCTTTTTTATTATTAACGGCGTATACCCAAAACTTATTTTTAGCGGTTGTTGGTTTTTTGTTTCGACAAGCCCTGATGAATGCGGGTAATCCTATTCAAATGTCGCTTATGATGAGAAGTGTTGACGACTCAATGAAAGGTTTAGCAAACTCAATTGGGCAAATGGTATTTCATATAGGTTGGGCTGTCATGGGGCCAATTTCTACAAGTATTGTCATGGTGCACGGTTCTTATTATGGGTATGCGTTTGTATTTTCAATTACATCTGTTCTCTATGTCATCAGTTCTTTTTACTTTTACTTTATGTTCCGAAACTATTCGAGAAAGCCGAAACTTCAACAAGCAATAGGCGCATAAATTTAAAGGGAAAAGCTAGTGATGTCACGAATAAGCTAAATAGGATAAGCGAATTCGGGGGTTTTTAAAATGACAATGGAACATGTACTGCGAGATTTTAAAGCAAGGGTTAATCAAGCAAACCATTTAACAGAATTTCTAAATAAAAAAAAGTTCGGCATAAGCTTTTCTGTAAACAAGGAGGATTACTTCCTATCCTTCGATGGAAATGAGGTAGCGTGGGCAAGAAGGGCGCCTGAGCAGATTGATTTACACATACAAGGTGAAGGGGCTATAATGAAGAAAGTCATCAAAGGTGAACAACAACTACAACATCTCCAAAAGCAACAGGAGGTTGTAATCACGGGTAAATTTTCAAGTATTTTGAGAGCTGAAACTATTTTTTATTTAAATCAATAGTTTAAACGGTTTAGTGAAATTCTTTTTTAAAAATAAATTGACACTTGTAAAACTCCATGATATTATTTGAAACAGCTAAAAAAACTAATTTTTATACTCTTATCACGAGAGGTGGAGGGACTGGCCCGATGAAACCCGGCAACCGTTAACTAATGGCGTATTAGTTAGTACAGGTGCCAATTCCTGCAAAGCAAAGGCTTTGAGAGATGAGAGAGAGGATTCAAATATTGAACCTTTCTGCTCATTTGAGTTGGAAAGTTTTTTTTGTTCTTTGGGAATGGTAAGGTAGAGGCCATTTCTTAAATAATAAATAGCATTAAGCGCAGTAAACGGATTGGAATGATAGAGAATAAGAGGTGAGGATATGATTACGTTATCTTCGATCCAGAAGGTATTTAGAACAAAGGATGGGCAAGTGACAGCTGTTGATCGAATCGATTTGTCAATTGAAAAAGGAGAAATTTTTGGGATCATTGGCTACAGTGGTGCTGGAAAAAGTACACTAATACGGATGTTAAATATGCTAGAAAGGCCAACGGAAGGGACGGTTACTGTCGCTGGGAAAAATTTATCAAGTCTTTCAAAAAAAGAGTTAAGACTTGCCAGGCAAGAAATTGGAATGATTTTTCAACACTTTAATCTACTTTGGTCGAGAACAGTCAGAGAAAACATTGCATTTCCACTTGAAATTGCTGGTGTGCCAAAGGCAAAACGTAAAAAAAGAGTTGATGAGTTAATAAGTTTAGTAGGGTTAGAAGGTCGCGGAGATTCCTATCCATCTCAATTAAGTGGAGGGCAAAAGCAACGCGTTGGTATCGCTCGTGCGATTGCTAATAATCCGAAGGTACTACTATGTGATGAAGCGACAAGTGCACTCGATCCAAAAACAACGGATTCAATTTTAGATTTGCTCGTGGATATTAATAAAAAGCTCGGCTTAACTATTGTTTTAATTACACATGAAATGCACGTCATTCAAAAGATCTGTCATCAAGTAGCGGTGATGGAAAACGGTCAAATTGTAGAACAAGGGCCAGTGCTCGAAGTGTTTAGGCAACCAAAACAAGAAATGACAAAGGAATTCGTCAAACAAGTAACTGAACCAGAGGAAACAATAGAAACAATTCAACATCTTTTAGCGGAAGAAAAGGCTGGAAAAGTAATTCAGTTAACGTTTGTTGGAGGCGAAGCAGAAAAACCGCTCATTTCGCAACTGATTCGTCAATTTGACATTAACATTAACATCTTACAAGGTAAGATCTCGCATACACAGCACGGACCTTATGGAGCTCTTTTTATACACATTGAAGGAGAGGACCATGAAGTTGAAAAAGCGATTGAGTTTGTGAAACAAAACGATGTAAAAGCGGAGGTGGTAAACGATGTTTAATGAACTTCTTCCGAACGTAAGATGGGACGTTGTATGGGGTGCGACACAAGAAACATTATATATGGCAAGTATTTCAGTTTTTATTACCGCTATACTAGGGATCTTACTTGGACTTATTTTATATTTAACGGACAGAGGAAATCTTTGGGAAAATAAAATTATCCACGGGATAACAGCGGCAGTGGTAAACATCTTTCGCTCGATTCCTTTCATTATATTAATTATATTGCTTATCCCGTTTACTCGTTTTTTAATGGGGACGATGTTAGGAGCAAAGGCAGCATTACCAGCATTGATCATTGGTTCAGCACCTTTCTATGCGCGTATGGTTGAAATAGCATTGCGAGAAATTAATAAAGGCGTCATTGAAGCGGCGCAGTCAATGGGTGCAAACCAACTCCAAATTATTTATAAAGTATTAATCCCTGAGGCAAAACCAGCGTTAATATCAGGGATTACCGTTACAGCGATTGCATTAGTTTCATATACAGCGATGGCCGGATTTGTTGGAGCTGGGGGCTTAGGGGATCTAGCGTTTTTAGATGGCTTCCAGCGCAACCGGTCAGATGTAACGATTGTTGCTACAGTCGTAATCTTAATCATAGTTTTTGTTATTCAATTAATCGGGGACTTCTTTAAACATTTAACTGACAAACGTTAATTAATTTCTCTTTAAGAAATGAATGTCATAATTGCAGATGAAATTCACTTAAGGGATTAAAACATAAAAAAACAAACAGAAAAGGGGTATACAAATGAAAAAACTATTAGGGATCTTTATTATTGCATTATTATCACTGGCACTAGTTGCTTGTGGATCAACAGCTGACGAGCAAAATCCAGCAGACCAAGGTGAAACAACCGGGGAAACAACTGAAACAACAGATGAAGTTGTGAAATTAGTCATTGGTGCTTCAAACGTACCACATGCAGAAGTATTAGAATTTGCAGCACCACTTTTATTAGAACAAGGCATTGACATTGAAGTTGTACGTTTCCAGGATTATGTGTTACCGAATAGAAATTTAGCAGATGGTGAATTAGACGCAAACTATTTCCAACACGTTCCTTACTTAAACGCTCAAAATGAGCAAGAAGGTTACGGATTTGTGAATGCTGGTGGAATTCACATTGAGCCAATCGGTATCTATTCGCAAAAGTGGGAAAGTTTAGACCAATTACCTGAAGGCGCAGAAATTATCATGAGTAGTGCAATTCCTGACCATGGTCGTATTTTAGCAATGCTTGAGCAACAAGGCTTAATTAAGTTAGCTGAAGGAGTAGGGATTTCTGCAACTCTTGATGACATCGTAGAGAACCCGAAAAACTTTAAGTTCCAAGATCGTGTAGAGGCATCTTTACTTGCGCAAGCATACTTAAATGGCGAAGGTGATGCAGTTTTAATTAACTCAAACTTCGCACTAGGAGCTGGACTTAGCCCAGGACAAGATGCGATTGCGCTTGAAAGCCCAGAAAACAATCCATATGTGAACGTTATTGCTGTTCGTGGTGGCGAAGAAACTCGTCCAGAACTTCAAAAACTAGTTGAAGTGTTACAATCAGACGCAGTTCGTGATTTCATTTTAGAAACATGGAAAGGCGATGTAGTACCAGCGAACTAATAGAAATAGTCATGACCCCTTATCATTTATAAGGGGTTTTTTAAATGACGCGAGGCATAAATACTTTGTAAAAATTTTGTAAAATTATGTTCGCTTATTCATCATGACAGAATTAAAGACAAGCATTATAATAGGGTTAGTAATATTTTTTGGAGGTTAATGTAAATGGATGAAAAGTTAGATTTAATTTTAAAAAGCCTTGTTGACCTTAAAGAAGAAGTCAGTGGCCTTAAAGGAGGATTCATTGGTCTTGAAGGAGAATTCAGTGGCCTTAAAGGAGAATTCATTAGTCTTAAAGGAGAATTCAGTGGTCTTAAAGAAGAAGTCACGGATCTTAAAAAAGAAATGACAGACTTAAAAGTTGAGTTCACTAGTTTTAAGCAAGAAACAGCCAAAAATTTCTACGTTGTTCATGAGTCTATAACACGTCTAGAAAACACTCAAAGAGATGATGTACTTGCCTTACTTAACCACATTGATTCAAAAATGATAGATTCAAAAGCTGAAACATCTGTGCTTAACCATCGGCTTTTTCAAGTAGAGTCCCAAACAGAGCGCCTGATTAAACAACAGTAACCTTTGACCGAGTCAGAGGTTATTATTGTTTAACGGAATGTATAAATCGTAAGATAGCTTTGCGGCATCGACTCGGGCACTCGGTCTCTCCATAGTGGTCGAAAGTAGGAACCGCTACAGGTCAGCCTACCAGAGCAGGAGCACTTCGCACGTGAGCAAGCCGCTTGCGCTTTTGTTCATACCTCTTTGTAATAATTGCTCCTTTTCAAACTCATACTATGTGTGGTTTTACTAAATGAAAAGGTGGTTAAATACATGGATGAAATGAATATGAATGAGTTAGAATTAGCGTTACATGACTATAAATTAGGGTTAGGTCATTTTACACAGAAGATGCCTGACATTGCAAGTAAGTATAATGCCTTTACTGAAGCTTGTTTTGCTGAAGGAGTTCTAAGTCAAAAACAAAAGCAATTAATCGCCTTAGGAATTAGCATTTATTCACAAGATGAGTACTGCATTATCTATCATGCAAAAGGCTGTATTGACCAAGGTTGCTCAGAAGAAGAGATTTTAGAAGTCGTTGGTGTTACTGGTGCTTTCGGTGGAGGTGCAGCAATGAGTCAAGCTGTAACGCTTGTACAAGATTGCATTGAGCAATTTAATCAAACGATTAATTAAAAATTGAGATCAAAAAACTGTTATGACTTCGTAACAGTTTTTCTATGTAAGAAAGCATTCAATAATAATTTTATATTCGTCTAACTTCAAGACGCTTCTATTGAATACTTACTGTGAAGTGTGCAATGAGTCATTGGGGGCATAGCGCCTACTCGCTCGTGGTCACTTCGATCCGTCAATTGAAGGCAGGTGCGTGCATTCCAGTGAAGTGACTGCCCCGAAATACTTCTTAGCAGATTTTGCGATGAGTAATTGCAGAAGCACGTCGCTCGTGAACAGGCGCTTGAGCTTTGGTCTTCTATTCTACTTAAAAAAATTAGCCGAAAATAATTCGAGTAGAGGTACAACAAGTAAATGGAAGTTATTTGGAGCAATTTTATATAAGAGGGTGGTGAGGGGTTCCAGCAAAAGGTGAGGTATACATCTGAGTTAATATAAAGGCTGAGCCTCTTTGCTGCGCTAAAGACAGAGTGGTAAGATAAAAAGCGTAGTAAAAAAACGCGAAAGGGATGATTTATTATTTATCATCAACAGATTGAAACAAACCATACTGGTGAAATGGAAAAAGCGATGCAACAATCCTACGGAATGGGGTATGCGGAGTATTGCCGAAAACTTGAGAACAGAATGAAGGTGGAGCGAATGCGAGAAAAAGATCACCAGCAAAGTTTAAAAGTTTTAACTAGTATTCAATCAAAAATGCATTCATTATAAAAATGACGATATTAACAAAGATGGCGGTTAGAATTCTAACTCGCCGTCTTTTTTTAAAAAAGGTAAGAAAGGATATAAACTCTGAAGTTATACTACTGTCTAGCTTCAGGCGCCATCGGCTGGATCACTTCAGTCTGCCCATTGCGGTTGAAAGTCGTAACCGCTGCTGCCCAGTCTTACAGTGAAGCTACTACGTCGATTGACATCTTTTTAGCTTTACGACGAGCAAGCGGCGCGGCGCAGGAGCATTTAGCAGATAGACGGGCGCATTGCACTTTTCATTTGAAAAGGCTGTTTTCGTTAACTTTGTTGCTTTTAAAAATTTGTTTAATTGTGAATTGAACCTTAGTTGGGTGG
>CAZIRM010000092.1:0-9162 GCA_964541705.1 uncultured Bacillaceae bacterium | reverse complement strand
TTATCAATGCAATGACTGGTGGCGGTGGGGAAAAAACATTTGAAATTAATCAAAAGTTAGCACGAATAGCGGTAAAAAATCAAATGGCGGTATCAGTGGGTTCACAAATGTCAGCAATAAAAGACAGATTGCAGCGTGAATCCTATGAAATTGTTAGAAAAGAGAATCCTCAAGGTATTGTCATTGGTAACCTTGGAAGTGAGGCAACGGTTGACCAGGCAAAAGCAGCTGTTGACATGATTCAGGCAGATGCTCTGCAAATCCATCTAAATGTCGTACAAGAGTTGGTGATGCCTGAAGGAGACCGTGATTTTACTAATGCCCTAAAAAGAATTGAACGTATTATTCAGAACGTAGGAGTTCCGGTAATAATAAAAGAGGTTGGCTACGGGATAAGTAGAGAAACTGCGACACAGTTAAGAGATATTGGAGTAAGGATCATAGATGTCGGCGGATCGGGTGGAACCAATTTTTCGAAAATTGAAAACTTACGAAGGGCGCAACAACTATCCATTTTTAATGAATGGGGAATTCCGACGGCTGCTGCAATATGTGAAGTGAAAGAAGCATATAGCGACATTTCAATCATTGGTAGTGGTGGGATAATGAACACCTCTCACATTGTCAAAGCACTCGCCTTAGGAGCTTCTTCTGTTGGAGTCGCTGGGTTGTTTTTACGTAAGTTATATAGCGAGGGAGAAGAATCACTAGATGCCTTCGTAAAAATGATGCATGAGGAATTAAAGTTTGTGATGACCGCTCTAGGTGTTTCCAGTGTTGAGCAACTTCATCATGTACCGTTAATCATTGGTGGTTCCACGCACCACTGGTTAAATGAAAGAAGAATTGACACTAAGGCATATGCAAATAGAAAGTATATGTAAGAAGAGACATGACCCGTCTCTTCTTTTTTAATATATTCAGATGAAAAAGGGTTTGAAGCTAAACAAATGTCTAACTTCAATTCGCTTGCTTACAGTGAGGTTTTGCGACGAGCAAACGAAGTGGCGCGGTAGCACATAGCCGATAGGCGAGCGCCTTGGGCTTTTTCTAATCTATCGCTGGCGTTTTCTGGCGCTGTCAGGGCTTTCTAGTTCGGTTGCTCCACCGTAGTGAAGGCTTTGATCACGATCAGACTGAACTTTTCCTGAAGTTCTTAACTTCTTCTCTTGACGGTCTTTTCCCATTTAAGTACCTCCATTTCTAATCAGTATGGCTGAAAATGTTATTTTTCCCTATATTATTTTTTTTATTACTTTAAAGAATGAATAATTAAAATTATGTTCATAATGGTGGCTAGGGAGGAGGTGAGAAATTGGAGGGCATCTTTTTTTACTGGCTATTTTGGCTTTTTTGGATCTTCACTACTTTTATGATGGATAAAACTAAAGATAGGTTTTACTACTCATTTTTTTTATTAATTACTATTATATTCTCAACAACTACAATAAATATTGCCACTATAAATATAAATGTTACAGTGCTTATTTTTATTGGTGGTGGATATTTATTACTTGGTAAAAAGAAATGGTCTAACATAGTTTATTTTATTGGAACCGGATTATTGTGTACACTTGTCTACGTAAGTTTTCGATTATTTCAACTGTACGATCCTGTCTGGGTCATGAAACACCCGACAGTAAAGTTGGCAATTATATTATTTTTATTGACTACATTTCTCGTAAAAAGTTATAAAAATAGAATGGCACTTATTTTTATTGTAACGTCTCAATCTGAAATCATTTACTCATTATACATAAAGGAGCGTCTTGGTAGCATCTCTATAGATTCACTAGAGGCCTTTGATGTTGTCGCAATAACAATTTTCTTCAGTATTGCTTGGTATGGATTTGAACAATTGGTTGTATGGTTAGAAAAGCTTGTGAAAGATAAGTATGTAACAAATACAATAGAAAGTAACGGTCTAGAGCAAGAGTTTTAGATAAATTTGGCTGTGTTGATAAATCAATTGGGAAACCAGTTGATTCTTTTTAGTTCAATCGACTCGCTCGAGGTCACTTCAGTCCGTCTATTGAAGCCAAATGCGTGCTTCTGCTTGCCGGCCCTCCAGTGCTTGTCGCTCGTGACCAAGGCGCTTGCGCTTTTTTATTAAAAATTCAAAAAGTATTCACAAAATCTTCCACAATACGGTTGATATTTTGATATCATTAATTTATAAAATATTCTCAAGTGATAATCATTATCATTATCAATTAAGGAAGTGGTTTTATTGAAGTTATATAAATTAAAAAAGAAGAAACGATTTATGATTAAGCAATTACCAAAGATTCCTCTGTTGCATTCGTTGGGGATTTTTGAAGGACTGTCAACAGTTGTGAATAGTAAGATGCCTTTTGGTGGACCGATTATTATTACAGTTGGTAAGAGACAAGTTGCTCTTGGTAAAGAGGTTGCTGAAAAGATAATGGTTGAAGAGGTGCTGTGATTTGAACTGCCATCAAGAAACAAAAGACCATGACACTTTGAATAAAAACATATTGTTAATGGGAAATCCTAATGTTGGCAAGAGCGTTCTGTTTTCCAAATTAACAGGGAAGCAAGTGTTAACAGGAAATTATTCCGGAACAACGGTCTCACTTACAAAAGGTGAGTTGATTCAAACAGATGGGTGCACGTTAATAGATGTACCAGGTACATATTCACTACAAGCAACATCTGAGGCTGAAAAAGTAGCAGTCTCACTGCTAGGCGGGGATGTTGATTTAATTATTTGTGTTTTAGACTCAACTAATTTAGAAAGAAATTTATTCATGGCTTTCGATCTTATAAATAGAAAGGTTCCAATTATCTTTGCCTTAAATTTAGTTGATATAGCAGAGAGGCAAGGAATTTCGATCGATGTTAAAGCCCTAGAGAGAAATTTAGGAGTACCGGTAGTGCCGACAATTGCAACTCGTAATGTAGGGTTAAATAAGTTGATCGGTGTATGTAAACAAGTAATGTCAAAAAAGCAAATTGCGTCAAAACGGTTTCCAACAAACATTGAAGAAAAACGTTTAATGGCAAAGGCGATCGTTAGAGAGGTTCAACAAGTGGAAGAAAGAAAGCCATCGTTTAGAGAGATTTTCGGTGAGATTGCAATGAAACCTTTCCCAGGCATACCCATCGCTATTTTTGTATTAAGTTTAACGCTTGCTGTTGTTGTGGGAGGTGGAAAAGGAATACGATCGCTTGTGTTGTTGCCGTTTCTTAATGAACTATATACGCCTTTTGTGACCAAAGTTGTTTCGTACTTTGTTGTGGATGGTGTGGTTTATCACCTACTAGTTGGAGAGTTTGGGGTATTAATTAAAGCGTTTGAATGGCCAGTAGCGCTTATTTTGCCATATGTATTTCTTTTTTATTCTGTTCTATCAATTTTAGAGGACTCGGGGTATTTGCCTAGATTGGGAGTTTTGGTCGATGGATTATTAAGAAAAATAGGTGTTCCAGGAAACACAATTATCCCTTTTGTTATGGGCTATGGTTGTGCAGTGCCGGCTATTATTGGGACGCGAGCTGCGACAACGTTAAAAGAACGGCTAATTGTTTCCAGTTTAGTTACGTTAGCAATTCCTTGTGTTGCTCAAATAGGAGCCTTTATCGCTTTGTTAGGAGACCATTCTATTACCCTATTAGGCTTGATGTTTGTACTTTCATTTTTAATTATTTTTGTAGCAGGAGTGATTCTGAATAAGCTGCTTCCTGGAAAAGTGGACCCCCTTTTGATTGAGGTACCAAACATGCTAATTCCTAATGGCAAGACACTCATTAGGAAAATTAAAATGCGTACAGTGCACTTTATGACTGAGGCGGAGGTACCCATGATTATTGGGATTTTAATAGCGGCCCTTGTTATCGAAACTGGGATGTTGAACTCCGTTAGTCATTACATAAAACCAATTGTTGTTGAATGGCTAGGGTTACCTGAAGAGGCAAGTATTGCCCTAGTATTAGGTATAATCAGAAGAGAGTTGGCGGTACTCCCTTTACTTCAATTAGATTTAACGTTACTACAAATGTTTGTTGGTTCTGTTGTTGCATTACTCTATTTACCTTGCATGTCCGTTTTTGCAGTATTGATGAAAGAGTTTAAAACAAAGGTTGCTATATTACTCTCAATGGGTACAATCATTTTTGCCCTTCTAATTGGAGGAGTCATTAATCAAGTGGTTACTTTTGTTTCAAGTTTATTTTCGGGGTGACCGTGTGATGGATCATTTAGTTGAATTCACGAAAAAAGTTGAGAAGTTCTGTGCAGTGATTTGGCCACTGGCTTTTCTCTTTCGTATGTATTATTATCCGATCGTAAAAAGGGAGGTTATGCTAGCAGGCATAACGAAAAGTGATAAAGTCATTTGTATTGGTGGAGGATCTTTACCTTGGACAGCAGTTGAAATAGCAAGACAAAGTGGTGCTACTGTCAAAGTTCTTGACTGTGATTTTAAAGCAGTCATGCTAGCCAAAAAGTTCGTGAAGGCTATTAAGATGGAGGAAGTTGTTGAAGTTGTTTATGGGAATGGTTTAACATTTGAACCTAAAGATTGTACAGTTATCCATCTGGCTTCACAAGTTCAACCACAAGAACAAGTATTAGAACATATGCTAAGTTATAAAAAAAGTAGTCCGAGAGTTTTAATAAGGGTACCGAAACAGCGTAAAACCCACAGGTTGTGGGACCAGTGTATATGTGAATGTATAGAGCAGAAAGTGCCAACGATAAAAGCGACCATGTTAATGCAAAATTCGGATTAGACTATGAAAAAGTATGTATATTTTTTTATCAGTATCGGTATCGTTTTTATTTTGTATCTACTTCTCGGCAATCAACTAGATGAAGTGGTTAAAGCTAGTAAGTCAATCGACCTCGAGACGTTCATCTTATTATGTTTCATGCAAATCGGAACAATTATACTAGTAAATGGGCAATGGACGTCATTGGGAGTGGTGTTGTTATCAAAAGAAGTTAGCTATTTACACATGTTTTCAATTCAGGCGATGGCAACATGTATGGAGAGCATAACTCCTTCGGCCAAGTTAGGTGGAGAAGCGACTAGAACAATGATGCTAAAACAGAAGTACCAAATACCCTATCATGAATCAGTCGCACTAATGGTTACTCAGAAATTTTTTAGTTTGTTAGCTTTTACATGCCTTTGCTTACTCTCAATGATTTATTTGTTCGTGACAACCTCAGGAGTATTATTTTCAATTGTCGTTCCTAGTACCATCTTGTTAGCTATTATTTTTGTTTTATTTTTTTTTCTAATTAAGTTTCCGAAAAAAACAGAATTGATTGTTCGCACATTCCATCTAAAGGTGATGAATATTTACAAGGTATTGATGTTTGTCGAACGATTCAATGGTCGTATAGGCTGTGCAGTGAAGAATAAACACTTCTTTATTAAACAAGTTTGTTTTTCATTTGCGATTTGGTTGCTCTTTCCGATAAAGGCATATATGTTAAGTCAAAGTATGCACATAAGTCTAGACTTTGTAACCATAGCGGCTATCTCATTTTGTGCGTATAGTGTATCAATGTTGCCACTCACGCCGGGAGCAATCGGAACATTTGAAACGAGTATCGTATTATTTTTGATGGGGTTTTACATCAGTTCGACCGAGGCAATGGTTTATGCCATTGTGTTACGGTTCGTTACATTTTGGTTTGTGTTTTTGGTCTGCCTTATTTATGGTGCGATTTGGTTTATATTATTAAAGTGTAGACTTAAGCGTCAAGTAGTTAAGTCTGCAAATTGAGCCTATAAGAAAATGTTGGCTCAAGATGATGCTTTTTGGTAAAATGGATAAGCTAAGAACGTAAAACTACCCTTCTAAATTATAGAAGGGTTTTCTTGCAATAAATTCATGTTTTCAATGAGAATGTTTTTGATACATACATTTAAAACAAATTGCTGAACATAACGGATTATTAGCTAGAAATTGTGAAAACGAAAGAAGGAAGGTAGTATATATGTCAAAACCAGTAGTTGCAATCGTTGGGAGACCAAATGTAGGAAAATCAACAATTTTCAATCGAATTGTTGGTGAAAGAGTTTCAATAGTAGAAGATATGCCAGGAGTTACGAGAGACCGTATTTATAGCTCAGGAGAATGGTTGAACAAGGAGTTCAACCTAATTGATACAGGTGGAATTGAGTTAAGTGATGAACCTTTATTATCACAGATGAGACAACAAGCAGAGCTGGCAATTGCTGAAGCGGATGTCATAATATTCATTGTAAATGGTCGAGAAGGAATTACGAGTGCTGACGAAGAGGTTTCAAAAATCTTGTTCCGTTCTAAAAAACCAATTGTTCTAGGGGTAAATAAAGTAGACAACCCCGAAATGCGTGAACAATTATATGAGTTTTATTCACTTGGAATGGGCCAACCGATCGGGATTTCTGGTGCCCATGGGTTAGGACTTGGGGATTTATTAGATGAAGTCATTAACCATTTTCCGGACGCGGAGGAAGAAGAATATGACCAAGACACCATTCGTGTTTCATTAATAGGAAGACCTAACGTCGGAAAATCATCGCTTGTAAATGCGATGTTAGGCGAAGAAAGAGTCATCGTGAGTAATATTGCAGGTACAACGAGAGACGCGATCGATACTCCATTTACTAAGGATGGACAGGATTATGTGCTTATAGATACAGCTGGAATGAGAAAAAGAGGGAAAGTATATGAATCAACAGAAAAATATTCTGTTCTGAGGGCACTAAAAGCAATTGAACGTTCAGACGTTGTGTTAGTCGTTTTAAATGCAGAAGAGGGCATTATTGAACAAGATAAAAAGATTGCTGGTTATGCACATGAGGCTGGACGAGCAGTGATTATCGTAGTGAATAAATGGGATGCAATTGCAAAAGATGATAAAACATTACAAGAATTCGAACAAAAAGTAAAAGATCATTTTCTATTCTTAAACTATGCACCGATTCTATTTGTTTCTGCGAAAACAAAACAAAGATTAAATACAGTGTTACCAATGGTTGATGAAGTGGCAAATAATCACTCCTTAAGGGTGCCTACTAATGTATTAAACGATCTTATAATGGATGCGGTAGCTATGAATCCGACGCCAACTGATAAAGGTCGTAGATTAAAGATTAATTATACAACCCAAGTGGCGATTAAACCACCGACATTTGTTATTTTTGTTAACGAACCTGAACTGTTACACTTCTCCTACGAGAGGTTTCTCGAAAATCGCATTAGGGATACATTCGAATTTAAGGGAACACCGATTAGAATTATTCCTCGCAAGAAAAACGATTAAAAAGAAGAAGGAGTTGTGTTTTAAGTAAATACAATTCCTTCTACTTTAGTAAGTTAACGGATAAAGATAAGGAGGCAGAGGATGGAATTATTTATTTCTACTTTATTAGGTTATTTATTAGGGTCTATTAGCTTTAGTTTTATCATTGGCAAACTATTGAAGAAGGTAGATATTAGGCAGCATGGAAGTGGAAATGCTGGGGCAACGAACACATTACGAGTACTCGGTAAAGGCCCAGCTATTATCGTATTACTTTTAGATACGCTTAAAGGAATTATTGCTATTATACTTGCACTATGGATCGTAGGTAATTCAGGTTGGGGAACTGCTTTAGCTGGTTTAGCTGCAATTATAGGACATAACTGGCCGATTTTCTTTGGTTTTAGAGGTGGTAAAGGGGTTGCCACAACGATTGGCGTGCTTGCCACACTTGTTTTTTATCCAGCCTTGATTGCAGGCATTATTGCAATAGTAACAATTGTTTTTACGAGATTCGTATCTCTAGGTTCATTAGTTTTTATGGTTTGTACGACGATTATCGCATTCATTTCGATTGATTTCTTTGCTTTTCCAGTAGAATATCTGTACTTATTACTTGCGGTGACAATCCTTTCATTTTGGAGGCACCGAAGTAATATTTCCCGTCTCGTTAAGAGAACTGAAAATAAGATTGGAAAAAAAGTCTAAGGAACACCCTCGAAAAAAATCACATTGTTTTTCCTTAAGCATATGATATTTTGACAAAACGTTTGAGGGAGGACTTGGTGTGAATTCTTTTTTTGATAAAATTGAAAAGAAAACAAACGTAAAACAACAGGATATTTTTAACCTAGCTAATTCAGTTAGTGGGGCAGATTTTTCAGATGAAAAAACGGTACGTACTTTAGTGCAACAAGTTGCAAAAATGGCAAACAAGCAAGTTCCTAAAGAAAAGGAAGATGAATTAGTAAATACAATTGTCAATAACAAAGTTCCTTTAGATTTTTCTTCCCTTGCTAAGATGTTCGGCGGAAAAAAATAAACAGGTATAGGCTAGTGTTATCTACGCTTTATTCATTGACGCATATACTGTAAGGGTACCAACATCAAAAGGGCTAAAACTAGAGTGAAAGTATTAGGAAGTGATAACTGAAAAAACAAGCCCCGTTTCTTTAGCTATCATTAGAGAATAACCCTGTTGGACAAAAAATGGATGCCTTTGGCATTCATTTTTTTATAGTATAGGAATTATAAACGGTTCGAAGTTAAACTTATTTCTAGCTTCAAGACGCCATGTATGAATTGTGTGCTGTAAAGTTTTTCCACGAGTAATCGCAGGAGCACGTTAGCTTGTGACTTTTTCTGGTGTAGACAGCATTTTTTTAATCCATGATATAAGGCAGTGTAGCATATGCACTGGCGTTTAGGAATAAGTGTTGAAAAAAAAGTGCTACAGAAAACAGAAACATCGTTTGCGAGGGTGCGACTGAACGTAATCATGAAGCTACTGAACGAATAGATGACTATTAATCTTGTATTGTCTATGAGAAAAAGTGTCATAAAAAAAACGATCGGTCATATATATACAAAAAGGAAGAGGGCTTTTTTACTTTATCTTGAATGCATCTACACTCTTAGAAGGAGTTAGTATTTGATACATCTCTACATAAAAGCCACGTAACCCTCTCGTATGAAATTTATCGGTAAGTAGGTGATGAAGGAAGGATAGTAAAACTAATTTTTATACTAGAATCACATAACAAATAGTATTTCATCATTGTTATATTTTACAGAAAATAATTTAGTAGCTGAAGTCATTGTTTTTACTCTATTTTTTTTGCCTAAATTGTAAAGTCAAATGCATAAACTTTTTTTAAAAGATATGCCAATATATT
>CAZIRM010000091.1:0-9516 GCA_964541705.1 uncultured Bacillaceae bacterium | reverse complement strand
GTTCAAGAAAAACCTTGAACCACAAAGCTCGGCGAATGCCGAGAGACTATATAATTGTTAGGAGGTTGATGAAAATTGTTAGTTCTCTCTATAGGGACATGCTGTTTTCATCGCCTTTTTTCTTTCTTTTCTGCAATAAAATCATTATGTAGAAGGCTGTGGTTAAATGAATGCACCAGAATCTGTATACGTGCATGTTCCATTTTGTGAACATATTTGTCATTATTGTGACTTTAATAAAGTATTCTTGAAAGGTCAACCGATTGACGAATATATTGATACTTGTATTGACGAAATGAAACGTACAGTTGAAAAATTTCAACCTAATAAAATAAAGACAGTCTATGTAGGTGGAGGAACACCGACGGCTCTATCTGCAGAACAACTTGATAAATTGTTACTTGGCATCAACCAAACCTTTAATCCAATTCGAGGTACTGAATACACAGTCGAAGTTAATCCTGGAAGTGCAACACATGATAGGTTGGAAGTGTTTAAAAAAAGGGGTGTTAATCGATTAAGTATTGGTGTTCAATCGTTTGACAATGATTTGTTAAAAAAAATTGGTCGAACTCACCAAGAAAAAGATATTTATAAAACAATTCAAACGGCTAGACAGTTTGGATTTGAAAATATCTCGATTGACCTCATGTTTGGATTGCCGGGCCAAACGGTTGCCATATTTAAGGAAACATTGGATAAAGCCTTGCAACTGGGAATACCACACTTCTCTGCTTACTCACTAAAGGTTGAAGAAAAAACCGTTTTCTATCAATTACAAAGAAAAGGTCAACTTCTTTTGCCGTCCGAGGATGCTGAAGTTGAAATGTATCAAACATTAATTCATGAGTTGAAAAGTAGCGGGTATACTCATTATGAGATCAGTAATTTTTGTAAACCTGGGTTTGAAAGCACCCACAATCTGACATATTGGAACAACGAGGAGTATTATGGTATAGGAGCTGGCGCTCACGGATATGTAAATGGTGTTCGTGAAGCGAATGCAGGACCGATAAAGAAGTATATGGCTTTAGTCAAGTCAACTGGCAGATCGGTCAATGAATCACATCTTGTAACAGTAAACGAAAAAATTGAGGAAGAAATGTTTATGGGATTAAGGAAAATTAACGGAATCTCAATCAAACAATTTACAGACCGTTACCATTTAAATCCACTAAATATATTTAAGGAACAAATAGAAGAACTGGAGAATAAGAAACTTGTCCAAGTCACGGATGATACAATTAAACTAACACAAGAAGGTATATTTATTGCAAATGAAGTGTTTGAAAAGTTTCTTCTTTAAGCGATCGGTTGTTTTGAATAACATTCTATCACCTTTTACAGACTAAAATTGTTACTAACTACGAGGGAGCTGTAGAAATAAATTGATGATAGGTAACTGTCACGTACACTAGAAAAAAATAGTAATAATAAATTAAATCAGTTACCGTTGACAAATAATCATGATTTTTGGTAATTTATTATTAGGATTTAGCACTCGACTAAACTGAGTGCTAACAGGGGTGATGAATTTGTTAACTGAACGACAATTATTAATCTTAGAAGCTATAATTGATGATTACACTCTTTCTGCGGAGCCAGTGGGGTCGCGTAGTGTTTCAAAAAGGCACGATATTCAGTTTAGTCCCGCAACAATTCGAAATGAGATGGCGGATTTAGAGGAATTAGGTTATCTAGAAAAACCGCATAGCTCTGCTGGTAGGGTACCTTCTCAAAAAGGATATCGTTACTACGTAGACCATATCTTAATGCCCGAGGCAACAAATAATACAGAGCTTGATGCGAAAACACTTTTCACTCAAAAAATCCAAGAGATGGAGCAAGTGATTGAGCAATCTGCACAAATTCTGTCGAATCTAACAAGTTACACCTCTATTGTACTAGGCCCTGAATTTTTTGATACTAAAGTTAAGCATCTACAAATCATTCCTTTATCAACAAGTTCAGCGGTGGCCATCATTGTTACTGATACTGGTCATGTAGAAAAACAGACCATTACCATTCCAGAAGGTATAAATTTATCAGATATTGAAATGATGGTAAACATGTTGAATGAACGACTTCAAGGAGTAACGTTACTTGAGCTTAGAAGTCAAATTTTCTTAGAAGTTTCTAAAATGATGAAAAAACATATTAGTAACTACAAAGAAGCAATGGCCATGTTGGAACAGACATTCAAAACTCAATCAAGTGAAAAAATCTTTTTTGGTGGGAAAACGAACATTCTGTCTCAACCTGAATTTCATGATGTCAAGAAAGTAAAACAGTTACTCGAAATTTTTGAAGAAGAAAAACTTGTTCATCAATTGTTCCGTTCTAATACTTCTGGGATTACCGTTAAGATCGGTCAAGAGAATAATGTGCAGGCAATTGACCATTGCAGTATTATTACTGCAACATACACAATTGATGGAAAACATTTAGGTACGGTCGGTATATTAGGTCCTACTCGAATGGAATACAAGAAGGTTATTGGGATATTGGATTATATGTCAAGAGGCATGACATCAACATTAACAAACATGTATAAAAAAAATAAGTAATCACTTCGGTGACTCTCCCTTGACGGTAAAAGTTGAGGGAGTAGAAACTGATAATAGGAGTATACTTTTTTAGGAGGTGAGTGAGTTGGATCAAGTAAAAGAAGAGATGACAAATGAAAAAGAAGATGTTCAAGAAGAAGTAGTAGAAGTTATGGAACAAGAAATTATTGAAGAAGAGCCTCTTTTATCTGAAGAAGAGCAAAAGATTGCTAACCTTGAACAACAGGTTAACGAATTAAATAATCGCTTACTTCGAGTACAAGCAGATTATGATAATTTCCGTCGCCGTAGCCGCGAAGAAAAAGAAGCTGCAAGTAAATATAGAGCTCAATCTTTAATCGAAGATTTACTACCGGTTTTGGATAACTTTGACCGCGCGTTAAATGTAAATGTTGAAAGCGAAGAAACCAAATCATTACTGCAAGGTGTGGAAATGGTTTATCGTCAATTAAATGATGCATTGAAAAATGAAGGCCTAACTTTAATAGAGTCTGTAGGACAAAGTTTTGACCCTTATTATCATCAGGCAGTCATGCAAGTGGAGTCAGATGAGCATGAATCAAACCAAGTAGTAGAAGAACTACAAAAAGGATATCAGTTAAAAGATCGAGTTATTCGACCAGCAATGGTAAAAGTAAATCAATAATCTAAGTGTTACATAAAAGATAATTAGGAGGAAGTTACTCATGAGTAAAGTAATTGGTATTGACTTAGGAACAACAAATTCTTGTGTAGCTGTAATGGAAGGTGGGGAAGCAACAGTTATCCCTAACCCAGAAGGAAATCGTACAACACCATCAGTGGTTGCATTTAAAAATGGTGAGCGTTTAGTTGGTGAAGTTGGTAAGCGACAAGCGATCACAAACCCAAATACTATTCAATCGATTAAACGTTATATGGGAACAGATCATAAAGTAGAAGTTGAAGGTAAGTCGTATACACCTCAAGAAATTTCAGCCATCATTTTACAAAAGCTAAAAGAAGACGCTGAAGCGTATTTAGGAGAAAAAGTAACAAAAGCAGTCATTACTGTACCTGCTTACTTTAATGACTCTCAACGTCAAGCGACAAAAGATGCTGGTAAAATTGCCGGCTTAGAGGTTGAAAGAATTGTTAATGAGCCAACGGCTGCAGCATTAGCGTATGGATTAGAAAAAGAAGAAGAACAAACAATTCTTGTTTTTGATTTAGGTGGAGGAACGTTTGACGTTTCCATTCTGGAACTTGCAGAAGGATTCTTCGAAGTAAAAGCTACGTCTGGAGACAATGAACTAGGTGGAGATGACTTTGACCAAGTGATTATCGATCATTTAGTAGCTGAGTTCAAAAAAGAGAACTCCATTGATCTTGCTAAAGATAAAATGGCTTTACAACGTTTAAAAGACGCTGCGGAGAAAGCGAAGAAGGATCTTTCTGGTGTAACAAGCACGCAGATCTCTTTACCGTTTATCACTGCAGATGCTACTGGCCCAAAACACTTAGAGTTAACATTAACTCGCGCTAAGTTTGAGGAACTATCTTCTGATTTAGTAGAAAGAACGTTAGCGCCTACTCGTCGTGCATTACAAGATGCTGGTCTTTCTGCTAGTGAGATTGACAAAGTTGTATTAGTTGGTGGTTCAACACGTATTCCAGCTGTACAAGAAGCAATCAAAAAGTTAACAGGACAAGATCCTCATAAAGGTGTAAACCCAGATGAAGTTGTAGCACTTGGTGCTGCAGTTCAAGCAGGTGTATTAACTGGAGAAGTTAAGGACGTTGTACTACTTGACGTTACTCCATTATCATTAGGAATTGAAACAATGGGTGCTGTGTTCACAAAATTAATTGATCGCAACACAACAATTCCGACTAGTAAGTCACAAGTATTCTCTACAGCTGCAGACAATCAACCTTCTGTTGACATTCACGTTCTTCAAGGTGAGCGTCAAATGGCGGCTGACAATAAAACATTAGGAAGATTCCAGTTAACAGACATTCCACCAGCACCACGTGGAGTTCCACAAATTGAAGTGACATTCGACATTGATGCAAATGGAATTGTTAATGTAAAAGCAAAAGACCTAGGAACAAATAAAGAGCAATCGATTACGATTACTTCTTCTTCTGGATTATCAGATGATGAGATCGAAAAAATGGTTAAAGATGCAGAGGCAAATGCTGAAGCTGATAAAAAGCGCCGTGAAGAAGTAGATTTACGAAATGAAGCAGATCATCTTGTCTTTACTACTGAAAAGACGTTAAAAGATCTTGAAGGTAAAGTAGACGCTGCTGAAGTTGAAAAAGCAACTGCAGCAAAAGAGAAGGTGAAAACAGCTCTAGAAGGCACTGATTTTGACGCCATTAAAGCTGCGAAAGATGAATTACAAGAAATCGTTCAAGCACTAACAACAAAGCTTTATGAGCAAGCAGCTCAAGCGGCTCAGGCAGCTCAAGGAGAAGGAGCATCATCAGAAAAACCTGGAGATGACAATGTCGTTGATGCTGAGTATGAGGAAGTAAACGACGATAAATAATCGTTCAATAAAAGAGGTCAAAGTCAGACTATTGAGGCTTTGACTTTTTTTACGATTTAAATCTACATTGATTACACTTCACTTTTCAGAGTGGAAGTGTTAAGATATTCGTTATGTAATAGGAAATCGGGAGTGGGTAAACTTGAGTAAAAGAGACTTTTATGATGTTTTAGGTGTTGATAAAAATGCTTCAGTAGATGAAGTGAAGAAGGCTTATCGAAAGCTCGCTCGTAAGTACCATCCAGATGTAAATAAAGAAGCAAATGCTGAGGATAAATTTAAAGAAGTGAAAGAAGCTTATGATATATTAAGCGATCCTCAGAAAAAGGCTCATTATGATCAGTTTGGACATACAGATCCTAATCAAGGATTTGGTGGTGCGGGTGACTTCGGTGGCTTTAGTGATATTTTTGATATGTTTTTTGGTGGTGGCGGTGGTAGAAGAAATCCAAATGCGCCACGTCAAGGAGCGGATCTTCAATACAAGATGATTTTAGACTTTAAGGAAGCTGTATTCGGAAAAGAGACGGATATTGAGATTCCTAAAGAAGAAACATGTGATACGTGTAACGGTAATGGAGCTAAACCAGGTACCAAGCCAGAAACATGTTCACACTGTAATGGTAGTGGGCAAATGAGTGTAGAGCAAAATACACCTTTTGGGCGTGTTGTGAATCGCCGAGTATGTCACCATTGTGAAGGCACAGGAAAGTTTGTGAAAGAAAAATGCCGTACTTGTGCTGGAAAAGGAAAAGTCAAGAAACGTAAGAAGATACATGTGAAAATCCCAGCTGGTATCGATAGTGGCCAACAAATTAGAGTTTCAGGCCAAGGGGAACCTGGTGTGAACGGTGGACCTCCTGGTGATTTATATGTGGTCTTTAGTGTAAGATCGCATGAGTTCTTTGAACGTGATGGTGACGACATTTATTGTGAAATGCCAATTACTTTTGTTCAAGCGACTCTAGGGGATGAGATTGAAGTACCTACACTGCAAGGAAAAATTAAATTAAAAATCCCAGCTGGTACTCAAACAGGAACAAACTTCAGGTTAAGAGGCAAGGGTGTTCCGAATGTGAGAGGATACGGTCAGGGCGATCAACACGTACAAGTGAAAATAATAACACCGAAAAAATTGACCGATAGACAAAAAGAGCTGTTGAGAGAATTTGGTGAAGCGAGCGGCAATCCAAGCGTCGATGAGCAAAATGAATCTTTCTTTGCGAAAGTTAAAAGAACGTTAAAAAGCTTTAATGAATAAAAAATGGGGAGTTGGTACAATTGAAATGGTCAGAAATTAGTATTCATACAACACAAGAAGCAGTAGAACCAGTTTGTAATATCTTACACGAAGCAGGTGCTAGTGGGGTTGTCATTGAAGATCCTGATGATCTTGTCAAAGAGTATGATACGACTTTCGGAGAAATTTACCAACTTTCCCCAAATGACTATCCAGAAGAAGGAGTAATCCTAAAAGCGTATCTTCCAGTAAATAGCTTTTTACATGAGACAGTTGACGAGATTAAGGAAGCAATTAATGGTTTGTTGTTATATGGAATTGATATCGGTTTGAATAAAGTGGCCATCAGTGAAGTCAATGAAGAAGAGTGGGCAACGGCTTGGAAAAAGTATTACAAGCCGGTGAAGATTTCTGATTTAATCACCATTACTCCGACATGGGAAGAGTACGAGAAACAAAGCGCTGCTGAACAAATCATTGAGTTAGATCCAGGAATGGCCTTTGGAACAGGTACTCATCCAACAACTGTCCTTTGTATTAAAGCGATCGAAAAAAAGATAAACAGACATGATCATGTTATTGATGTAGGGACAGGAACAGGGGTTTTAAGTATCGCTGCTGCAAAATTAGGGGCAAAAAAGGTGCTTGCACTTGACTTAGATGAAGTAGCCGTCAAAAGTGCGATTTTAAATGTAAAATTAAATAAAGTACAAGATGTCATTCAAGTAAGACAAAACAATTTACTTGAACAAGTAGATGGTCCAGTAGATCTTGTAGTAGCTAATATATTAGCGGAAGTCATCGTTCGATTTGTTCAAGATGCTGCAAGGGTCCTTAAACTAGGTGGAACCTTCATTACATCAGGCATTATTAAAGGAAAGAAAAACGAAGTCCAAGAGGCGCTAACAAGCGAAGGATTTTTGATTGAAGATACATTAGAACAAGAAGATTGGGTAGCGTTTATTGCCAAAAAAGTTAGTGAGTAGGTGTTTTTGTGCAAAGGTATTTTGTTGCGAACAAGCAAATGACAGACGACTGTGTAACAATAGATGGAGAAGATGTAAAGCACATTGCTAAAGTGATGAGAATGACTGTAGGCGATGAAATTATTTGTACGAATGAGCAAACCGGGCGTACAGGTCGGTGTAAAATTACGAATATTGAGCATACGGAAGTGACGGCTGAGGTAATCGAATTCCTCAGCCAAAATCATGAAATGCCAGTAAAAGTTACCATTGCACAAGGACTACCAAAAGGTGATAAACTAGATTTAATTGTGCAAAAAGGTACTGAGTTAGGCGCCGTAGGATTTCTTCCATTTCACGCGAACCGTTCCGTTGTTAAATGGGAACCGAAAAAGCAAGAAAAGAAATTAGAAAGACTAAGAAAAATTGCAAAGGAAGCCGCAGAGCAGTCCTATCGACAACAAGTTCCTGAGGTCAAACATGTTGTATCTTTTAAAGAGTTGCTAACTCAAAGTAACGTTTATGATTTAAAAATTGTCGCTTACGAAGAACAGGCGAAACAGGGTGAAACAAAAAATTTAGTAGCCGCACTAAACTCAGCAATTGAAGGAGCAAATATTCTAGTTGTTGTAGGTCCAGAAGGTGGATTAACTGAAGAAGAAGTCCAAGCCTTGAATGAAAATGGATTCGTCCTCTGTGGATTTGGTCCAAGAATACTAAGAACAGAAACAGCACCACTCTATTTTATGGCGGCAGTTTCTTATCATTTTGAGATGTTGAGGTGATTAGCATGCCAACAGTTGCTTTTCATACACTAGGTTGTAAAGTAAACCACTATGAAACGGAAGCAATTTGGCAAATATTCCTACAAAACGGGTATGAAAAAACTGATTTTGAAGGAATTGCCGATGTTTATGTGATAAATACATGTACAGTAACAAATACGGGAGACAAAAAAAGTAGACAAATCATTAGAAGGGCAATACGGAAAAATCCTGATGCCGTTATTTGTGTAACTGGCTGTTACGCACAAACTTCCCCAGCAGAAGTATTAGCGATTCCGGGTGTCGATGTTGTGGTAGGTACACAAGACCGTTCAAAAATGCTTGAATATATTGATCAGTATAAGAATGAAAGACAACCAATTAACGCGGTATCAAATATAATGAAAACGCGTGTCTATGAAGAATTAGACGTTCCACAATTTTCAGATCGGACAAGAGCCTCTTTGAAGATTCAAGAGGGATGTAATAATTTTTGTACATTTTGTATTATTCCTTGGGCACGAGGATTAATGCGTTCACGAGATCCAAAAGATGTGATCAAACAAGCTCACCAGCTAGTTAGTGCTGGCTATAAAGAAATTGTATTAACTGGTATTCATACAGGTGGATACGGGGAAGACATGAAAGACTATAGCCTGGCTAAGCTATTATCTGAACTTGAAGAAGTTGAAGGGTTACAAAGAATTCGAATTTCTTCCATTGAGGCAAGCCAAATTACGGACGAAGTGATTGACGTCATTCATAACTCCACTAAGGTGGTTCGCCACCTACACGTGCCATTACAAGCAGGTTCTGATTCTGTCTTAAAGAGAATGCGCCGAAAATATACGATGGACTTCTTTGCAGAACGTCTAGAAAAGCTAAAACAAGCGTTACCAAGGTTAGCTGTTACGAGTGATGTAATTGTAGGGTTTCCAGGCGAGACGGACGAGGAGTTTCAAGAGACTTATGATTTTATTCGTAAGCACAAGTTTTCGGAATTACATGTATTCCCTTATTCAAAACGTACAGGTACTCCTGCAGCCCGTATGGAGGATCAAGTAGCCGAAGAAGTGAAGAATGAGCGAGTTCATAAGCTTATTGAGTTATCGAATCAATTGGCAAAAGAATATGCTTCAAGTTTCGAAGGTGAAGTACTAGAAGTGATTCCTGAAGATCGAGATGACCAACAAGAAGGGTATTATATCGGTTATACGGATAATTACCTTAAAGTTAAATTTTATTCTGATGAAGACATGATAGGAAAGCTTGTGAAAGTAAAAATCGAAAAAGCAGGTTATCCAATTAATGATGGTAGGTTTGTACGTGTGTTTGAAGACACTGCACATTTAAATGCTGTAAATAGTTAAACTAGTAGAGACTCCTAATTTCTTAGGGGTCTTTTGTAAAAAGGTAAGAATGTATAAAATTTTGAAGTTAGACTGATATCTAGCTTAAGCGTCT
>CAZIRM010000090.1:0-9540 GCA_964541705.1 uncultured Bacillaceae bacterium | reverse complement strand
ACCGACCTCACGCTTATCAGGCGTGCGCTCTAACCAGCTGAGCTATAGGCCCCTAATTAATATAACTTGTTCCTGTCCCACTTCGGTTTAGTCGTTGCATCGCTGCAATCAAACTCATACGAAGTTTTATGATTGGAGCGGGTGATGAGAATCGAACTCACGACATCAGCTTGGAAGGCTGAGGTTTTACCATTAAACTACACCCGCAATATAAAATTATAAATGGTCGGGAAGACAGGATTTGAACCTGCGACCCCCTGGTCCCAAACCAGGTGCTCTACCAAGCTGAGCCACTTCCCGTAAATGGCGCGCCCTGAGAGATTCGAACTCCCGACCTTTTGATTCGTAGTCAAACACTCTATCCAGCTGAGCTAAGGGCGCGTATGAAATTTATATATTTGAGTTTGGTGCGGCCGAGAGGACTCGAACCTCCACGGGGATACCCCCACTAGCCCCTCAAGCTAGCGCGTCTGCCATTCCGCCACGACCGCTTCTTATGAATCACTAGCAACTCTTTCATTTGTGTCAAACTATGGTGCGGGTGAAGGGACTCGAACCCCCACGTCAAAGACACTAGATCCTAAGTCTAGCGCGTCTGCCAATTCCGCCACACCCGCATAGTTCAAAAGAAAATAAAAATGGCGGACCCGACCGGGATCGAACCGGCGATCTCCTGCGTGACAGGCAGGCATGTTAACCGCTACACCACGGGTCCACAAATAATTAAAATATAAAATTAGTAATCCTCGCTTCACGATTGAATAGGAAAGTTATTTTCGCTCCATTACATTGCGCGAAAAAACCTTGGTGGAGGATGACGGGATCGAACCGCCGACCCCCTGCTTGTAAGGCAGGTGCTCTCCCAGCTGAGCTAATCCTCCAAATAAAATGAATAGTTATTTTTCACTAACGCAAAAAAAAATTGGTGACCCGTACGGGATTCGAACCCGTGTTACCGCCGTGAAAGGGCGGTGTCTTAACCGCTTGACCAACGGGCCAATCTTTAATTAAAAGTGCGACTGGCGGAGAAGGAGGGATTTGAACCCTCGCGCCGCTTACACGACCTACACCCTTAGCAGGGGCGCCTCTTCAGCCACTTGAGTACTTCTCCATTTTTATGGCTCCACAGGTAGGACTCGAACCTACGACCGATCGGTTAACAGCCGATAGCTCTACCACTGAGCTACTGTGGAATAGTTATTTCAACAAAGGTTAGTGTACCTTTTCCTAATCGGTTTGTCAATGTTTTTTTAACTTAGTTTGTCGTCACTATGTTATGCACTTTGTTTTTCAGCGACTTTTATAATTTAACATATCCGCGTTATTAATGTCAAACACTTTTCACGCTTTCTAATTTCCTTATTTTCCCTTGACATTGTCCGCAAACATATTTCTTCGTATCAACACTTCTTCTTCTCTGGAATCTAACTTTACATTTCGTACATTCGTATATGTGAATAATGCTACTCCTTCTAAGGCTACCAGGAATATGGTCACAATATTTTGCGCCTCCAACTTTTTCTAATAATTCTTGAAAGTCGCGATCTTGATGCTTATACCCCTTTTCTTGAAGGTGTAAATGATAATGACACAATTCATGTTTTATGATCTTTATCAATGCCTCCTTACCGAAATGTTCTAGTTGCTTAGGGTTTATTTCAATATTATGATTCCTCAACAGGTAGCGCCCACCAGTCGTACGAAGTCTAGAATTAAAACTTGCTTTATGTTTAAATGTCATTCCAAAATACACTTGTGAAATTTCCTCTACTAACTGTTGCAATTCTTGGTCTTGCAAGTCGACTCCCCCCTTTCATAAATCAATCAACAATGACAACCTGTATTTCATATACTACTCATACTAACACAACCTTTCTTTACTACTTATCAAAACAGCATATTCGTGCTTTAAAGCGAAAGGAGGTTTATGGATATGCCCGACTGGCTGCGAAAGCAACTCAAGAAAGCGTTTCTTGAGAAAGAGTTACGCAAAATACGGTTATTAAATCAATGTTGGTACTATTATCATAAACGTATCGATCCAATAAATAATAGCCGGAAAGAGCGCACACGATAACATATATATATGTATGCAAAAGCGTATGCCCGCCTATCAGCTAGAAGCGTCTTAAAGCTAGACGTTAATATAACTTCATAAATTTATACATTCTTACCTTGTAGAAAAGAAAGGGGAAAGTCCCCTTTCTTTTACACTTGCTTATCAGGCTTTAACATTGTCAGAGCTACCCGTTGCTTCTTCATGTCTACAGAATCCACCCATACTGTCACTACATCCCCGACTGCAACAACTTCCATTGGGTGTTTCACGAATCGATTCGTTAATTTAGAAATATGGACAAGGCCATCTTGCTTAACACCGATATCAACAAATGCTCCGAAATCCACTACGTTTCGAATCGTCCCTTGTAACTCCATCCCGGTTTTAAGGTCTTCTAACTGTAATACATCCTTTTTTAACAATGGTTTTGAGACTTCATCTCGCGGGTCTCTGCGAGGTCTAATTAAAGCATCGATAATATCTTGCATAGTAAGCTTCCCAATCCCTAGCTCCACAGCTACTTGATCCAAGTTAAGTTGTTGAAGTTTCTCTTTTAACATAGAGGAACCGATATCAATTGTTGTCGCATCTACACGTTGTAATAGCGCTCTCGTTTCTTCGTATGTTTCGGGGTGAATGCCCGTTTGATCAAGAGGTTCATCACCGTCTACGATTCTTAAGAAGCCGATACATTGTTCATACGTTTTGGCACCCAACCGCGGAATTTTCTTCAATTGCTTACGATTGGTAAATTTGCCTTCCTCTTCACGTTTTTTTACAATGTTATTTGCCACTGCTTTTGACAACCCTGAAACATATTGCAATAAAGAACTTGAAGCAGTATTTACATTTACCCCTACTTGGTTTACTACCGTTTCAACAACAAACGTTAAAGAGTCACTTAACTTCGATTGTGTAACATCATGTTGGTATTGCCCAACTCCTACTGATTTAGGGTCGATCTTCACAAGTTCCGCTAATGGGTCCTGTAATCTTCTAGCAATGGAAATTGCGCTTCTTTCCTCTACCTGTAAGTCAGGAAACTCTTCTTTTGCTAATGGAGAGGCAGAGTACACACTAGCACCAGCTTCGTTAACGATTAAATATGCCGCTTCCTTCTCTACTTCTTTAATTACATCAGCGATAAATTGTTCAGTTTCTCTTGATGCCGTACCGTTACCAATCGCCACCACTTCAACCGCAAACTTTTCCATTAGTTGTTTTACTACTTGTTTTGCTTTTTCAACTTCGTTTCTAGGCGGAGTCGGATAGATGACTGCTATTTTTAATACTTTTCCCGTTTCATCTACAATCGCTAACTTACATCCTGTTCGATAAGCTGGGTCAACTCCTAAAACGACTTTCCCTTTTAATGGGGGTTGTAAAAGGAGGTTTCTTAAATTCTCGGAAAAAATATGTATAGCCTGCTCTTCCGCTTTTTCTGTTAATTCTTTTCTGATTTCTCTTTCAATAGATGGCTCAATCAGACGTTTATAACTATCTTGAATGACACTCTCCATAGTGGAGACAAATGGTGAAAGACGGTTATGTATATATTTTTTAGCTATAATCGTATGAATCTTCTCAGCGGCAATTGTTAACGAAACCTTTAAAACTGCTTCTTTTTCACCACGGTTAAGAGCTAGAATACGGTGAGGAACTACTTTGTTTGCAGCTTCTTCATATTCATAATACATTTCATATACGCCTTTTTCGTCGAGTTCAGCATCTTTTACAGTTGATTTTATTTTGCCTTCTTTAAATGTAGCTTGACGGATCATTTTTCTAATGTCTGCATCATCAGAGATAGACTCAGCAATAATATCCATTGCTCCCTGAATTGCCTCTTCAGTAGAACCAACTTCTTCACTTAAAAATTGCTCTGCAAGCTGCTCAAGATTTCCACTACTTGGGAGCGAAGCGATATTATCTGCTAACGGCTCAAGACCTTTTTCTTTTGCAACCGTTGCTCTCGTTCTTCTTTTTTGCTTATACGGTCGATATAAGTCTTCAACTTCCTGTAATTTTGTCGACACAAGAATTTTTCCTTTTAATTCTTCAGTCAGCTTATTCTGTTCTGCAATAAGTCGAATGACTTCTTCTTTTCGATCTTCCAATTGATTTATATATGTCCATCTATCAACAACATCTCTAATTTGAACTTCATCCAACGCACCTGTAAGTTCTTTTCGGTACCTCGCAATAAAAGGAACTGTATTTCCTTCTTCAATTAATTCCACAACACTTTTAACTGACTTCAGTGAAATCAATAACTCTTTTGAAATTATTGATAACAGCTTTTGTCTTTTTTCATCCATCCTATTCCCCTCCTCAATACAACTAATCTATAGTGTAACTAAAAACGTACATAAAATAAAGCCGACAAAACGCTGTACCATTAAAACTGGAGGGAAAACTTAAGTGCAACAAAAAAAGCTGAGCGTTATAACTCAACTTTCTCTGACGCCGCCAACCACAAAAGTAACATCATCTTTGTTGTAATTGGCTGTATGTTTTATATAATCAACTACTTCATCCACCTGTTCTAAACTTGAGATAATTAGGTGTGACGATGAGAGTAGATTTATTCCATCTGTATAAAGCAAGAACCTTAAGCCGCGTGTGTACGTAAAGGTTTGCGTTCGCGATTGTATTCTTTTTCCACAGAGAAAGCCTGGTTTGGAGGCGACTCTCAGTAAAAGATTCTTCTCCGCGTAAAATAAACAACTAATATTACCTACTGTGCTATATGTAACTCTTCTTATAATATGTTCTATTTTAATAATGGAGAGGACAACACCTCTTTTATTCCTTAACAACTGATTACATTCTTCCATCAACACACTTAATTCCTTGTGGTGATTTCTTTTTATATACGTAATAACCAACTGCGATACTTCATTTGCCTTCGGGCCACTTCCTAGCCCGTCCGCCACTGCACAAATTAAATAATGCGGTGTTTCCAAACAAAAGAAGGAGTCCCCATTACAATTAAATTGATCTTTTGCTTTCTGATAAGCCCCCACCTCAAAATGTTCAAACTGATAACGATCCATTTATAAACACTCCGCAATTTCTTCCGTCTGCATGTATTCTTTTAATTTCTCTAATGCTTTTCTTTGTAAGCGAGAGACGTGCATTTGTGATATCCCCAACCGGTCACCTACTTCTTTTTGACTAATATTTTCATAGAAAGTATAATAAATAATTTGTTTTTCTCTTTCGGATAGTACAGAAAAGCTGTTTTCAATGACTAATTTTAATTCCGTTCTTTCAAACTTGTTGTCCATCTCTCCTACTAGATCAAGAAGAGTAACAGATCCACCTTCTTGGTCCGCCTCAATCGGTTTATCCACTGACAACGCTTGATAACTTCTTCCCATCTCCATCGTTTCTAGCACATCTTCTTCACTGACCTCTAAATATAGAGCGATCTCGTTTACCTTTGGCGATCGGCCAAAATCGATTGTTAGCTGTTCTACAGCTTTTTTAATTTTTGGGCCCAGTTCTTTAATACGCCGAGGGACATGAACACTCCAAGTCTTGTCTCTAATATACCGTTTAATTTCTCCTATAATTGTTGGGATTGCGTAGGATTCAAACCCCCGCCCGAAGGAAGGATCAAATCGCCGCAAAGCTGCTAACAAGCCTACCATCCCTACTTGGATCAGGTCTTCATCAGAGCTTTTGCCTTTAGAAAATTTATTCGCGAGAGCACAAACGAGCCCTTCATAGTGTTTAACTAACTGGGTTTGGATTTTTTCCGATTTTGTTTGTTGGTACTGCTCAATTAACTCGTTTATACATCGCTTCGTTTGATACTGCGTTTCCTTTGACATTATGTTCCACCTCACTTTTTTGTAGGAACTTTGTCATAATGATGATGACCCCTGCTTCATTATTAATCTCTACTTTATCCATTAATGTTTCAATTAAAAATAGTCCTAGACCACCTTCCTTTAACTCATCAACAGATTGGTTACAATGAAAAGGTCCAACTTCTTCTCTTATTTTTTCATAAGAAAAACTTTGACCACTATCGGCGACCATAATTTCTAATTGATGATCAAAAACCCTACATCCGATTATCATGTACCCACTTTTTTCTAGATAGGCATGTGTAACAACATTTGTACACGCTTCTGCAACAGCTACCTTGATGTCTTCAATTTCATCATAGGAGAAACCCATTCGGTTTGCGATGCCTGAAACTGTTAAACGAACCACACCAACGTATTCAGCTTTTGCCGGGACCTTCATTTCTAAGAAATCTGAGTTCTGTTTCACTTCGCTTCCTCCCTCGCACTTTCTTCGATGTCAATGATTTCATCTAAGCCGGTAATCGCAAATAGTCTGCTAATTCGATCATTTGCACCTATTAACTTTAAAGAGCACCCGTGCTTATATGAAGCCTTTAACGCACCAATGAACACTCCTAAGCCAGTACTATCAATGTAGGAAACAGCCGACAAATCAACCATCAGTTGCTCACCACTTCGTTCAGTAATTGGAAGTAATTCATCTTTTAGCTTACTAGCAGTATATACGTCAATTTCGCCTACCAGCTTTATGATATTTTGTTTTCCAATTTTCGTATTTGACACTTGCAAGTTCATCTTTTTCCCTCCTACTAGTAACTAACGTTTATATACCACAATGTTGCAAAAGTTAAACATTTCTACGGATAATCATTAACGTAAAATCGTCTTTCAGCTTAAAATTTTGAAGTTTTTCTAGTTCGCCATAGACAGATTCTGCTATTTCCTGAGCAGGTAAATGAACATAGTTTCTTATTAGCCTCTCTATATCACCTCTCTCAACAAACCCTTCCGTCGTCCGACAGTCCGTTACCCCATCAGATAACAAAATTATGATATCTCCTTTCTCAACACGTCTACAATACTCTTGATATGTGGTTTTCTTTGTTAATCCTAAAACTAACCCTTTCGTATTTAAGTCCTCGAATTGATTGTCTTTATAACTGTAATAAAATCCAGGTTCATGGCCGGCTCCTGCATAAACAAACGCATGACTCTTTAAATCGTAAGCACCAAACACCATCGTTATAAACATGTTATCACTTATATTTTGTTCTACTACTTTGTTTAAATTTTCAAGTAGTGTATGAGGGCGTAATTTTTGTTCTGGAATACTATCCATTGCGTATTTTATCATCGACATACATAATGCTGCGGGCACACCCTTGCCAATAATATCTGCAACGGCTACTCCAATCGATACATCTTTCTCGTAAATAAAATGATAATAGTCACCACTTACCTTATTGGCTGCAACACTCTTTACTCCTATATCAAGCGTTTGACACGAAGGAATAGCATTTGGTAAAAGTGATCTTTGTATTTCAGCAGCTACTTCGAGTTCTGACTCAAGTTTTTCTTGAACACTCCTCAACGCTTGATGCTGTTGGTATGCTAGTCCGTAATCAATCATCACCTCTAGCAAAATTCGTTGAGAATCTGTTATTTCTTCCGGAAGATCGGGAATAAGTTCTTTAATAACAGAATTATGCAAACTAACCATTTCTTCTGGCGAGAGGTTTTGTTGAATATACGTTCTGCTAAATTGCTGAGCCTCATATAATGAATATTCGCTCTTTGTTGATAAAAAGATTCTACGATTCGTTTGTATTTGTCTTTAAATAAAGCACTAGTTTTTTTCACCATTCCACCTCTTTTAGAGTACAGTAGGAGTTAAAACTAACTTACCTTAACCATTTGACTGCTGTAATTGTTGTTCCATTCCCAACTTCCGATTTGAGAGAAAATTCGTCCATTAACCGTTTAACTCCAGGTAATCCAGCTCCTAAACCACCTGATGTGGTAAATCCATCTTCCATGACACTTCTCAGATCTTCTATGCCTGGACCTTGATCAGCTGCAACAACTTCCAGTCCTGTACGATTCATCATCAATACTTTCCTAAGACAAATTTGGCCTTCACTCGCTTATAAGTAAATGTTTCTAGCTAGTTCGGAAATCGCAGTTGTAATTCGAGCTTGATCAACTGCACCAAAACCAATCTGCTTCGCTAATTCCCTACCAGCCTGTCGTGCCGCTACAATGCTCCACTCGTTTTTTATCTCTACACAGGATTGGGACATATTATCATCCCTCCCATTCCTGTTTGATTTTTTCCATTCCTTTTTCTAAATCGAGTGCTGTAGGCACAGCATTCATTGATATGCCCATATCAACTAACGTTATGGCAACAGCTGGTCGAATCCCGGTATAGACGACGGTCGCCCCCATCAATTTTGCCATTTCAACAACGTCACCTAATACTTTTGCTATGAAAGAATCAATAAACTCTACCGAGGTTAAATCAATTACTACTCCTTTTGATCCTTCTTTATGAATCTTCTTTAAAAGATCCTCTTGAAATTGTAAGGCTGTTTGATCGTCCAGTTCTAGTTGAATTGATATAAGTAAAAACTCATTTAACTTTAATATAGGAATTCGCACTGCTTGTCCTCCTATCTTCATAGAGCTATTATCTTTTTATTTGTTAATTCTAGTGCAGCCTCTATTCCGTTTTTTAAGGTGTTTTTAGTCGGAAAGTTGCCTAAATCGATCCCTAAATTAACGATTGTCTGAGCGATTTCTGGCCTGATGCCTACTAATATGCACTTGGCACCAACCAATCTTACTGCTTCTGACGCTTGTATAATGTGATGAGCAACCATTGTGTCAACAACGGGGACCCCAGTAATGTCGATTAGAACTACCTCTGAACGGTTTTGAATGACTCCATTTAATAGATTTTCCATGATCAATTTTGCTCTTTCCGTATCAATCGTACCAATCAGTGGCATAACACTTATTTTTTCAAACACTGGAATTAGTGGAGCCGAAAGCTCTTTCAAAGCCATTTTTTGCAAGAAAATGGTATTCTCCCATGCCCCCGAATACTCATTAACTAGTAAGTTAACAATCTGGTCAACCCAGCTTTCTACTTCATAATAGGTTTTTAAATCACCATTGCCAGTTGTGTCTTCTTTAACAACTGTTTCAAACACTACTCTTCTAAAAGCTTGTAGACCTTCAGTTAAATAAGATAAAGGCCAACCAAGTTGAATGAGACGATGAGAAAATTGATTTAACTTTTCATTAAACATGGATTGATCTTGACCAAGATAATTAAAGATAATCTCCACAAATTCGCGGTTCGTATTTTTATAAACAGTCGGTGAAATTTTTTCTAAGTACCGTTCACTTCTCACGGATTCTAATTCTGTTAACCAATTTGTAACAATCAAATCTTTTTGTTGGTGAATCTTGTTTACGATTGTCTTTTCCATTTTTCTCTACTCCTCCCTCTCTTTTCTTAGTACTTATTATTTCATTTTTTACATTTTAATGCAAAAAACCACTACTGAAAAAGTAATGGTTTTTTTAAAATATTAAAAGTCCTAAATTGTAAAGTCAAATGCATAAACTTTTTTTAAAAGATATGCCAATATA
>CAZIRM010000089.1:0-9553 GCA_964541705.1 uncultured Bacillaceae bacterium | reverse complement strand
GAGCTACCTTGAATGGGTGAATGGTCATTTACACAAAATTATTGACAGTACCCTCTATCTTTCACATTTTTATTTTTTTATCAGTTTTATTTTTGAACTTTATTGATCCTGTAGATTCTATAGAGGGGGCTGTCAGTATGAATCGAATTTTAACAGGATTAATGATTGTGCAAACAATTTTTTGTCTAATAGGGAGTATCGGATTCAAGAATCATATAACGATCGAAAATGATTTAGAACTGTTAAAAAAATATAATATATCTTTCCTTAATTCTGATGTGATACGGGCGAAAACAAGGATTCTTTCAGCAATTGTTTTTCCGAAACTGTATTTGATATTTGCGATTCTAATTCTTTCAAATGTTTTTCAAGTCAATGGGTATTTATCGTTTCTTTATTTTCTATCAGCGATTCAAGTAATCATAATCAAAAAAACACTTGAACTATGGAGAGTAAAAGAAGCGAATAATATGAACAGTAAGAACGCAATCATTAACTTTATCAGTATGACTTTAATAATGGTTAGTATTGTTTGTTTTATAGTAATATATCGCAATGATTATGAAACGTATTTAATAGGTCAAACCTTCTTAATTGGCGTGACGATAATAAACTACTTATTTCATTTGATCATTAATAAAGATAGAGAAGCCGAGGTGGTCTCATGTTAGAAATAAAAAAATTATCGTATTCATATGATGATAAAGTGAATGTCCTAGATGAAGTTTCCTTTCAATTACATAGTGCAAGGATCTATTGTTTATTAGGGATAAACGGAGCAGGAAAGACAACGTTATTTAATTGTTTAACTGGTTTTTTTACAAAGCAATATTACATTAGATGAAAAAATGGTAAATGAAAAGATCCTTTATATCCAAGATACCATGACGTTTTATAAAAACCTTTCAGGACTTGAGTTTATTGAACTTATTTTTAGTTTGAAGAAGAAGAGGTTAGACCAAGAGGGGCTACATCAACTCGTAGAAAAATTAAAGTTTCAAGATAAAGTTAACGAATTAATTTCAACTTATTCTTTGGGAACGAAACAAAAGTTAGTATTGATCATCGGTTTCTTATTAGACTATGAATATATTTTTATGGACGAACCTTTTGGGGCGATTGATTTCATCTCAGCAGAAGTCGTTAATGATTTTCTAAAAGAATTAAGAGAGAAAAACAAAACGATTGTCGTTTCCACCCACCTAATCGATATTGCACAAGAAATTGCCGACGAAATCTTATTTTTAAATAACGGAAAAGTATATACAGTAAAGAATCAATTTAATACACCTAAAGAGATAAAAGCATGGATTAAAAAGAAAATCATTTGAGAAAAGTAAGTGCCTTGATTAAATCAGAGAAAAAATGATGTTAGTGGAGGGAGAGTTTCTATTATGGATAGGTTTGGAATCGTTGCAATAACACTTATCGCTGGAACGGCACTTGTCGCAGTGTTAGTAGCCGGGCAGTTTTGGCTAGGTGCCAAAATTATGGGGTTTTCTATGAAAAAATATGTTGCAGAGCTAGGGACGACAAAAGTTGCGTTGATTATAGTAGCATGCATACCAGTTAGCTACGCCGCAGTATTTGCAGCAGTGAAATTTGTTACCCAACTTAAATATTAGAGAGGGAGAAATTAACTGAAAAGCGAAGAGTGTAAAAGAGACAACCAATTTGAAAGTGTTCTTACCTATATTATTTTATTAGCAACTTACGTAACTTCCTTTTTAGTGTTCTTTGCCCCGGATTTAAAAAAGTTAATCGACATTTTGTTCTAGGATTAAAGGATCTTTTTCAACATAGAGAAAACATTGAGAGAAAAATAAAACAGGCATGTACTAACTAGATAAAACGGCCTTTTATGCGGGGAAAGTAAAGTTTCTTAAGCTAACTTTCAAAGGAGAATACAAAAAATGAACAAATAAAAGTTACGTGGTGGACACTTAGCTTTTACTAAGCAGTAATGTATAACAAGTTATGGTAAAAAGTTGATTAGGGGAGGGGAAAATTATTGAAGAAAAATATTTTACTATTTATTGCTATGTTTATAACAAGTCTTTCAACAGCTACAATCTATAATTGGGTTACAGCTAGTTTCGATCTTAATTATAATATGTTTAGCGACAAATTTAACTTGTCATCAGTATTTCTAGATTTTGTAATTTGGGTGGCAATTTTTGTACCGAACTTCTATGTTGTAAAAATGCTATTTAAATTAAAAGAATAGTTAATAATTTTGCTGTTGCATTAACTATTATTGTTCAATAGGTGTAGTCATTTTGCCTAGGGCTAGCTTTAGGGGTATTAAAGGTGGCCATAGTAGGAGTGGCAATAGCATCTGGTGGCGTTTATGCATGGGAAAAAAAGTTTTTTAGAAGGAGATGTTTTCTTGCTAGTATACTTTCTACCGGGGCCTGCTCTTGGCATTATACTATATGATTTATATAGGAAATAAGTGTTGAAAAGAGAACTTAACAAAGACCTGTTCAATTGTACTGTTTTACTAGTAATGATTTCGATATTTTTCGAGCAAAACAGTATTCAAATTGCCATGTCTCTTCTTATTGTTTTAGTGGGTTCATTTTATGGATATAGTGTTGTTTTCAAAAAGAAAGTATAGCAGTTGTAATTTGTATGTAGCTATGCCTGACAAGATCTTTATGTCTTGTCTAGTGTGCTGTATATAGCTAAGAGGTGAGTAAATCAGAGTCGAAAAAGAAACTATCGATCATTGATGCTATTTACGGGAGATTGTATATAGCGCTTTTTTTATATTCCATACTTAAAAGAAGTATTTTATCTTATATCCTTTTGATTTTACCGATTACAGTGATCATCGTGATACTCTTACATGAAATAGGACATTTAATTTTTGGTAAAATGTTTCATTATAAATTGGTTGAATTCAAAGCATCCTTTCTAACATGGGAAAAAGTTAATCGTCAGTTTCGCTTCTCCTTAAAGCAAGGATTCATGGATGGGGACATTAGCATGGTCCCGACTGAAAAAGTCTAAAAAGTCATAATGTTGATTTCCTTGACAAGTACCCACAAATGACCGACATCCTATGTCGCATTTCCGCCACAAGTTGGCGGTTCTTTTTGTTAGAAATTATGGTAAATTATTCTAACGGGAGTAAAGTTGTTAAAGGTAGACAAGTAGTCCTTGTAATGGCTGAACTAGCCAAGGAGGGCAAGATAATAGCTGAAAACAAAACTTCCAAAAAAATATAAAAATAAATCAGGGGGCAATTATGGTTAAAAAAGTAAAAGTATTTGTCGTAGCATTAGTATTGATTGGATTATTAGCAGCATGTAATCAAACAGCATCGAAAGATTTAGACAAGATAAAGGAAATCGTTGAAGCATCAACAACGGCGATGGAAACGGTTGATAGTTTATCACTAGAAATGGTCGTTAGTCAAGACATGGAAGTAAATGGTGAATCAATGGCAACAAGATCTGAAATTGAGTTAGATATGATAGTAGAGCCAACTGCTTTCCATCAAAAAATGAAAATGGAAACGGACATGGGTGAGATGGGTTCGTTTGATAGTGAAATGGAAATGTACTTCGCTGATAATACGTATTTAATGTATGACTCGTACTCAAATGAATGGATGGAATTCCCGATTGATATGGGAGAGGCGCTAGACATGGTAGGGGTTGATTTTAATACTCAACTATCAGAGTTAAGTAATTTAACTGCCGAGATTGAGTTGGTTGAGACAGATAGCGGATATGTATTAAAGATACAAGGAAATGGAACTGATATGAACGATCTACTAAAATCGTTGTTAAACGAAGGCGAACAGATGATGCTAGAAGAAGAATTCAAGATGAAGAACTTCAATTATGAAGTTAGCATTAATAAAGAGACAAAGCTTGTTACTAGCTTTAAAGTAGAATATGAAGCAGAAGTAACGTTTATGGGTGAAACAACGAAAATTATGCAAACTGTTGAGACAAGTGTTAAAAGCGTCAATGATGTACAAGAAATTATTCTACCAGAAGTATAAGAGAGCATCTTTTTCAAACTATAACTTTAAAAATCCACCTTTGATGTGGATTTTTTTATTAAGAATTTGAATTTCTTAATAACCTAAAACTAGTCACATATTACAACTGTAGTTTGCGAATGGTTTTGACGCAACTATAGGTTGAGATTAGTGACGATAGTAAGAAATTGTGAAATTCACTAAAGAATTGAAACTTTTTTCTTTTATAGGCGTAAATCTAAAAGAGTAAAAAAATATAAATATATAAACATGGAGGTAACGTTATGTCAGTTGTAAAAGAAACAGAAATGAAACAAGAAAATCCTGAGTTAGAAAAACCATCAATTTTTGGGATGATTTTAAGTCCTGGAGAGCAATTAGGGAAACTAAAACACAATCCAAAAATTCTCGTTCCACTAGCTGTGATCTCAATTATTTCTTTAATTTCAGCATTAGTAGTAACATTCGGAATGGATATGGAGCAATTATTAGGTGAGGGTTATGAAGAACTTGTAGGTCCAGATGGATCAGTAGTCATTATTATGGTTGCTAGAATTTTTGCATCTTTTGTTGGATTAATCATGCCAGTGATTTGTACTGTTATTGCAGCGTTAATTTTCTTGTTTATTTCCAAATTTACAGATAGTGAAGTAACGTTTAAACAATTATTTTCAATGAGTATCTTTGTTTATTTCATTTCATCCTTAGGATCCCTGTTCCATAGTGTTACCGTAGTAACAATTGATATTGAATCCGTAATTCCAATTACAAGTCTACAGTTTTTACTAGAGGCTGAAGGGAAACCGGCAATTTTCTTCTCTCTTATCGAAGTATTTAGCATTTGGCATATTATTTTGTTTGCGATCGGATTAAAAATTGTTGCAAACTTTAAAGCAGGGTTAGCGTGGACAATGACGATTGTTTACTATATTGTCATTCCATTATTACTGGGGCTAGCTGCATCCGCAATCTTTTAGATAGGAGAAAATCATGAATAAAAAAAAGCTACTAATTATAATCGGAGTTATAAGTTTATTAGTAACGTTTGTCATTGTGGCAATCGTTCGTTCGGATGATGAAAAACTAATGGAGGTATCCATCACTTCACCTGAGTATACGACTGTTTCCTCACAAATCATGGTTCCAGGAACTTTGCAGCTTTCTACACAACAACTCATTACTTATGCGCCAGAACTAGGATCCGATTATGAGGTCTTAGTAGAAGAAGGAGACGTTGTTGAGGTTGGAACACCAATTATTCAATACGCAAGTGACCATTTTGAACTGGAAAAAGAGCAACTTCAAATTTCTATCGAAGCTGGTTATCTACGAATCAATCAGATAGAAAAACAAGAGGATCAGTTAAAGAAAAGGAAAGCCGATTTTGCAAAAGAAGTAGGGAATAAGGAAGCGGATAAAGCGTTTGAAGCAGAAGAACAACAACTTTGGTTTGAAAAACGTATGGCAAATTTAGATTTACGTCAAATTTTACTGCAACAAGACGCCCTGAAACAACGCGAAGAAGATTTAATTGTTAAAAGTGAAATTGCTGGAACAATAATAGCAGTAAATGAGAATCCCGATTTACTAGAGATGAAACCAACCATTGTTCACATCATTGATCAAGATCAATATGAAGTGAAAGGGAATTTATCAGAATATGATTCAATTCACATTAAGGAAGGACAAAAAGTAAACTTGTCCGCAGATGCAATTATTGATGAAACATGGACAGGTGTCGTTGAAGAAGTCGCTTATTTCCCACAGTCAAGTCAAGGGTTTGAAGCAACAAGTGCCGTTCAATATCCGATTACAGTCAAATTAGAGCAAGGTCCTACAAATCAATTAAGACCCGGACTACAATTTATTATGCAAATTGTTTCAGAAGAGAGAGAAGCATTAACTGTTCCTTTAACAGCCATTGTTCGTGAGAGTGGAGATAGCTTTGTCTATCTTGTTGAAGATGGATCCGTTACAAAAAAACAGATCGATTTAGGGTTAGTTAGTGGAGAGTTTATTGAAATACGAACAGGGCTAACAAAAGATGATCAAGTAATTGTTGAACCAAGTACTAGACTTCGAGAGGGAATGGAAGTGAGTGTCATTGATTAATTTACACTCACTAACAAAAACCTATAAGTTAGGTCCACAAAATATTGAAGTACTTAAAGGGATCGATCTATCTGTTGAATCTGGTGAATTTGTAGCAATCATGGGTCCATCGGGATCAGGGAAATCAACGTTAATGAACATTATTGGATGTCTTGACCAAGCAACGAGTGGGACATACGAACTTGGTGGGGAGAACATTACAAATCTAAGTGAAGTGCAATTATCCAAAATTAGAAATAAATCAATTGGATTTGTGTTTCAACAGTTTCAACTGTTGCCACGGTTAACAGCATTAAAAAACGTTGAACTTCCGCTAGTTTATGCAGGAGTAAAAAAACGTGAGCGAAGAGAAATGGCACTGGCCGCTCTTGAGAAAGTAGGTTTAGCCGATCGCGTAGATCACTTACCAAATGAACTCTCAGGCGGTCAAAAGCAACGGGTGGCAATTGCAAGGGCCCTCGTGAATAATCCTAGCATTATTTTGGCGGATGAGCCGACAGGTGCGCTAGATACAAAGACAAGTACGTCGATTATGGAACTACTCGTTGATTTAAACAAGGACGGTTCAACAATTGTCGTTGTTACTCATGATGAAGAAGTAGCGGCTTATACAAACCGAACGATTATCGTACGTGATGGAGAAATCGTTCCATATGAACAATGGAAAGGAAGTACATCACTATGAGTGTAATCGAAAATATTAAAATGGTATTGAATTCGATTCGGGCTCATAAGTTGCGTTCCATATTAACGATGCTAGGAGTTATTATTGGTGTAGGAGCTGTTATTATTGTGGTAGCCATTGGTCAAGGTGGCGAGGCAATGTTAAAGTCTGAATTAGTAGGAGAAGAAAACACATTAAACATCTATTATCAACCTTCAGAAGAAGAAATTGCGGCGAACCCCAATATCTGGGCGGAAGACTTTTTTACACAGGAAGACATTCGAAGCTTAGAAAGAATACCTGAAATTAAAAGAGTCATTGCCTACAGTTTTGACTATAGCAAGGTCGGTTATCGGACAGAAAGTATAGATGCTTATGTAAATGGAATAACGGAATCTTATTTAGACGTATATCCATTAAACGTAGAGTTTGGTACTTCTTTTTCACCGACCGATTTTATCGGTGGAAGAAGAACAGCATTGATTTCAGCATCGCTAAGTGAACAACTCTTTGAAGAAGAAAATGGTTTAGGGAAGATCATCCGTGTTAACCAACAACCTGTTGAAATTGTCGGGATATTAGAAAAACCGACTGGAATATTTGCTTTTGGAATGAACGAAGTATATTTACCAGCGGATACATGGAGACAAATTTATGGGAAAAATTCTTATAATCAAGTGAGTATTCAAGCGACCAAGGCAGATAATCTCCAAATAGCGGGAGAAAAAGCAGTTGATGTATTAAACGCGAACCATAACACCAAAGGCTATGAAGTCTTTAATATGGAAGAGATTGCAGCAATGGTCGGTCAGGTGACAACGATTATGACAATGATTATTGGTGGTATCGCAAGTATCTCCTTGTTAGTTGGTGGGATTGGTGTCATGAACATTATGCTTGTATCTGTTACTGAACGCACAAGGGAAATTGGCATCCGCAAAGCACTTGGTGCCACTAGAAGTCAAATCCTCGTCCAATTCCTGATTGAGTCCGTAATTCTTACACTTATCGGTGGACTTATCGGGATCGCGCTTGGTGCTGGCCTAGCGTCATTGATTTCACTGATGCTTGGTTGGCCGTCGTTAGTATCGATTCCAGTTATCGTAGGTGCTACAGTCTTCTCAATGGCAATCGGAGTTGTCTTCGGTATATTACCAGCAAACAAAGCATCAAGACTGAATCCCATTGATTCGTTAAGGTTTGAATAAAAAAGAAGAAAACGAGTGCGTGTCACTCGTTTTCTTCTTTTATTATCATACTAAGCCACAAGTTGTTACTTGCAATAGGAAAATAGAAGCTTATATGTGTAACTCTTTAACTTCAGCAGCAGCTTTTCCAGCTGTATAACCTGTTGAAAATGCTACCGTAATGTTGAATCCTCCGGTATAACCATGAATATCTAATACTTCACCACAGAAGAATAACCCCGACATTAATTTCGATTCCATCCGTTTTGGATGAATCTCTTTCACAGATATGCCACCACCTGTCACAAATGCTTTTTCAATCGAAAGGGTTCCATTTACAGAAAATGAAAAACTATGCATCATGGTGGCAAATTGACGAAGTGTATCGTTTGAGATGTTGGCGAATGTACTGGATGGATCGATACCAATTCGGTCTAAGAAAAATAATAACAGTCGATCAGCAATTAGCCCTTTAAACACATTTTTTACAGATTTTCTCTGTGCTTCGCTGGCTAATTTGCGAAGCATTTGGAAAAGCTCCTCTACCGATTGTTGAGGAAAAAGATTGATACTCATTGTAATTGCTTGATTTGGAAATTTATTTAAAGCTTTAACTACATATTGACTACAGCGCAAAGCAGCTGGGCCAGAGATACCAAAGTGCGTAAAAATCATATCACCTTCATGTGTTTTAATTACTTTTCCTTTAGGGTTAATAACAGAAAGGTGTACATTTTTTAGTGATAGCCCTTGCAGTGTTTTTTCTTTGATAAAACGTTCGTTGGATGTAATGGGTACTTCTGTTGGATAAAGCTCAGTAATTGTGTGCCCAGCTTTTTTTGCCCAAGGATAACCGTCACCCGTACTGCCAGTCTCAGGTACACTTTTACCGCCAACAGCAATGATAACCGTTCGACCTTCAATGATGTGTCCATTTTTAAGCTTTATCCCAATTACTTTTTTCTCGTCTTGATCAAATAGTACATCTTTTACCGATGTATTCGTCTTAATCTCAACTTTTAACTGGTTCATTTTTTCTAGCAATGTTCGTACAACGGTAATTGCTTTATCATTAACGGGAAACATTCTTCCACGGTCTTCTTCTTTTAGCGCAATTCCTAATCTTTCAAAGAACTGGATAATATCTTCATTATTAAATACTGAAAAAGGGCTATGCATAAAACGTCCATTCCCAGGGATATGCTTGATTAATTCTTCCGTATCCATTCGGTTTGTAACGTTACAGCGTCCGCCACCAGAGATTGCTAACTTTCTTCCTAATTTTTCTCCCTTATCAACAAGGAGTACTTTCGCACCATGTTCAGCAGCCGCTATTGATGCCATCAATCCAGAAGGTCCACCACCAATTACTATACAATCGTACATATGTATACACCTACCATTTCTACATTTACCGTTCGTATTATATCATAGTATTTCTTTATCGTTTGAGGTTTAGAACATACTTAGAAATATTTCAAAGCAATATTTTTGATTTTTCACTATGAACATAGTAGGATCTATACGTAGAACCATGGAAAAGTCCTGCGGTAATATGTCAAGACTTTAAAACAAAAGAATTGGAAATTTATT
>CAZIRM010000088.1:0-9608 GCA_964541705.1 uncultured Bacillaceae bacterium | reverse complement strand
GTTTGTTTCTCAGCATTCATTGTTTTTTTCATCATTTATTCCGAGAGGCTATTTATTTAAGAATTTAGGGAAGTAACAACACGATAATCAGCCGGAGGTTACTTCCCAAAATGGTTATCGTTTTAGATTTACTAGTTCTTGTAAAATCTCGTCAGATGTTGTAATTATTCTTGTGTTTGCCTGAAACCCACGTTGAGCCACGATCATTTCAGTAAACTCTTCTGATAAATCAACATTCGACATTTCAAGCGTACTAGATGTCATCATTCCTCTACCAACACCAGCTACACCAATGTTAGGAACACCTGAGTTGTTAGACACTTGATATAAGTTATCTCCTGACTTAGTTAACCCACCAGGATTATTAAAGTTCGCTAAAGCAATTTGTCCTAACACTCGCACTTCTCCATTTGAATATACTCCATTAATTTCACCTGTTTGTGAGATATTGAAGCTTTCTAAAATCCCTTCAAAGTTACCATTAATAGCATCTAAGTCTACAGTGTTTGAACCAGCAAACTGTGTTATAGCAGAAAGATCAAGGGCAAAATTTACTGGATTTGCACCATTGCCTGGTTGGAGAGAAACATTTGTCATACCACCGCCATTCACAGCACCAGTCGAGTTAAATGAAATGGTTTGGTTGGCAGGTGGGGCAGTAACATTCGCTGCTCCAGGTGCTGATACAGTATAGGTCCAGTTATTCCCTGCACCTTTCGTGAATGTAACATCGATATCATGAACAACACCGAGTGTATCTACTACTTTGTATTGAACTGATACATTTTGTCCTTGCTCTGTGTCAGCTTTTAAATTACCTTTAAAACTAACTTCTGTTGTTGGTGTAGGCGCCATAACGTCGCCAGTAGGAATTCTTAATGATGTGAAATTATTTTGATCGATATTTCCATTAACATCGACTCCATAACCCATTACACGAAGACCATCTGAATTAACGAGGGTTCCTTCACGATCTAAGTAAAAGTTACCTGCACGAGTGTAGTACGATAAATTACCATCATTAACAATGAAAAATCCATCTCCAGAAATCCCTAAATCAAGTGCTCTCCCTGTTGTTTGTAAGCTTCCTTGTGTGTGAATTGTGTCAACTGTGGCAATAGTGCTACCTAAACCAATTTGTCTAGGGTTTGTTCCTCCGCGATTATCTGTAGGATTACTTGCTCCAGATAATTGTTGACTAACTAAATCTTTAAATGTTGTTCTTCCTTTTTTAAATCCAAACGTATTTACATTGGCAATGTTGTTACCAATAACATCTAGCTTTGTCTGGAAATTCTTCATTCCGCCAATTCCTGAATACATTGAACGTAGCATCTATAAACTACCCCTTTATTAATATATTTGTGCTGCTTCTATCAATCCACAGCGATGGCTTCCTTTCGGTCCGGCCATAAATCATTAATTAATCAATCACGATTGTTCCATTTATATTGGTAAATATTTGAGACTTTGCTTCTTCGCGGTCAAGCGCCGTAATAACTGTACTATTTTTTGCACTAACTACCAATGTAGCATCTTTTAAAATAACTAGTGAATCATGGACTCCTTTTAATTTTGCTTCCTCAATCTTTGTCGTAATCTGGGACCATTGTTCTTGGTCAATAATAATCCCACGGTCATGTATTCTCTTTTCAGCATGTTTACTTATTTTTAAATTTGTTTTTTCACTAATTTGTGCGTGAAATAAGTCTTTAAAAGATGTACTCCTTGACGTTTGCTTCCTAGGAGTAAGTCCTGTAGGTTTCGGAAGTTGGTGCAAGTGATGAGAATGAATACGACTATCCATCTTTTACACCTCCATATCATGTTAAAACTATTTTGTGCTCTTGCCTATATAGATAACTTGAATCGTATCTATCACTTCTCCACTTTCTAAAACTAATCGTGTTTTTCCGTTTTGAAACTTAATGGCGTTTACTTGATCTTGGATAACTCTTTTCGTTGTATCGCCTTCAGGTGTCGCCACAATTTGTTCCCATTCAATTTGTTTTCCGATTAACTGACTGTGGGTAAGAAAATGATTGTCTTTTTGCATATCAATAAAACTTGATAGATTTTTGTTCATTTGAGTCATTTGCTCAAGAGTAGAGAAATTTGCCATTTGTGAAATGAACTCTTTATCTTCCATCGGGTTAGAAGGGTCTTGATTTTGTAGTTGCGTAATTAATATTTTCAAAAAAGCATCTTGCCCTAATGTGTTTTGTCCTGTATTTCTCGCTTGGATTTGACGGTCTGCTAAAAATAAACTTTCGGTAACTGAACGAACCATTTTATCCTCCTACACTTTTGTGTTAAAGCTTTCTTCTAACATATCATTAAACTCCAGTTCGTTTTCCTCTTTTTTAGAGGCTTGTTGCTCAGGTTCTCTTTGTTGGTCGTTATGGCCTTCTTTTTGTGAATCCGTAAATTGCTGATGATGTTGTTGTGTGATCTCAATCTTTTCAATTTGAATGTTTTGTGCTGCAAAAGCCTGCTTTAGTAAATGAATTTGAGATTCGATCGATTCCTTAGCGGCTGCAGTTGTCGTTCTTAGCTGTGCAAATAATTTCCCATCTTGTTGCAACAATTTAACATCTAAGCGCCCTAAATGTTCCGGAAAAAGTTTAATCGAAAGTTCATTTAAGCCGTTAGGAGATTGTGTTAATGTACTTTTAGCAAGGATATTCTCGAATTGGCGTATAAACTGTTCAGGGTTGGTTTGATTTACTTTTTGACCTAAATGTAAGAAAAATTGTTGTTCCTTTGTCATCTGGGGCCCAAGAAAAATCGTCTGTTGGCCTGTTTTTATTTCGTCTACTTCAGTTGTTTTTGTTGCATTTAGCGATTGATTGGTAGACCGAGTGAATATATCCCTTAATATTGCTTTCCCATCATAGCTTATATCGTATTTGTCGGGATCATTTTCGGAAAAGGCAATACCTTGTGTCAATTGTCGAACTGTCTCTTTAAATTGACCAATCGCTTCCTGTTTGCTTAATAAGCTTTTTCCACTGCTGGCAGTTAAATAGAACGTTTCTAGCTCATTAATATTCACCTTGAGTTCTTGGCGTATTTGTTGCTGCGTTTCAGCATTTTTATTAATTAGCTGACTCAATTGACCTATGACTTCTTCAAATGTCTCTAATAAAAAATCTCTTCTTATTATGAAATCGTCAGTATGACTATCCAAAATTTGGTTATCAAACAATGCAAGAAGACTAATTAACAGATCTTGAATGTCAGATGGTAAATCTTTCATTGAGGGGGGTAGTTCATCCGCTTTATTTAAACTTTGCGTATTCAAGTTGATCTTGGGATGGCTCTCAGTTAAATGAGATTCCATAACACTTGAAAAGTTGCGTTTAGCGCCCTGTGTATTAGTTGTTCTTGCTGACAAACTACTTCCACTGCTCAAATTGATGGATAGTAAGTTTCCAATATTCATATTTTCACCTCCTTTCAAATGCTTTTTTTATTGACTAATGGCTTTTATCACTTCTGCTGCTTTTTCAGGAGACAATCTAGCCAATATGTCAGCTCGGGTACTTGTTTTTACATACATTAATTGCTCGGCAGCCTGTTCGGTCGGTAATTCATTAATAATGTTAGCCGCATTTTTAGCTGACATCGATTCATAAAGCCTTGCAATTTCTTCGTACTCGACACGAATTCCTTGTTCTAAGTTATCTTTTTCTTCAAGTTGTTGGTTTAACTGATCAACCTTAGCTTCAAGTAAATCTATTTCTTTTTTATACATGGCTAACTGATTTTCAAGATTTTGCACATCTCGTTCTTTTGAAGAGATTGTTTCCATTAAATCTCCAATTTTCATCCGTTCTTCTTCTTCAGCTATTTCTTCTTCTGTCGTTACAAAATTAGATAGAAGAGGTACACTCGCTGCAAACTGTTTCGTTTGATCGATCACATTTATCCCAATAAAGTGCATAACTACGACAAAAAGAATGATTGCAAACATTGTTGGGATAAAAATAACCATAATGAACCATTGGAACTTGCTGTATTCTCTTTCTTCAGTTTCCATTTAATCACCTAATTTCACCGTTTGAAAAAACTGTTGAACTGATATTTCGTCCATTAAAATTTTTTCTTGTCGTTTCCCGTCTTCTACGTATTCCTCATATCTTAATTCCTTCATCTTTTCGTACTTTTTACATTCAACCGCTTTTTCTAAAAAGACCTCTTGCTTTCGATTCATATTTTCTCTAGCTCTCTGTGTAAATAGTTGATACTGGTCAATTTGCCGCTGTAATTTTTCAAGTAACGAGTGTGATTGCTGTATCTCGGATACTATCATTCCCTGCCCGACTTTTTCATAATAAGTTGATTCGTAATCTTCTTTTTTCTTTAATAAGGTATATAACTTAGTTGCCACTTCCTCAAACTGCCTTGTTGCCTCAGAAAAATCTTTTTCAGCCCTAATTTTTTCATTTTCTTTCACATCTAATATTTTCTGCAATGTAAAGCGAAACGGCATACTTAGTCTCCTTTACTAAAATTCATTAATAACTCATTTACAGAATCTTCAAAAGAAACTTTTTCTTCTGTTGACTGTTTAATAAAATTAATAATTCTCGGCTGAAAAACAATTGCTGCGTCTACGGTTTTCGATGAGCCTTGTTTGTAAGCACCAATGTTTATCAAATCTTCAGAATCAGTATACGTTGCAAGCAATTGCCTTAAATAATCAGCAGCTTCTCTATGATGAGGTTGTGCAATATCGTTCATAATTCGACTAATACTTTTTAGTACATTGATTGCTGGAAATTGACCTTTATTAGCTAATTTTCTATCTAACACTAGATGTCCATCCAAAATCCCCCGAACTGCATCGGAAATAGGCTCATTTAAGTCATCACCATCAACTAACACGGTGTAAAACGCTGTAATTGAGCCGGATTCATTTGTACCAGAACGCTCTAATAATTTCGGCAATAGTGCAAATACACTAGGAGTGTAACCTTTCGTCGTAGGTGGTTCTCCAATCGCTAGACCAATTTCTCTTTGAGCCATGGCAAATCGTGTAACTGAATCCATCATCAGTGTTACATTTAGCCCTCGGTTTCTAAAATATTCGGCAATTGCCGTTGCAGTCATCGCACCTTTAATTCTCATTAACGCTGGTTGATCTGAAGTTGCCACAACAACAACTGTTTTCTTCAAACCTTCGGGACCTAAGTCTCTTTCAATAAAGTCCCTTACCTCTCGCCCACGCTCACCAATAAGTGCAATTACATTTACATCCGCTTCAGAATTTTTAGCAATCATCGCCATTAGTGTACTTTTTCCAACTCCACTTCCAGCGAAGATCCCCATTCGTTGCCCCTTCCCAACAGTAAATAGACTATCAATGGCCCGAACGCCCAAACTCATTGGTTCAGTAATTCTAGGTCTTGTCATAGGGTTAGGAGGCATATTATCAGTAGGAAATGGGGTTAACCCTTTAGGCAACTGCCGATCATTTAATGGCATCCCCAAACCATCGACTACTTGCCCAATTAAGCTCGATCCTACCTTTACCTGTAACGGTTTTTTAGTTGCCTCTACTAAGCTACCCGGACTAATATTGTGAACATTGGTAAATGGCATTAACAATACATTTTCATCTCTAAAACCGACTACTTCTGCCATGACTTTCCGTTTTGCTGTCTTACCAATAATAATGTAGCACAGTTCTCCTACCGAAACCTGTGGTCCCTTTGATTCAATTGTTAGTCCGACCACTCTTGTGACCTTGCCATAAAATTTATAAGGTTCGATCTGATCAATTTCATTTAAGAGGTTAGCTACGTTCATCTGTATGCTCCTTAAGCTTTTCTAATAAAGCATATTTAATCTCAGACAACTGACTATCTAACGAGGCGTCAATTTTACCAAAGCTAGTTTCTATCACACAACCGTTTTCCTCAAGTTTATCATCAGGATAAATATATAATTCTTCATTGTTTTGGACGAGTAGCTGCAATTCATTTTTGTACGTCAACACAGTTTCATACCAATTAGGGTGAACGTAAATTTTAACCATTTCTTGTTCACGGACCACATTCAGTACCTCTTTAACAATGGATAGGATCGCTTGTTGGTCACAATTAATCGTGTTCGAAATGATTTTTCTAGCAACTTTTACTGCAAGCTCGATCATTAGAGGTTCACTATCTTCTAATTTTTTTAAGTAATCTCTTTTAGAAGCATTAACAACATCTTTTGCTTGTTCAATTAATTCATGGAATTGTTTCTGGCCTTCATTAAGACCTTGCTGAAAACCATCATTGTATCCATTTCTTTCTGCTTCTAGCAGCAACTGTTCGGCCCTTTTTTCATGCTGTAAATACTCTAAACGCATTTGCTCTTGTAGTTGCTGATACTCCAACTGCGCTTGTTCTTGAATTCTAATGGCTTCACGGCGGGATTGCTCAATCACCTCTTGGTTTAATGGTGAGAGATTTACCTCTTCCGTTGACTCAGCATTCTCAGTTGTAATTTGTTTGTGTATTTCTTTAAGAAGAATTTTCACTTGATTACTGTCAATTGTTTTTGCATTTGATGACTTAATAACTTTAGACAATAATATCATCTCCTCCACCGCGCGCAATAACAATTTCGCCGGCTTCTTCTAAACGGCGGATCACTGAAACGATTCTCGTTTGGGCCTCTTCTACGTCACGTAAACGAACTGGACCCATAAACTCCATTTCATCCCTAAATGTCTCTGCCATACGTTGAGACATGTTCTTGAAGACCACTTCTCTGACTTCTTCATTTGCAACTTTGAGCGCCAATTGTAAGTCTTCATTTTCAACATCTCGAATCACTCGTTGTATCGAACGGTTATCCAATGTAACGATGTCTTCGAATACGAACATTCTCTTCTTAATCTCTTCAGCCAACTCAGGATCTTGAATCTCAAGTGCATCGAGAATTGTTCGTTCTGTGCTTCTATCTACACTATTGAGCACCTCAACAACGGTTTCAATCCCACCCGTTTTTGTGTAATCCTGGGTTACGGTTGCAGAAAGTTTTCGTTCTAAAATATTCTCCACTTCACTAATAATTTCAGGCGAAGTACTGTCCATAAGCGCAATTCTTTTGGCTACATCTGCCTGCATTTCTTGCGGTAATTCTGCTATAATCTGCGCTGCTTGTGTCGAATCCAAGTAAGATAAAATAAGTGCAATTGTTTGCGGATGTTCATTTTGAATAAAGTTCAATATTTGGCCAGCATCTGCTTTCCTTGCAAAATCAAAGGGACGCACTTGCAAAGTAGAAGTTAATCTACTTATGATTTGCATCGCTTGTTCTTCTCCAAGAGCTTTTTCTAAGATGCTCTTGGCATATCCAATACCGCCTTGTGTAATATAGTCTTGAGCCATAGCCAATTGATGAAATTGTTCAATAATTTCTTCTTTTGTCGATGAATCTACTTTTCTTACCCCAGCTATCTCAAGTGTTAACTTCTCAATTTCTTCCTCAGATAGATGTTTATACACTTGAGCTGAGACGTCTGGCCCTAAGGAAATAAGAAATATTGCTGCTTTCTCACGACCCGTCAGTTCTCTCTTTTTGTTAGCCAACGCCCATTCTCCCCCTATTCTTCTGAAAGCCAAGTACGTACCAGCTTAGAAAATTCCTCAGGCTTATCTTTCGCCATTTTTTCCAGTTGATTACGTCGCGCTGTTTCTTCGGTATATCGCTCATCATTAATATTGGGAATGTCAAACTCATATTGATTTGTCTGCGACATTTCTTCCAATACAGGCTGTTGTTTATTTTTCCTTAGTAATAAAACAATTAATAATAAAATTAAAACAACTAATCCTCCAACAACGTAGTACCAAATCGGAAAACTAGTTTCTTCTACATCGTCAAAAGTGATTTTCCCCTCAAACACTTGACGAGACACAAACACTTTGTCATTAATCTCTTCTTGTGTTAGTTGATCAACAATATCTTTAGATATCGATGTCCTTACTATCGTACTTAAAATCTGCTGGATATCGTTCAATCTATCTAACGGCAATGAATTAAGATCGTCTGGATCAGGTGGTTCAACCATCACTTGAATTCCGATATCACGGATTTCATATGGGCTATGAACAATCTCACGGCGGATACGGTTAACCTCATTGTTGATCCGTTCTTCCATCCGTTCGTAATCTCCACCACCACTACCTGACATTCCTGGGTAGCCCGGTACATCAGTTTCTCCTGTTCCAGGAATTCCACCAGCTTGCCCATCATCGCCCGAGTAGGTTTCTGTTATTCTCTCGATGCTAACAGCTAAACCTTCCATATTGTCGATATCTACCGGTGTGACTAAGTCTTCTGCTCTGTTTTCTTTTGTAAAATCAATATCAGTAGTAACGGCTACTACAACTTTATCTCTTCCTACAATTGTACCTAGCATTTGTTGAACTTGACGCTGCAAGTCCTGTTCAATATCTTTCTGAATAGCTCTTTGTTGTTCATATACAGATAAAGTTGAATCTAAATGATTTTCATTTTTTAACTCAAAATACTCAAAATTTTGGTTCATAATGACGATATTATCTATAGGTAGTTTTGGGACACTTTTTGATACGAGATGATACAGTGCTCTCACTTGTTGCTGATCCAGCTGGTAACCTGGTCGAACATTCAACATAACGGAAGCTTGAGCGCTCTGATCATTGTCTGAAAGGAAAATGCTTTCTTCCGGCAGAGTAATTATGACATCTGCATTGTTAATACCATCGATATTGCGAATTAAATTAGATAACTCCGTCTGCATTAGTCCGCGCTCAATCACACTAAATTCATTGTCGGTCATCCCAAAGCCCATACGATCTTTAAAGAAATCGTAGTTAATAGAGCCACTTCTTGGAATTCCTTCTGCCGCTAATTCAACCTTTAAACTATCAACCATCGTTTCCGGCACTAGTATCGATGTTCCACCTGCTGTCACTTCTGATGGGATGCCTCTTGCATCTAACTGAAATTTTATCTCGCCAGTCTCTTGGATTGTTAAATTTGTATACAGTGGCACCATGTTTGACTTTGACCCTAATAGGGGAACAACGATAAGTAGCGCCACAAGCAATATGAAAGAGCCAACCAATAATCCTTTTTGCAAAGTTGTCCGGCTCATCCAGAATGTCTTTATTTTCTCTCTGTATAATAAAAGTTGTTCGCCCATTTTGCCCCCTACTTAACGTTGAATATATTTTATATAGTAGTTTTATACTTGCATTCTCATGACTTCTTGATATGCTTCTACAACTTTATTCCTTACTTCCACAGTTGTCTGGAGTAAAATACTCGCTTTTTGAGCTGTAATCATCACATCATGAAGATCTATATTTTCTCCTCTTGCCAACTTCTGTGTTGCAACTTGAGAGTCAACTTGCGCATTGTTAACTTTGTTTAATGCGTCAGTAAATACTTCCTTAAAATTACCTTCACGATTAGTTTTCACTGCTTGATTCTTTATTCCATTCCGTGCCTGAAATATGGATATCGGCCTATTTACAACAGGATCCATTTAAAAACCTCCTAGGATTGTAATAGTCTCTCGGCATTCGCCGAGCTTTGTGGTTCAAGGTTTTTCTTGAACC
>CAZIRM010000087.1:0-9646 GCA_964541705.1 uncultured Bacillaceae bacterium | reverse complement strand
AACATGTATCTCTTTATTTCGCTTGGCTGTGTGTTTAGTTTTCAAAGAGCAAATTAACTTGTCGCTCAATTGCAACTTTATTATCATAACACTTCTGATTTGTAATGTCAAACATTTTTTAAAATTTGTTTTTAAAAGTTGAATGCGAAAACAAAATCAAAAGCAACATTGACTACTATACCAGTTTAAAATTCAAAATGCAATCATTTTCGACAAACAAATTATCCCAAACTAGTAATTGACACAACCTAAACACTATAATTATGAGAAAACGCCAGAGCTAAGGTCACTTAAGCGGACGTCTAAACCAAACCTTCTATAAAATTAAAAGAGCCTCGACGACTCGAGGCTCTCGTATAAACTAAAACTCTACTCTGTTAAGAAAACAAAGTATAGAATGAAAACAAAGAACAATGCGTACATAATTGGATGTACTTTTTTACCTTCACCTTTTGCCAACATCGTAACTGGATAGAAAATGAACCCCATTGCAATCCCTGATGCAATACTGAACGTTAACGGCATTGCAATAACTGTTAAAAATGCCGGAACTGCAATTTCGAATTTATTCCACTCAATTAAAGATAGTGATGAAGCCATTAAGATTCCTACAATAATTAACGCCGGAGCTACAATCGCTGTTTGCTCCATGAAAGGAGTTAATAAAGGTGAGAAGAATAAAGAAACTAAGAAAAGTACTGCTGTTGTTACTGCCGTGAAACCAGTTCTTCCACCAGCCGCAATCCCTGAGGATGATTCAATGTAAGCAGTCGTTGTTGAAGTTCCTAAAATAGCGCCGATCGATGTAACCGCAGAGTCAGCTAGTAATGCTTTTTCTGCTCTCGGTAGTTTGTTATCCTTTACGAAACCTGCTTGATTAGCAACTGCATACAGTGTGCCCGCTGTATCAAAAAAGTCAACGAACAAAAATGTTAATACTACGATTAAAAATTGCCAATTTAAAACTTGTGAGAAATCGATTGTAAATGCTTTACCAAATGTTGGCTCTAAGCTTTGAATACCAGAAAAAAATCCATCCGGTGTAGGAGCTACACCCGAAATCATCCCTACAACTGCTGTAATAATCATTCCATAGAAGATTGCTCCATGGATTTTTCTAACCATTAATATAACAGTTACAAAGATACCGAAAATTGCAAGCAGCGGAGCACCAGCTGTAAGATCTCCTAATTTAACAAGAGTAGATTCATAAGGTACAATAATTTTTGCATTTTTAAAACCTATCATTGCAATAAACAAACCAATACCGGCTGCCGATGCGTATTTTAACTCAGCTGGTATCGCATTAATAATTGTTTCACGAATTTTAGTAGCCGAAATCACAACAAAGATAAGTCCAGAAACGAACACTGCAAACAATGCAGTTTCCCAAGGAATCCCCATACCGAGCACAACAGAAAAAGCGAAGAACGCATTAATACCCATTCCCGGCGCTAAGGCGATTGGATATTTTGCATAAAGCCCCATAATCAGAGTACCAATTGCTGCTGCTAATGCAGTCGCCGTGAATACTGCACCACGATCCATTCCAGTTGCACTCAAAATTGCTGGGTTTACCACCAAAATATAAGCCATAGATAAAAATGTTGTTAAACCAGCCATCATTTCCTTCCGATACGAAGTACCATGTTCCTTAAAACCAAAATAACGATCCATTTACAACTTCCTCCTCTAAATTTAATTTCTTACCACACATAAACTCTCAATTCTGTTGTTACTATTTTCAAAGATAAGTTCAATAAACAAAAAGCTCTAGGTAGACAACTACCTAGAGCATTGACAACAAGAAAATACGAGTTTATTATGCAATAAACAAGTTCCTTCTTCGTAGTCAAGCTATTTACGGCAGCTCGGTAGAAACGCTTAGGCCATATCCCTAAGATTATACGAAAAAACGTTTTTATTATTTATATTATACTGTTAGTTTACAACGACAAGCACTTAGTCTCAATACATAACACGAACATTTTTGGGTAATTATTTTAACGTTGTTCGCTTTTTATTCCCACTCGATTGTCGCAGGTGGCTTGGACGTCACATCGTACACCACTCGATTTACGTTTTTGACTTCATTAACAATTCTTGTTGAGATTTTTTCTAAGATATCATAGGGAATTCTAGCCCAATCACTAGTCATACCATCAATAGAAGTAACCGCACGGATACCAACTGTATAATCGTACGTCCTTGCATCTCCCATTACCCCAACACTTCTCATATCAGGGAGGGCCGTGAAGTACTGCCAAATTTCACGATCAAGACCAGCTTTTTTAATTTCCTCTCGTAAAATCGCGTCTGATTCACGAACAATCTCTAATTTTTCTTCTGTGATCTCACCCAATACACGAATTCCTAATCCTGGACCCGGAAACGGTTGACGCCACACAACTTCATCTGGGATTCCAAGCTCAGTACCTACCTTACGAACTTCATCCTTGAATAGCGTGTTCAGTGGTTCGATTAATGTAAATTTCATATCCTCAGGCAATCCACCCACGTTGTGGTGAGACTTGATTGTCTGGGCAGTCGCCGTACCACTTTCTACGATATCTGTATAAAGTGTGCCTTGGGCAAGGAAATCCATGCCTTCTAATTTAGCTGCCTCTTCTTCAAATACGTAAATAAACTCATTCCCGATAATTTTGCGTTTTTTCTCCGGATCAGAAATGCCTTTTAGTTTTCCTAAGAAACGCTCTTGAGCATCAATTTTAATTACATTCATATTGAAGCCTTCAGAGAAAGTTTTCATTACACTCTCGGCTTCGCCTTTTCTAAGCAATCCGTGATCGATAAACATACATGTTAATTGATCACCAATCGCTTTATGTATTAGTACAGCAACAACGGAAGAATCTACTCCCCCACTTAGTGCGCAAAGCACTTGACGGTCACCTACTAGTTCTTTAATTTTCTCCATTTCTATTTCAATGAAGTTTTCCATTGACCAATTGCCTTCACATTCACAAACGTTATACACGAAGTTTTCTAGTAATTGAATGCCGTAATCAGAATGACGCACTTCAGGGTGGAACTGCACTCCGTATAGTTCACGGGAAACATCGCTCATAGCTGCAACTGGACAAGAGACACTTGTTGCATCAACAACAAAACCTTGTGGTGGTGTCACGACTAAATCTCCATGACTCATCCAAACAGACTGTTCTAGCGGTAGTTCTTTATATAATTTTGTTGGATTCTTCACGGAAATCATTGCTTTTCCGTACTCTCGATGGTTAGCTGCTTCTACCTTTCCACCGAAATGTTGTGACATTAATTGCATACCATAGCAGATCCCCAATACTGGGATGCCTAATTCTAATATCTTTTCATCACAATGAGGAGCCCCTTCTCCATAGACGCTGTTTGGTCCACCAGAAAAAATAATCCCCTTTGGATTCATTTCCTTTAGTTCTTCAGCTGTAGTCGTATGTGGAAGTAACTCACTAAAAACGCCTAAATCACGAATTCTTCGAGCAATTAGTTGGTTATATTGTCCTCCAAAGTCCAATACTACAATTTTTTCATTAATTATTTGCATCGTTTTCCACCCTTTTTATATAGAGATAATTTTAATGTCGTACTTCATCACAGTGAGTCCATTCAATCCACACGCTTATTTTTAACGAAACTCCCTATGTTTATTTACGGGCAAGACCGCGGTTGATACTTACAAGAGACGTTCGCACTAATATAGATTTTATTAACAAAAAAACTAGTATTCTCCCCTCCCTAAAGAATAGCTAAAGAAGCTACTTTTAAATAGAAAGGCAGAATACTAGCACCAGATAAGATACATTTATCCTGCCTTCATAGTCAGATCGTTTACGGTGATCCGGTAGAGACTCTTAGGCCATATTCCTAAGGATATACGAAGGTTTAATCTACATTGTTCGACATCAGCATAATTGTATCAAGCGATAGATTAATGGTCAAGAACTGATCGTTCGAATAATAGTAAGGAAAACATCTTTATTTTTCTCCCAAAGCATGCGATCTAGCTTCTGCCCATAAAAACAACTCTCATAATGAAGCGTCAATTGCGAAAATAACTTGTTATTTAGTACATCATCAACTTTCGCTGCATACTCCCGCAGCGTTTCGTTATGATGATAGTTCAATCCATATATTTTTAGTAGCCATAGAATACACTCATAATTTTTCATATAATCATTACTTCTAGCGATATACTTAAAATAAAAGAGGAAAACTAATGAAAGTAGGCGGCGATAGTTCCTAAAAAGAACAAACGAGATCACCACTACAAGAAGGATGACCAAAGCTATACGAGCCAATACAACAAAATGATCTGTTTCGTTCTCTTCGATGGCTTTCTTAATAGTAGGATCCGCTATGTTTTGACCCGCACTTTGAGGAAGAAATGGATTCTCTCGTTCTGGTTCAGTCTTCTCTTCTTCATTATTATTTTTTTTCTCTTCCTCAACCTCAGTATTTACCGGTACATCTTCTTTAGGGTCTTCGAAAAAATTCACACTTTGGTTAAACCCTTTTGTTGGCTCAAATGGAACCCAGCCAACACCATTGAAGTACACTTCCACCCACGAATGGGCTTTTCATTCCTTACTTCATACACCTTGTAGCCATTTTCCAAAGTTTCCACACGGTTTCCTTCCGTGAAGCCTTTTACCCAACGTGCTGGAATATCAATTGACCTAAGTAAAACTACCATCGCTGTCGAAAAATTATCACAATACCCTTCTTGTGTTTCAAATAAAAACTGATCGACATAGTCTTGTGTCCTATCCGGGATAGCAACATTTTCTGTCTGATAAGAGAATTTATTTTTTGAAAAGTATTTTTCAATGGTTGTCACCTTGTCATAACGATTTTCTAGCCCCTCAGTAATTTGACGACTGAGTTCGCCAACTCGCTCGGGGAGAGATTCAGGCAGCTGCAAATATACTTCTTTAATATGAGCAGGGTCTGTTTGAGGTAGCTGTTTTAACTCCGTTATATTAAATTCAGGACTATCATATATCATTTGATATTCTTCAACTAAGAGTCTTTCTCGATTTTCATTCTTTACTATACCGAGCTTTCCACTCACATAGTCTAAATGAAACGTTATTTCCGAAGGCTCTTTTGTTCGTAAATCCTCTATCGATAGCACTTGACCGGGATAAAACAAGTGCCAAAAACTTTGACCATCAACCATTGAAATTGAAACGTCCTGTTTCGTTGTCTTTACTGTTGGTTCATATAAACGAACCGCTACTTTTTCATCATAGGCCTCAGCATAGAGGAATGTTTGATTCTCTACCTGGTCAATCGATCTCCAACCTTTTCCGGTATAAATCTCTTTTGACTCACCTCGCCAATAATGACTTTCTTTTGTAATGGCTGTAAATACTAACTGATCATTTAAGGTAAGACTCCCACCTAATTGTTCATCATCCTCGCTATAGCCAATTGTTTTCTGTTGTGTGCGAATTTGCCCACCAGTTGTCATTGCCCTCATTGTCGGAACAGGATCAGGCCATATCGGATCGTGCTTGGGGGCATAAAAACCGATTAGCACAGCAGCTGTTAAGGAAATCACACCGATACTGTAGGTAGTAACTGAGAACCCTATCGTTTGCACTTTTTCTATCTTTTCAAGCTTCTCTTTAAAAAGTAGAAGTAAAAGCACTGTGCCTAGGATAGAAAATCGAATAATCGCCCGATCTGCTTCATACTCGGTAAACGTATCTAACACGGTCATATAAATAAGTGTCACTAGCAGAAAGAAAAAAATTTTTTTTGCATAGCGAACCCAAAAATGTATTAAGTAACTACCAATCGCTAAGATAAGTAGAAACAGCAAGCTTTGAAACTCAAACGAGGTTGAACTTATGTTTTTCTCTATTAAAATTACGACTTCCGAAAACAATAGTGGTACTAACATTTTAGCGGTGGCTATCCCCTCAAAGAAAAAAGGCCCTTCAGCGTAAAAATGATGGATTACAAATACAATCATGAAGGCAATACAGGGAAGGGCAAAATAAAATCTAACTCTGAAGAACATAAGGATAAAACAGCCGAGTGTAAAATATATAAAAGTTTCAATGTTTCCAATGTCAGTAATATACGGGAGCGGGATTAACCACTCTCTTACTATTAAAAAAGCTAACACATAGAGTATAACTAGTTGGATAGAAAAGGCTCTAGACCGTTGAAGCATGTTGCTCACCTCCAGAGATATCCGCTTTAAAATTTTCACCATGGAACAAAAATACATGGGCATTAGACTGTTTCATTAGTGCCAATTGTTTTCTTTGCTGCTCCGACATTGCATTACATACAAAGCAATAAACGACCTTTATTCCTTTGTTTACTAACATCCTTATACTCTCTTGTGTTCTAGCATTTATCTCTGTTTGCACAATAAACAATATTGTATTTTTTTCAATTTTATTTATTTCTTTTAAGAGAGCTTCATCAAAATTAAAACTCGTTGGTAGTTGCAGTTTTGCTAAATGTTCAATCAATCGTAACTGATGGTCTTGTCCAATTTTTATTGGGAAATTCTTTGTGTCGTCGGCTATTGTCATTAACCCAATTGGGATCTGTTGATGCGAGGCTTGGACAATAATTGAGGCTGATAATGATATTGCCTTTTCAATTTCGTCCATTGCCGTTTTCCCACTTATCGTATGATCTAGCATAATGAGAAAACTTTGGCCCAGTTGGTTTTCAAATTCTTTTGTCATTAGTTTATTAACTCTAGCTGTCACCTTCCAGTCAATGGCTGTTAAACGGTCGCCTGGAACATACTCCCTTGAACCTGCCACTGATGTTACGTCTTTCGCTAGGTGATTGGTTGTCATTTTAGCGTCGGTCACGTTCTCACTGTAAATCTTCCACTCATCTAATGGTTGATAATTGGGGTAAATAATAAATAGATCTTCTTTCTTAATCCACTTTTGTTTTTTAAAGATCCCAAAAGGGTCACTCGTTCTAATGTTAACTGTTGTAAATTGATATTCTCCTCGCCTTATATTTCGAATTGGATAAGAAAAGGTAATTTTCCGCAAGAAAGAAGGATATAAAATAACTTTGGCGTTTGCACTCTCATTTTTCAAGTATACATCCTCTGAAAAAATATCCTCTATGACAAAGTAAAAGAATGGAAACGGAAATGATCTTGTTAGGGTCAGATGAATCACAATATCTTCTCCAGCTACTAACCTACCACTAATTTTTCTAGCGACATCAATTTTACCAATCGGCACAAAGGCATAAACAATGACCAAAAATATTAAACAAGTGGTCATGTAAAAGAGAAACCAACTAACGAATCCACCTTGAAACATAGCATATGAATACGTCGCTACAATAAATATTGCTAATAGAAGAACACGAAAGAAACTACGGAATTTTTTTATCCAATTAATAATCATTGACTACTACTTCATTTCTAATTGGTATTTTGACTCGTTCAAGTATCTCTTGAATAATCGAATGCGATGATATTTGATTAAATTTTGATTCGGGATGTAAAATCAACCGATGCTCGAGGACAAACGGTGCTAAAAATTTAATATCATCAGGAATCACATATTCTCTCTTTTGGATGTAAGCATATGCTTGTGCTGCCTTCATCAAAGTAATTGATCCCCTTGGGCTTACACCTATTTGGACACTGCTATGCTGCCTCGTTTCGTTTACAATAGAAATAATATAGTACTTAACCGCATCATTTACGTGCACATCCGTTACTTCCTTTTGCATCATGACTAATTCTTGTAATGATAGAATCGCCTCAATTGTCTCTATTGGATGTTGTTTCTCTACTCGATTTAACACTTCCATTTCCTCATGAATCGTTGGATAACCAATTTTAAATTTAAAGAGGAAGCGATCTAATTGAGCCTCCGGAAGTGGATAAGTACCGCTATGCTCAATAGGATTTTGAGTTGCCATTACGAAAAAAGGTTTCTGTAACTGTCTTGTTTCACCGTCAGTTGTTACAGTGCCTTCTTCTAATGCCTCTAGTAAGGCCGCTTGTGTTTTAGGGGATGTACGATTAATCTCATCCGCTAGGACCACATTTGCCATGATTGGTCCTGGTCGAAATGCAAATTCTTTTGAACGCTGATCATAAATTGAAACACCTGTTACATCAGAAGGCAACAAATCAGGTGTGAATTGAATTCGCTTAAAGTCAGCTCCAATAGTTTTAGCTAGTGCTCTTACCAGCATTGTTTTACCCACTCCGGGCACATCCTCTAACAATACGTGACCACCACTAAGCATAGCTACTAAACTTAATGTGACTTCTCTATTCTTACCAACTACTACTTTTTCAATATTTTGGATTACTTTATCAATCAAAGGGTGCTTCACTGTCTTTTCACCATAATCTGATAGCTTCATTTCTATGCCCTCCATGTTTTAAATCTATTTATCTTTCAATAATAACATTTCCAAACCATTTTTTCTTTAAATTGAGTGAATTTTCATAATTAGCCAAAACTCGTATTATTTAGCTTTTGCAAATTCTTTCAAGAATAGCTATGAGAAAAAAGATTAATCTCGGTTTCGACTAATCTTTTTTAGGATTTATTAACTCAACTTTCGCACCTAAATAATTCAAGTGGTTAGTTGGTGATACTACGTTTTTGGTCTATCTAATCTATAACTTGACATTATAAACATGAGAGTTGATTTCCGCTCCATTGCGCTCGCTTTCCGCGGGGTGGCCGTGAGCCTCCTCGGCTTCGCCTGCGGGGTCTCACACCTGCCACTACTTCCCGCAGGAGTCGAGCGCATTCCGCTACAATCAACTCGGTACATGAAACATGGGTTTAAAAATGAAAAAACACCTCATTCTCTGGTATAGTGGGATTGTCGAGAAATCACTACCACATAAGAAGAGGTGCTCCCTATATGATAGACAAAAACAACCACATCAGGGTACAAACGTCGATTGGATGCCCTACAATCAGCACCTGCACAAATCCCAGCTATGATTCATCGCGCTGTGACAAGTGGCATTGATGCGAGGTATGTCTTAATGGACTCATGGTTTACTTTACCACCACTTGTAAAGGATATTGTTGAGCAAGGTTTGGATGTCATAGGGATGGTAAAAGAAACGAAACAGCGTTACATGGTGAACGGCCAGAGAGTCTCTCTGAAAGAGCTTTACGTATTGGCCAAAAAAGTAGATGCTCAACCAAACAAAGGCATATTACGATCCATCCATTGTACGATGGCAAATGGAACACCTGTTAAAGTCGTCTTCATCCAAAATAGGAACAAGAAAAGCGAATGGTTAGCCATTCTCAGCACCGACTGTACCCTGACAGAACAAGAGATTGTCCGTATTTACGGCATGAGATGGGATATAGAGGTCTTCTTTAAGACGACCAAATCACTATTAAAACTACAGAAAGAGTTTCAAAGCCGTTCATATGATGGGCTTATTAGTCATACAACCATTGTATTCGCACGTTATATTGTCCTTTCGTGGCAAAATCGTTGTAATACAGACCAACGTACATTAGGCGGTCTATTCTACGAATTGTGCGACGAAGTAAACGAACTTGATTGGGCTGTCGCACTACAGCAACTGATTGAGCTTATTCAAGATGCGTTAAAACAAACAAGCAAAGCAGTTACAAAA
>CAZIRM010000086.1:4045-9745 GCA_964541705.1 uncultured Bacillaceae bacterium | reverse complement strand
TCAAAGACCCAATTTTTGATTATCTTGTAACGCGAATAAAAAATTATAAAAACTTAAAAAAAGACGGAGGATAAAAAAATGAAAAAGATAAAATTTGCATCATTATTAATTTCTTGTATAATGTTAATTGCCTTAATGGCAGCTTGTGGAACTAAAAGTGGTTCAGGAGAAAAACAAAAACTAGTAATGGGTACATCTGCTGACTATCCACCATATGAGTTTATTGATACTGCAAACGGTGAAGAAATTATTGGATTTGATATTGACATTGCTAATTACATTGCTGATGCTTTAGGTTTTGAACTGGAGATCCAAGACATGGATTTTAGTGGGCTAATTCCAGCATTAACGAATAATAGAGTTGACTTTGTAATAGCGGGTATGACTCCAACAGAAGATCGATTAAAAAGTGTTGATTTTACAGTTGTATACTATACAGCAGAACAAACAATTGTAACAAAAAATGATAGTGGAATTCAAAGTTTAGAAGATTTACAAGGGAAAATCTTAGGAGTTCAGTTAGGTTCGATTCAAGAAGGTATTGCCGAAGAGATTTCTGAAGAAGTTGGCGGAGTGGAAATTGCACAAAGAAATCGTATCACAGATTTAATCCAAGAATTACTCTCAGGCCGTATTGATGCAGCAATTATTGAAAATACTGTAGGTCAAGGACATGTTGACGCTAATCCAGTTTTAACATCATTCGTGATTGAAGAGGAAACGGAAGCTGGGTCTGCAATTGCATTACCAAAAGGCAGTGAATTAACAAACCAATTTAATGAAGTTCTTCAAGAAATGTTTGATAACGGAACAATGGAAGAACTAATCGTAAAATGGTTCTCTGGTGAATTAGAATAAATAAATTAAAGAGAGGAATGAGGTAGGCATGGATTTGGATTTTAGCCAAATCGTGCCTTCTATCCCTTTTATCATGAAAGGGATACAGGTCACGTTACAAATAGTAAGTGTTGCACTTATTTTTGGCTTTTTATTAGGTACAGTTTTATCTTTATTCAAAATTAGTAAGTTTAAAGCACTACGCTGGATCGCAGACATCTATACATCTATTTTTAGAGGGACACCTTTAATATTACAATTGTTTTTAATGTATTATGCGACCCCACAGCTTACGGGTTTTGTTATTACTCCATACGCAGCAGCAGTGCTGACGTTTGGTTTTAACTCTGCAGCCTATGTTTCAGAAATTATCCGAGCTGGAATACAAGCAGTTGACAAAGGTCAAAGAGAAGCTGCTGAAGCTCTTGGTGTTCCTTACCGTCCTATGTTACTGAATATAATCTTACCGCAGGCAATTAAAAACATTTTACCTGCACTAATGAATGAGTTTATTACGTTAACAAAGGAATCTGCCATCGTTTCAACTATTGGTGTACTTGATATTATGAGAAGGGCACAAATTGTAACCGCAGAAAAATACCGCGCATTCGAGCCTCTATTGCTTGTGGCATTAGTTTATTATGTTTTAGTAATGGCGTTAACACTCCTAGGTAGATTAGTCGAAAGGAGATTAGGTCGCAGTGATTAAAGTAAAAGAGTTATACAAGTCATTCGGTAAGTTAGAAGTATTAAAAGATATTAATACAGAGATCGCAAAAGGTGACGTTGTCGCTATTATAGGTCCTTCGGGCTCAGGAAAGTCAACGCTGTTAAGATGTATGAACTTGCTTGAAACACCAACAGAAGGAGAAATTTGGATTGGTGATCAAAAGATTAATGATAAAAAAGTAAATATTATGAAAGTCCGTTCAAAAATTGGAATGGTGTTTCAACACTTTCATTTATTCCCACATATGAATGTGACGAAAAATATTACGTATGCTCCAATGAAGGTAAAAGGATTAAAAGAAGAAGAAGCAAAAGCAAAAGCAATGGATTTACTAAAGAAAGTTGGTCTAGAAGATAAGGCAGAAGAATATCCTTCAAGGCTTTCTGGTGGACAAAAACAAAGAGTTGCTATTGCCAGAGCATTAGCAATGGAGCCTGAAGTTATGTTATTTGATGAACCAACTTCAGCACTTGATCCAGAAATGGTTAAGGAAGTACTCGAAGTAATGAAAGCTTTAGCACAAAGTGGAATGACAATGGCTATCGTTACACACGAAATGGGATTTGCACGTGAAGTTGCAGACCGTGTCTTGTTTTTAGAAGATGGTCGATTGTTAGAAGAAACACCACCAGCTGAATTTTTCACAAATCCTAAAACAGACCGTGCCAAAGATTTTCTTGATAAAATATTATAAGAACTAATGACCTACGTTTGTTTAGGTCATTTTTTTATTGTTATTAATGAGTTTTATTATTCTAACTCCTAATGTAGAATATAATGATAGACAACTTGTATAAGGGGAATTAATCTATGTTTAAAATTGGTTATCGAACATTAAAAACGGCAATTGGAGCGGCGATTGCGATAGCTATTGCAGAATGGCTTGGGTTGCATTTCTATGCTTCAGCAGGAATTATTACAATCTTATGTATACAAAAAACTCGCAAGCAGTCATTCTTAATCTCTTGGGAGCGTTTTTTAGCATGTATGATTGGGATACTTTTCGGTTCGATTATGTTCGAATTATTAGGGTATCATCCGATATCTGTGGCAATTTTACTTCTCTTATTTATTCCTACGGTCGTATATTTTAAAGCCCAAGAAGGTATTGCGACGAGCTCGGTTATCATTTTGCATATTTACACTTTTGGCGAAATGAATCTTTCAATTTTTCTTAATGAGTTAGCGTTAATCATTATTGGAATTGGGATGGCTTTGCTGATGAATAGCTATATGCCAAGTGTAGAAGGAAAGCTCGAGCAAATTCAATTAAAAATTGAAAAAAACTATAAAATGATTTTTGAACAATTTGCGATTTACTTAAAAGAGGGCGACAACAATTGGGATGGAAAAGAAATAACCGAAACAGCTGACCTGTTAAAAAAAGGCAAAGGTATCGCGTTGGCGAATATTGAAAATCACTTGTTACGGTATGACGACCAATACTATCATTATTTTAAAATGCGCGAAAAGCAGCTTGATATTATTGAGCGAATGATGCCACTGATTACTTCTTTTCAAGAGACGTTTATACAAGGTGATAAAATATCAGATTTTTTAATGGAACTAAGCCAAGCTGTTACACCAGAGAAAAGTCCGATTGATATTCTAGAGCGGCTTTATGCGCTGCAAGATGAATTTAAAGAGATGGAGTTGCCAAAAAATCGTGAGGAATTTGAGATTCGATCTTCCTTATTTGGTTTAGTAAAGGAAATTGAACAATATTTAATTATAAAAAGACATTTTAAACACTAATGATGGATAAATTGGCGATACTGTAAAAAACTAAAGAAAAGCATGAGGAGGAATAGTTATGACTCGTCTATTACTCACAGCCTTATCTTCTTTAATGATTTTTTTATCGCCAATATGGCCATTAGGACAAAATCCTATCGTAGGTGATCCGTATTTGATTGTTAATAAGCAAACAAATGAAATGGCGTTTATCTTAGATGGAAAAATTAAAAACATTTATTCTGTCGCAACTGGAAGAACTGAAGAGTTAACTCCTGAAGGTGAGTTTACAATTGTTATTAAAGCCGTTAACCCTTATTATCGAAAAAAGGATATCCCAGGGGGAGTAAAAGAAAACCCTTTAGGAACAAGATGGATCGGTTTTGACGCAAAAGAAACTGACGGAAGAATTTACGGGATTCATGGAAATAACGCAGAATCCTCAATAGGAAAATATATTACAGGTGGTTGTGTAAGAATGGTAAATGACGAAGTAGAAGATTTATTTTCATCAATTCCATTAGGTACGAAAGTATACATTCTCAATTCAAGCGAGGACTTTGTAAAAGTTGCGATTGAAAAAGGGGCAATAAAAGAATAAAAGATACTGCCTTATGGCTAGTATCTTTTTAAGTGCGATTTAAAATAATGCTGCGATTCCAGAAAATAATGTACCTAATAACATTGTAATAATCATTACATAAACAATAATTTTACGGTGTTTACGGCGCATAAGAATGAACCCTCCCAACCTTAATTCTCAATTAATATTTTACTTTGAATTAAAAAAGAAAACAAGTATTATTAGGTAAAAAACTCATAGATAGAAAAGTGAGTTCACTACATAACTTAGCAAAACAATGGTAGAATGGGATTATTAACTACATAACAGCTATGGATGGAGGCATTACATTGATTAATCAAGAAAGATTAGTACAGGAATTTATTGAGTTAGTAAAAGTTGATTCAGAAACAAAGTTTGAAAGAGAAATTGCCGATGTGCTAAAAAAGAAGTTCAGTGAATTAGAGATCGATGTTTTTGAGGACGACACAACTGAACAGTCCGGTCATGGAGCAGGAAACTTAATTTGCACGCTTAATGGAACGAAGGATAACGTTGATCCGATTTATTTCACTAGTCATATGGATACGGTAGTCCCGGGAAATAATGTACAACCCGTTATTGAAAATGGCTATATACGAACCGATGGGACAACAATTCTTGGAGCAGACGATAAAGCTGGATTAGCTGCAATGTTAGAGGCTGTGAAAGTTCTTAAGGAAAACAATATAGAGCACGGGATGATCCAATTTATTATTACTGTCGGTGAAGAGTCTGGCTTAAAAGGTGCGAAAGAGTTAGACCCAACGTTAATTAAAGCGAAATATGGCTACGCACTAGATAGTGATGGAGAAGTTGGAAATATAATTGTTGCAGCACCGACGCAAGCAAAAGTAAATGCAATCATTAAAGGAAAGACTGCTCATGCCGGGGTAGCACCTGAAAAAGGAGTTTCAGCGATTACAATTGCAGCAAAAGCAATTGCAAAAATGTCGTTAGGAAGAATTGACGAAGAAACGACAGCAAACATTGGTCGTTTTGCTGGAGGGACGCAAACAAATGTTGTATGCGACCATGTTGAAATTTTAGCAGAAGCTCGTTCGTTAGTTGCTGAAAAAATGGAAGCACAAGCTGAAAAAATGAAGCAAGCATTTGAAGAGGTAGCTACCAAAATGGGTGGCGAAGCAAATGTAGATATTGAAGTGATGTATCCTGGATTTAAATTCGGCGAGAGTGATTACGTCGTTCAACTAGCGCAAGCAGCAATAAAAACGATAGGTAGAGAACCAAAGCTGCAAACAAGTGGTGGTGGTAGTGATGCGAACATTATTGCGGGTCATGGGGTTCCGACTGTAAACCTTGCTGTAGGATACGAAGACATCCATACGACGAATGAAAAAATGCCGATTGACGAGCTCGTCAAAACAGCGGAACTGGTTACGGCGATTATTAAAGAAGTAGCTACACAGTAAATGAAATTTACAGAAGAAGGAAATTTTTTTCCGAGTGGCTAAAATTTAATTGGTTGATGAAAATTTGAGGAGGTATTCATTTGATACCTTCTTTTTTGTAACTTGATAAACTTTTATAGCGCCGTTTTTTTGTGCAAATCTTTTGTAAGAATTTTGATAATTTTTTACATTTGACAGCGGAATATATGGTAGAATAAACCTGTTGTCTCTATTATAGCTTTTGCGCGGTCGTGCTGACCGGCGGCGTGCTGTTCGCCTCCACACCCCAGGACGTCAGGGTGGAGTACACGTTCGACCAACCCGACCTCCAGGCCGTACGTGTCGGAAATGAGGTCTATGACCGAGTTACCATGAAGGACGCGCCC
>CAZIRM010000086.1:0-4035 GCA_964541705.1 uncultured Bacillaceae bacterium | reverse complement strand
TTTACATTTGACAGCGGAATATATGGTAGAATAAACCTGTTGTCTCTATTATAGACTATTTTACAGGGATAGGGGTTTATCACAGTTGAAACGTTTACTCTATATAGTTTTTCCAATCACAATCTTAATTTATCTTATCATTTCCATTTTAAATCAAACATTTATTGAATACATTGATAGACGCTGGATAATGAATAGTCTTATTCTACTCTTATTTTTTCTACTTATCATTGTTATCCTTCAACAAATAAGACTTCGAAAAAAAGAAAAAGAGAATTTCACTAAATTTATTAATGTGATGGTTGACTTTGTCATTTATAAGGATGGAGAGGGTAGATGGCTTGAGGCAAACGAAGCTTGTTTAAAGTTATTTGAACTAGAAAGTGTAAACTATCATGGAAAAAAGGATCGAGAGCTTGCTGAGTATACAACCCCGTTTTATCGAGATATTTTACTTGATTGTGAGGTTTCTAATGAAAGGGCATGGAAAAATGGGCAGATGTCAAGGTATGATGAAACATTTCCTCAACCCGATGGTTCCAACAAGTATTTTGATACGATAAAGGTTCCTATTTTTAATGATGATGGCAGTAGACGTGGGTTGATGGTAATTGGAAGAGACATAACGGACAAAAAGAATGCTGAAGAGCAGTTAAGAAAATCAGAAAAACTATCGATTGTGGGTGAGTTAGCTGCAAGTGTAGGACACGAGATTCGTAACCCTCTGACCTCAATTAAAGGTTTTATACAATTATTAAGAAAAGAAGAACTAGACAATACATTTTTTTACGATTTAATGCTTAAAGAGTTAGATCGTATTAACCAAATTGTTAGTGAGTTGTTAATATTAGCCAAACCACAAAAGTTAGATTTCTCCAATAATGACGTAACAAGACTCTTAACAGACGTTGTGTCACTACTTGAAGCCCAAGCGAATATGAACAACGTATATGTTGAATATGTGCCAGTGGCTCAGTATTTGATTGATTGCGAGCCAAACAAATTAAAGCAGCTTTTTATCAATATAATTAAAAATGCGATTGAAGCATCTAGTGAAAAGGAGGTCGTTACGATTACCATTGATCAAGCAGAAGATAACTTTATTAAAGTGTTAGTTGAGGACAGAGGACAAGGGATCCCTGAATTGTTTCGTCAAAGACTAGGAGAACCTTTCTACTCTTCAAAAGAAAAAGGGACAGGCCTTGGCTTAACAGTGAGTCACAAGATTGTTGAACAGCATCAAGGGAAAATTAATTTTATTAGTCAGGAAGGGAAAGGGACATTAGTAGAGATCCTTTTACCAGTGAAAAATGAGCTGCAAATGAAGGCGATATAAAATTCATAATAGAAGGACAAAATCTTGAGTCAACCTCAATCATTTTTGTCCTATTTTTGTTTTAGTATAATAGAGAAGGGGGTGAGGAATTTGAAACAATATTATCCGAAAAAGGGTCGTGTGATTTTACATGTAGATATGAATAGTTTTTATGCTTCTGTGGAGGTAGCATATAACCCTAAGTTAAAGGGGAAACCAATTGCAATTGCTGGTAATGCGAATGAAAGGCGTGGCATTATTGTTACAAGTAGTTACGAAGCAAGAGCAAAAGGTGTTAAAACAACGATGCCTTTATGGGAAGCAAGAAAGCTTTGTCCCAATCTCATAGTTTTGGAACCTAATTTTGATCGATACAGAAATGCCTCTTTACATATGTTTCAACTCCTTAGAGACTATACACCATTAGTTGAACCGGTTTCTATTGATGAAGGCTATATGGATATTACGAATTGTTATACAATGGGAACGCCGGTTTCAATCGCCTCAGGCCTTCAAAAAAGGTTATTAAATGAACTAATGTTGCCATGCAGTATCGGAATTGCACCTAATAAGTTCCTAGCTAAAATGGCTAGTGACATGAAGAAACCTATGGGTATAACAATTATAAGAAAAAGAGATATTGAAGAGATCCTTTGGCCACTTCCCGTAAAAGAAATGCATGGAGTAGGTACAAAAACTGCTACAAAGTTAAATAAATTAGGAATTTATACCATTAAGGATTTAGCAAAGGCAGAACGTCATGCACTAAAACACTCATTAGGTGTTGTAGGTGAAAAGTTAATTGAACGCGCCAATGGCGATGACCCTCGAATTGTAGATCCAACCTCAATTTATGATTTCAAGAGTATCGGGAATTCTACAACATTGCCAGCGGATACTGTTAATATAGAAAAGATTAAAACAGTCTTAATGAACTTAGCCGATTCAGTGAGTAGAAGAATGGCTAAGAAGGAAGTTTGTGCAGAAACAGTACAACTTACAATTAGATATGCAAATAGAAAAACAGTGACAAGAAGTATAACGATAGACAGTCCTGTATCTTCTCAATCAGAGCTTTACTCATACGCAAAACAGCTATTCCAAAAGCATTGGAATGAAGAACCAATTCGTTTATTAGGGATAACTGCACAACATTTGATAGAAAAGAAATATGCGCATAAACAATTAAACTTATTCTCATACGAACAAGATGTCAAAAAACACGAATTAACAAAGGTTGTTAACAAACTCCGTGACAAATTTGGTGAGGAAGCTTTGTTAAAAGGATCGCAGTTAATTTCTGATAAAAATGAGCGCCTGACAGATTCAACAAAAAGGGGCACTAGTTTAGAAAAGGATTTTTTCTTTGAAGATCATAATAAACATCCCTTTTAAAGAAGGGGTGTTTTTTGTCAATAAACGTTGTTGAAGGTTCGAGTTTTAATTTGTCACTTCTAAACTTTGCTATTAGAAAATCCGATACATAAGGTAGAAGGCAACTCAGGAGTGTGAGAAGATGCAGATAAATACACAAGTAATGAAAAGCCAAATAAATACAAGTGATAAACCACTAGAGCTTAAACAAGGTGAAGTATATAGAGCAACGGTTAAGGAAAGAGTTTCTGAATCTGAAGCTGTACTTCAAATTCGTGGTAAAGAAATTAACGCGAAATTTGATGAAGGAAGATTACCGAGTCAGGAAAGAGTGACTGTACAAGTTTTTGGACAAGATGACCAAATTGTCCGGGTAAAAGCAATCACTACAAATTCTTCAGCTTCTGCCTCTCAAGTAGAAGTTTCTAATACAAGTCAAGCAATCCGTAATTTAGGCGTCTCGAATCCATCAAAAGATTTGCAACAAGCAGCGCAAATAATTCTTGATAAAGGGGTACCGTTAAATCGCGACTCCGTCCAATCATTACAACGTTTTATCGAATCAGAAAACGGAACGATTGAACAGCGATTGAATTCAGTTCAAGCGATTGCAAATAAACGTTTAGAAGTTACTTCAAATCATCTAAATTCAGTACATGAAGCACTACATGGAAGACCGCTGAATGAGGTTCTAAATGATATAGCAAAAGAGTTAGATCCTAAATTTGAAATAAAAGCAGAAGTAAAGGCTAGCGAAGACGTTCGTCAAGTTCGCGAGCAAGTACAGCGTGAACCAAACGTACAACGTGCGATCGAGCACGTGCGCAGTGCAGTTGTAAACAACCCACGCGTAGACCGAGAAGTAGCAAGACAAGTAGAGCGAGCCGTAGATGAAGCGCGAGTACTGGTGCAAACTGGTCGAGGTGAACAAGGTCGCGAACGAATCGTCCAGGCGTTACGTACTGCAGAACAAGAACTGGCACGAATGGAACAACGTCTAGAGTCAACACAAGAAGTGCGAGTGAGTGACGACGTTCGACAAGTCCGCGAGCAAGTACAACGTGAACCAAACGTACAACGTGCGATTGAACAAGTCCGCAATGAAGTTGTAAACAACCCACGCGTAGACCGAGAAGTAGCAAGACCAGTAGAGCGAGCCATAGATGAAGCGCGAGTACTGGTGCAAACAGGTCGAGGTGAACAAGGTCGAGAACGAATTGTCAATGCTTTACGCACAGCAGAACAAGAGCTTACGCGCACGGAACAACGTCCAGAAACACGCCAAGACATTCGTCAAGTTCGCGAGCGAGTACAGCGTGAACCAAACGTACAACGTGCGATTGAAC
>CAZIRM010000085.1:0-9776 GCA_964541705.1 uncultured Bacillaceae bacterium | reverse complement strand
AAAAGCTGATATAGCTCATACTTGTAATTCATTGACGAGATAACATGTATCTCTTATTTCGCTTGGCTGTGTGTTTAGTTTTCAAAGAGCAAATTGTTTGCGCCGCTCAATCAGCGACTTTATTAATATAACAAATTATCAAATCGTTGTCAACAACATTTCTAAAAGTTATTTTCAACTTAAGTCGCTTTAAACGTTTCGTTTTTGGCGACAAAAATTATCTTACCATTAACAAAACATAAAGTCAACACAATTTCACAAAAAAGTTTATTAGCCAAATCAAGCATACCTTACTTGACCGAATAATGTCGCAAGAATATATTTCTTCCTTCTACAGCCTCTTTTATTATATCAACCTTCCCTTGTTCAACAAGATAGTCGAGCAATAATTTGAGCATCTGAGCGTAATGTTGAATTTCTTCTATTATTAAAAGTTCTTCAAATGACCATCTCTTTTTTTGTTCCATTATCAATAAGAGATGACTTGTTCCAACTTTCGTTTTTGAAACAATTAAGAAATTGATTCCCAGTAGTAGCAACTCCACTCGCTTTTTCAAGACCTCTTCCCCGAAGATTAACTCATGATATAGTTTGTAGAGCTCAGGTTCAAACATTTTGATTTCACTCCAAGTAGGGTTACTTGTTTGCAAGCCTTGTTCAATCATTGATAAGTTACCTAAGTGAACTAACGTTTGGTGGATCGATTGATAAGCATCAACAAGTTTATTAATATGTGAAAATTTTTTAGCATCATAGTAATATCGAATAACTTTGCAAAACTCTTTTGTTATTTTAAGCTGCTTTTGTTTTTCTTTTGCTTGATTTAAGCGATTTACTGTCGTTTCAATAAATAATCCTCGCGAAAAAATTGTTTTTCCGTATATAAACCAGTTCAATATTTTATCATCATTATAAGCGATGGTATGAAATGCTTCCTCATTGACAAAATGAAGTTCCGCCTTTAGATTCATTAATTCATAATGATTTATTTTGTTTTCCCCATTCTTTGTGACGATTAATAAGGCAAAATCAAAATAATCAATCTCGCTGTTCTTCATTTCTTCTTTATCTATAAAAATGATACCTTGGACATTTTCTTCTACGATTATATTTTGGTATAACTCCTCTAATAAGGCGTTCATCCGAAACCTCCTAGGTAACTAATTTAATAAATCTCTAAAATTAAAGTTCGACGTCTGTAACAAGAAACCTTCTACAAAGAAAAAAACTGGCTACCTCAAAACGAAGGTACCAGCTTAGTGTTGTTCTTTTTTTAGACATTGCGGACACAATCCGTAGATTTCCATCCTATGCCCTTTTACTTTAAACCCTGTAACGTGCGCTGCTAGTGTTTCGACTGCATCTAATCCCGGATAATGAAAGTCAACGATTTTACCACAGTCATCACAAATGACATGATAGTGGTCACTTGTTACACTGTCAAAACGGCTAGAAGAGTCTCCATACGTTAACTCCTTAACTAAACCTACTTCTTTAAATACACGTAAGTTGTTATAAACAGTTGCAACACTCATATTCGGAAACTTATCCTCTAACGCTTTATATATTTCGTCCGCTGTTGGGTGAGTAGCTGAATTAAACAGAAATTCCAAGATCGCATGGCGTTGTGGCGTCATACGAACTTTTGTATTTTTTAACGAACCTAAGGCTTCTTGCAAACGGTGTTCAGCCATTTAACAACACCTTCTTTCTTTAGATAGATATTATTACTTTGTAATAGTTATAATTAGTATAATATAGATGATTGCCGGTTGTCAATGATCTTACCTTGCAAAGGAAGAAGGTCTGTTTTTAAGTATTCAGGCATACATATTTTCAACATTATCTAATAAGAATGTCGTAAACCTTCCTTCTACACCTTCATACTTCCCTTTCGTTTTCTCAATTGATAAACATGATTGTTTAAGTATTTCTTTTAACACACTCACATCTTTGTCTTCTACACCAAAAAGAAACGTGGTGCTCCCTTTTTTCAAAAAGCCACCTGTACTTGATAATTTCGTCAATCGGTACCCTTTTTCTTTCACGATCTTTTCTATATCATTCGCGTAATAATTATTCATTACACATACCAATAACTTCATCTTCAACCCCACCTTTAGTATCCTTTATTTAAATCAACTTCATTTAAATATTCATATCCACCTTTTTTATACGTTAAAAGGTTTGTTTCAAAAATTTCTATTGCTCTTGGAAAGTATTGTGGAGAAATTCCTGATAAGTGAGGCGTTACGGTCACGTTCTCCATCTTCCAAAAAGGGTGGTCTTCTGGTAAAGGTTCTTGTACGAAAACATCCAATACTGCGTGAGCCAATCTTCCTTCTTGTAATGTATGAATAAGGTCTGCCTCATTGACATTCTTACCTCGTCCAATATTGATAAAAATCGCTTCCTGTTTCATCTGATCAAATAGCTGCTTATTTAACATCCCATCTGTTTCTTTCGTGCTAGGGAGAACTGAAACAATATAATCACTTCTGTTTAAAAGCGTATTAATGCGTTTAAACTCCACCGTTTCGTCAAAATGCTCGACTGTTCTACCACTTTGGTTTAGACCAATCGTCTTCATATTAAACACTTTTGCATACTTTGCAATTTGCGTACCGATCGCACCCGTACCTAATACTCCAAGCGTTTTACCGTTTAGTTCGATCATTTTCACAGAGCGGTCCCACAAACATTTTTTCTCATGTTCAATTAATTGCTTTGTTTTTCTGCTGACTTGTAACATCATTGCAATTGCATACTCTGCCATCGGCGTTGCATGAATCCCTTTTGCATTTGTGACTAATATATTCTTTTTCTTAATCGCTTCAAATGGCATCAAGTCAAGGCCAGCAGATATAACCATAATCCACCTTAAACATTCCATCCGTTCAATTGTTTGTTCGGTCAAGTCCTCACCAAAAGTAATTAGAACTTCTGCTTGTTCAAGGAAAGAGTCAGCGGCATTGATATTTTCAAAAAAACGAAAGTTGACGTCTTCATACTTTTGCTTTAAGTTTTGCCTAATTTCTTGATTTAGTCTCGTTGTAGATACAATGTTCATTTCTTCACCTCAACCGTCTTTTTCTTTATATTATCATAAAAAAAGAGCGAGAATAATGAATATTCTCGCAAATAGGTGTTTGAAGAGGGAGTTTATCTTACACAATATATACATATGCACAACTCTTCAGTACGTATAGACAATTGTCTCGGAACTTATTGTAATTCTTCTTTAATAAATTGAAGGGCTTCTTCTACGTGATCTTTTACTTTTACTTTTCTCCAGTCTTTCACAAGCTTTCCTTCTTTATCAAGGATAAACGTCGAACGTTCAATGCCCATGTATTCTTTACCGAAGTTTTTTTTCAATTTCCATACGTCAAACATCTCGGCAAGTTCATGGTTTTCGTCAGATAATAATACAAATGGCAACCCATGCTTTTCAATAAATTTATGGTGACGCTCTAACGGATCAGGACTCACTCCTAAAATCACTGCATTCACGTCTTCAAATTTTTGATGATAATCTCGGAAATCACAAGCCTGTGTTGTACAACCTGGGGTCATATCTTTCGGATAAAAATAAAGAACGACATACTTTCCTCTATAATCTGTGATGTTAATTGTTTCTCCATTACTTGCTTCTCTTAAAAAATTTGGAACTAGTTGTCCAATTTCTACAGTCATTCGTATCCCTCCACTAATAGTATTACATTAAGGGTAACCAAAAACGTGAATCGCTACAACTAATTTGCTCGATCATAGTTCATGACATGAGAAACAACGAATGCTGCAGGAAGCAAATACCCAAACAGTGCTTCTATTATTGCAAACCAGCGCCCAATCCCGAGCGGTGTAATGTCTCCATACCCAACAGATAAAAGGGTAACCGCACTAAAATACAGAGCATCTTCTAATAAATGCCAAAAAGAACCTTCTCCAACATGAAAATTGTTCTCTGTTAACACCGTAATCCCCATTAACTCTAGTCCAATATAAATACATCCAAAGCCGAGCATGACAGTAACATACACGAGCAACAATACAAAAAAGTTTCTCAGTGAGATTTGCTTTCCTCTAATCATCGGTTTATTCCTAAGTAACAACAAGACACTAAAGATAATACCAGTCACCGCAATACACATCACAAGAAACAACATAATTGTACCCATAATAAAACCACCTCAGTTATCCATATGCTAAGGCGGTTTTATTTAGGACAGGCAATTCATTAATTTCCTGCGCCTCGGTATTTTTTTACCCCACAGTTCCAAAGAAAAACAGCGAGACTAAAAAAGAACAAGCCGACAATTGGTGTTAACGAAGTGTAAACATACCACTCTTCACGTTTCAAAAAGTATGCAGAAGGATAAACACCGACAAAGGCAAATGGCAACACCCACGTTAAGATGAATCGTATCACTTTATGATAAATATCAACAGGGTAACGCCCATAGTTTCCGATGTTGTACATCATCGGCATAATATCGGTTCGACTATCCGACCAAAAGCCAATACTTGCAAGTGAGATGAAGATTCCTGCGTAAATCAATGCCCCACCAATCACAAGTACAACGAATATGATCGGATCAAACCAAGACAACTGCAAATTTAATTGACTACCAGCATAAAACATGATGACTAGACCGGTTACGACGCCAAATAACGACTCCAACTCCATGCGTTCAATAATAATTTGAAATAAACTATGAATTGGTCTTGTTAGAATTCGGTCCATTTCACCTTTTACGATGTAGCGGTCGTTAAAATCCCAAATATTAAAGAAGGTCGAAAAGATCGCATAGGGGACTAAAAAGAAGCCATACATAAAAATAATCTCTTCACGAATCCAACCGCTAATAAATGTCGTATGACCAAATACAACTAAAATGAACACTAGATTTACTACTTGGAATAGTAAATCCGAAAAAATTTCAACGACTGTATCAACGCGATAAGCAAGTCTTGTTTTTAAATACTGTGCAGCATATTGAAAGAAAATAGAAAAATAAAACATCTTAACCTCCCTGTACAATCAGTTGTTTTTTTGCAACAAGCCAGAGAAGTTGAATTGGAATAATTAACACGACTGACCACATCACTTGTAGGCTAATTGCTCGGAGAATTTCGCCGCCCACGAACCCTTCAGTGAAAATCATACTTGGGATATAGCTAATCGCTTGAAAAGGCAAATACTGCATCAGCTCTTGTGCCCAAGATGGATAAAAACTAATTGGCAGTAATAAGCCAGAAAATAGGTCGATTACGACTCGTTTTGCTCGAATCAATCCGGCATTATTAAACAAGAAAAATGTAACAACCCCTGTTAATAAATTGATTTGTGTATTGACAATAAAGCTAAACACTAGCGACAGAAAGAACCAACCCCACACTTGCACACTTGCTGAAAACGTTAAAGGGAAGATAAGTCCGACAACGATCATCCCTGGTATTGAAAAGAAAAGAAGACGAAACAGCCCTTCTCCTAACCCTTGCATCGTTTTCATTGCCATGTAGTGATAAGGACGGATCATTTCAATGGCGACTTTTCCATCTTTAATTTCTTGGGCAATCTCACGATCAATGTTGTTAAAATAAAATGCTCTTGCCATCCAAGCAACGGCAACATACGTTGTCATTTGAACAACCGACAATCCTTGAATCTGTTCTTTTCCACCATAAATCGCTGACCATAAAAAGTAATACGCACCTATGTTAATGCTATAAATTAAAATCCCACTATAGTAATTCGTTCGATAGGCCAACATCATTAAAAAACGGATTCGAATCATTTCTACGTACATACTCATAAAGAAATCATTCCTTCTTCATAAATCTTACGAATAATTTCCTCTGTTGAAACCTCATTAATCCGCACATTTTTTATTGGGAATTGTTGAACGATTTTACTAACGAATAATGAGCTGACTGTCTCATCACCATCGATATTTGCGACCCATGTATGCCCATCTTTTTGGTTCCATTTCACGTTAAAGCCCGTGGATGTCAAGACTAACTGATTTCTTCCAATCTCGTTAACAAATTCAAACTCAATTTGTTTCCCTTCTATGGATGTGCCTTGTAACTCTGCCAGTTTGCCATCATAAATAATTTTTCCTTCATCTAAGAGAACGACGCGCTCGCATAACGCTTCAATATCTGAAATATCATGCGTCGTTAAGATGACTGTCGTCTTGTATGTCTCGTTAATTTCTTTTAAAAACTTTCTAATCTTTAATTTTACAAGAACATCTAATCCGATTGTTGGCTCATCTAAAAAGAGTAAAGGTGGATTATGCAACAATGCTGCTGCTAACTCACACCGCATTCGTTGACCTAGCGATAGTTTTCGAACGGATTTATCTAACAAATCTGTAATTTCTAGCGTTTCGATGACATATCCCATATGTTCTCTGTATTGTTTATCAGGAACGCGATACACTTTTTTTAATAACCGAAACGATTCTTGGACAGCGATATCCCACCAAAGTTGTGATCGTTGACCAAATACGACGCCGATTGTTCTTACAAACTCTTCTCTTTGTTTATGAGGATCCATTCCATTTACCGTAACTGATCCTGATGTCGGAGTTAAAATCCCGGTCAACATTTTAATCGTTGTTGATTTCCCAGCACCGTTTTCTCCGATATATCCGACCATCTCTCCTTGCTTTACTGAAAGTGAGATTCCGTCTACTGCCGGAAACACTTTATAATTTCTTGTAAACAAATCACGAAACGCTCCTGTTAAACCTGAGCGACTCGAGTGCGATTTAAATTCTCTGCGCAAATCTTTTACTTCTATGACATTCACGCGCTTTCCCCCTCGACCTAAGATTACAACTCACCAATGAAACATGCTACAATGTATATATTATACCTGTCTAGGAGGATAAAATGAACCGAGAACACTCGAACAAACTTTATGAAGAAGCAACACAACATATTGTCGGTGGCGTTAATAGTCCATCTAGATCATATAAAGCTGTTGGTGGCGGAGCTCCTGTTTTTATGGATCGAGCAAAAGGCGCCTACTTCTGGGACGTTGATGGAAATAAGTACATTGACTACTTAGCGGCGTATGGCCCTATTATTACAGGACATGCCCACCCACATATTACTGAAGCGATTACAAAAGCCGCTCACAACGGAATTCTGTACGGAACACCTACAAAATTAGAAATTACGTTTTCAAAAATGTTAAAAGAAGCCATTCCTTCTATGGAAAAAATTCGTTTCGTTAACTCTGGTACCGAAGCTGTCATGACAACGATCCGAGTGGCAAGAGCCTATACAAACCGAGATAAAATCATTAAATTTGCTGGTTGTTATCACGGTCACTCCGACTTAGTTTTAGTTGCCGCTGGGTCAGGTCCAGCTACTTTAGGGACACCAGATTCAGCGGGGGTACCAAAATCAATTGCTAATGAAGTAATTACTGTACCTTTTAACGATATTGACGCTTACGAACAAGCGTTACAAAAATGGGGGCTTGAAATTGCAGCTGTGCTTGTCGAGCCTATCGTCGGTAACTTTGGAATCGTAGAGCCAAAACCAGGATTTTTAGAAAAGGTAAATGAACTTACGCACGCTGCTGGAGCGTTAGTCATCTATGATGAGGTGATCACTGCTTTTCGTTTTATGTATGGCGGTGCTCAGAACCTCTTAAACGTCGAGCCCGATATTACAGCGTTAGGAAAAATCATTGGCGGCGGACTTCCAATTGGCGCTTACGGTGGAAAGAAAGAAATTATGGAACAAGTCGCTCCTTTAGGACCAGCGTACCAAGCTGGAACAATGGCTGGAAATCCAGCATCAATTAGTGCCGGTATTGCTTGTCTTGAAGTATTAAAACAAGAGGGTATTTATGAGAAGCTAGATTCATTAGGGAAACTACTTGAAGATGGCATTCGTTCTCTAGTTGATCAATACGCAATGCCTATTACCCTTAATCGACTAAAAGGTGCGTTAACGATTTACTTTACAACAGAAACTGTGACGAACTATGAAATTGCAGAAAAGACGGATGGAGAGATGTTTGCTACCTTCTTTCGGCTGATGCTAGACAAAGGAATTAATTTAGCACCATCAAAATATGAAGCATGGTTTTTAACAACAGAGCATACACAAGAAGATATTGAAGTTACATTACAAGCTGTTGAATTCGCCTTTAAAACAATGAAAAATAAATAATCGACAAGAGCAATGAAAGTACTTTACAAAGAGGCTTCATTGCTCTTAATATTTGAAGGATTTGGATATGATCATCTTGATTGTTTTTATAAAAAGGTGTATATTCTGATTCGATGGATTAAAATTCTCATTAAACGGCTATATGATAAACAACTAGAAACCAATCGAAAGGAATTATCAATTTATGAAACTCGGAGCCCGGATTTTCAAAACCGGATTAGCGATTACGCTCTCACTGTATGCTGCAATCTTTTTAAAATTACACCCACCGATGTTTGCTGCCTTAGCAGCTACATTTGCGATTCAACCGTCCATTTATAAAAGCTATCAAACAATTCTCGATCAAATTCAAGCAAATGTTATTAGTGCAATCGTCGCTGTTATCTTTGTATTAACTTTTGGTCATCACCCCTTTGTTGTTGGGGTCGCTGTTATCGTTGTTATTGCCATCATCTTAAAATTAAAAACAGAGTCGATTATTCCTTTAGCTACCGTCACAGTCATTAGTATTATGGAATCGCCAACGGATAACTTTGTTCTGTTTGCAACGACTCGCTTTGTTTTAATTATGGTCGGGGTATTTTCTGCTTTTATTGTCAATATGTTATTTCTACCGCCAAAACACGAAACTCAGTTGTACCATAAAATCTCTGACAGTACTGAAAGTATTATCAAGTGGATTCGTCTTTTGACAAGGCATGATGCAAAACAGAAAATGTTAAATAAAGATTTAGATAAACTAAAAGAATCAATGGTGAAAATTAATAATCTTTTTCTGCTTTATAAAGAGGAGAGAAGTTACTTTTTAAAACGAAAATATGCCAAAGCGAGAAAAGTCGTTTTGTTCCGTCAAATGCTGGTAACATCTAATAAAGGATTGATGATTCTCAAATCGTTAAATCGACGAGAAAATGAACTAACTCATATGCCCGAAGAACTTCAATTACTAATTAGAGATCAACTCGACTATTTAACGAATTATCATGAACGTATTTTGTTAAAGTATGTTGGTAAAGTGAAAATGAATACATCTGACAAATGTTTAAATGAATTTTGTTCAGGCAAGCAACAGTTAGCTGAATTGTTTATGAAATATTATAGTGATAAAAACATTGATTCAAATGAGTGGCTACACATATTCCCTGTCGTTGCCCAAATTATTGAATATAGTGACCATTTAGAGTATTTAGACCGCTTAGTTGATCGTTTTTTTACTTATCACAAAAAAGAAAATGAAGTAAACATAAAAGAAAAAGATGAATAAGAGTAAATGAGAATCACGGTGATTGCGTGATTCTTTTTTGTTTTGTCGCAAAAAAGCCATTGAGTGCTCAACACTCAACAGCTTACTAATCTCGATATTGTAAAAATCTTTCGTACCACATTTCAACGAAATTCGGATCAAACGGGCCTTTCCTGCTCGCCACCCAACTAATCAATTCATTTACACTTGCTTGAATGATTCGATCTACTTGTTCTGGGTAACCCATAATTTCTCGGTGATGTTTATATTCATCTTCATCTAATAGCGTATAGGTCATGTCCGGAAATACTTTTATATCTAAATCATAATC
>CAZIRM010000084.1:0-9809 GCA_964541705.1 uncultured Bacillaceae bacterium | reverse complement strand
GCCTGTGTTTGATTAATTTGCCACTTTTTCAATTTCTTTTCGTATTTAAATATAGTATCGTTTAAAAATAGTCAGTGCCACAACTATTAGAGAATAAGTCTTGCTATACACGAGGTGATCTGATGGTTGTATTTTTTAGATTCTTAATCATTATCGCATTCATTATCTTAGCGTACAGTACCGTTAAATATTTAATCAACCCCAAAAGAAAATTAGAACTCGCTCACCAACAAAAAAGTTTTTACTTTTTTGATTCCAAGGAAAATGTTCGAAAAAATTTTTTAGTCACTTACCGAGGTGTTATGTTTGAAGGAGAAAAATATCTAGGAACGACAGATGAAGCATTCGATGTTGTTTCAATCCAAATTTGGGCAAAAAATGATCACAATTTGACTGGGTTAAATAAGGCTGATTTTGCTTTTATTCAAAAAGAAGTCCAGTCTTCATACCCGAATGCAGATATTACTTGGAAAAGCCCAATAAAAGAGTTATTAAAAAAATCGTAAATATATAGGAATGCCGTCTAGTTTAACTAGACGGCATTTTATTAAAGAACTTTTTAAAATTGATACTTTTTTGGTCTTCGATTTTTTTTAAGAAAAAGAAAACAACTGAGATGAGAACTAATAGTAACAGACTGCTTGTAACTGATAGATTAATGACAATGTGACCAAACATTGTAAATAAAATCGCTGGTGCAATCAGACCTAAAAACGAGTATTTAACATATTCTTCGAATGAGTCTGTTTGTTCTAACACATAAAGCGACAAGAGGTGAAAATGGATAAAGGGTAACATTCTAAGAACCATCGTTTGCTTCATTGAGATATTTTGAGACTTTAGAGCGCGTTGTCTCATCGTTCTAAACTTTTCTACTAATTTAGGAAACTTCTGAACGATAAAGTAAAAAATAACACACATAAGTGTCAGACCTATCAGTGAAAAAATTGCCCCATAGATGATGCCAAATAAATAACCACCTATCATGCACACAAAAACGACGGGAATAAATAGAAATGGGCGGAATAAATGAAATAAAATAAATAACATAGGGGCAATAATCCCACTTTGCTCAATAAATATTGGAATCGTTTCTGATAATTGTTCAAACATATTATCGTTCCTCTCTATCTTATGGCCATAATTTCAAGTAATACACCAACGCTATCTGGATCATACTAATGATTGGAATGATGAGTTTAAATGAAAGGTGTTTTGTTTTATGCCTAAACCACTGCATACCGAGCAATACTCCTAATGAACCTCCAAGTAAGGCTATAATAAAGAATGTCCTTTCGCTGGTCCTCCATTTGGTTTTCTTTGCTTTCTGTTTATCACTATACATAAGAAATATAGAAACGACGTTTACCACTATTATATATGAAACAATGAATGTTGTTGCCACCAAATTACCTACTATCTATAATTTATTTACAAAAGTGAAACAGGCCTAGTTAATCTTTATTCGATTCCTCCACAAAATATCCTTCCTTTCTCATCTATTTAATACTCAGATCGGATTTTTTGAGAACAATTTTTGAACAAAAGCGCAATGGCGCCTTGTTCACGAGCGCCTGCTTCTACGGTTACGTTACTCGTCGCAAAACTCAACTGTGAGCTATTTCATAGATGAATCTTGAAACTAGACATTACTATAATTTTAGAAATAATATACTTTCTAAAACTTTGAAAAAAGTCACCCTCAAACATGAGGATGACTTTTTTATTATCTAACGATTAAGCGTTTAGGCTTGCTTTTGCTTTTGTAGCTAATTCAGCAAACGCAACTTCATCGTTGACAGCTAAATCAGCTAACATTTTACGGTTAACATTGATTTCAGCTAATTTTAAACCGTGCATTAAACGGCTATATGAAAGACCATTCATGCGAGCTGCTGCGTTGATACGTGTAATCCATAATTTACGGAAGTCACGTTTCTTTTGACGACGATCACGGTAAGCATAAAGTAATGATTTCATTACTTGTACTTGTGCTGTTTTAAACAATCTATGTTTTGAACCATGATAACCTTTTGCTAATTTTAATACTTTCTTACGACGACGACGAGCGACATAACCGCCTTTTACTCTTGGCATCGTGTTTCCCTCCTCAAGTTCTCAACAAATGTTGAAAATATCCATTATTTTTTGTAAGTTAACATTTCGCGAATACGTTTGTAGTCTCCACTGTGAACAATTGCAGCTTTACGAAGCTTACGCTTAGCTTTAGTTGATTTGTTTGCAAATAAGTGACTTGTGTATGCGTGCGCACGTTTTAATTTACCAGAACCAATCTTTTTAAAACGTTTTGCAGCACCACGGTGTGTTTTCATTTTAGGCATCGGTGAATCCTCCCTTATTCATTACTACGTTTAAACATTTTCATGTTTATGCTAAGGCTCATATTAAGTCTTAACTATTTATCACTTTTTGGTGCCAAAACCAAGAACATACTTCGTCCTTCCATTTTCGGCGCTGACTCAATCGTAGAAATGTCTTCGCATTCCTTTGCTAAACGCATGAGTACATCTCTACCAATTTGAGAGTGTGTAATTGCGCGACCTCTAAAGCGAATCGCTGCTTTTACTTTATCTCCTTTTTCAAGGAACTTCCTTGCATTTCGAAGCTTTGTATTAAAATCATGAGTCTCAATTGTCGGGCTCAAACGAACCTCTTTTGTTGTAATGATCTTTTGATTTTTACGTGCTTCTCTTTCTTTCTTCTGCTGCTCAAACTTAAACTTACCGTAGTCCATAATACGACATACCGGTGGTTTAGCATTTGGTGCAACCATTACTAAATCAAGATTTGCATTTGCAGCCATGTCCAAAGCTTCTTGCTTCGTTTTTACACCAATTTGATCTCCGTTTGCCCCAATAAGACGAACTTCACGAGCACGAATGCCCTCATTGACCAACATGTCTTTACTAATAACTAGCCACCTCCAGGTTTTTATAAAGGATCTCGCATTTTTTAGGAAAAAGTCCTTAGTGTTAGTCGTTTCAACTTTACAGTAGGTTACTTTTAACAAGTTTAAAATGTTTTAAGTAAACATATTTAAACATAGAAAAAGGCGTGAAACGTAGATTACGCCCACACCTGTATTATACACTGTATAAAACATTTCCTAGACCTGTAAACTGCCTCTTGAGCGTTATTCAGGTGAGAAGCGGGCGCTTCTTCTTGCTAATGATCCAATATTTTATTGACTACGTTATTCTAACAAAAACAAAGTCATATGTCAACTCAAGGGTTGATGTATTTAAGAAATGTACAAGGCAGGGCCAGAAAACAGTTGTCTGAATTCAAGAACCTTAAAATTATACCTTTCAAAAAAGACTTCTTTATAATAACGGAAATGCTGTTTTCATTCAAGTGTTTTTTTTTAGAAAAGTTTAGCAATCTTTGTTCGCTAAGAGTGAATAAACAAATTGTGTAGAAACAAATCTATTTCATCAGCTGGTAAAGGGCGGCTGAAGAAATACCCTTGCATTCCATCGCAATGGTTTTCTTGTAAGTAATGCTTGGCATCTCTCGTTTCTACCCCTTCAGCAATCACTTTTAAACCAAAATTACGAGCCAAACTAATGATTGTTGAAACAATCGCTTGATCACCTTTATCTTCAGGTAGATCCGCTACAAATGTTTGATCAATTTTCAATGTATTAATTGGAAATTTTTTCAAATAACTTAAAGAGGAATAGCCTGTTCCAAAGTCATCGATCGCTATTGTAATTCCCAAGTCACGTAAACTTGTTAATGTGCTTGCTGTTGCCTCTGTATTTTCCATCAAACTACTCTCAGTAATTTCTAATTCTAAATGCTTTGGATCGATCTTAGTTTTATCAAGAATCATCTTTACCGTTTGAGCAAATTGAGGATGCAAAAACTGCCTGGTTGATATATTCACACTCATTCTTAATCGACTAGAAAATTTGTCTTGCCACCTTTTTAATTGGCAGCACGCTTCCTCTACTACCCATTCACCGATTGGGATTATCAGGCCTGTGTCTTCAGCTACTTGAATAAATTCTAATGGTGACATGAACCCTTTCTCTGGATGATTCCAGCGAATCAGCGCTTCAAAACCGATAACATTGCCGGTCTTCGAATCAATTTGCGGCTGAAAATGAAGTGTGAACTGGTCTCTGCTAATGATCGCTTTTCGCAAATCATTTTCTATATTAAATTTGCTTTCTAATCGCTGTTTCATTTCAGGGGTAAAAACTTTAAATGTATTTCTGCCACTTTCTTTAGCGACAAACATCGCATTATCGGCATTTTTTAATAGATCCTCTGGGGATTGCCCGCCCTTAGGATACATATTAAACCCAATACTTAACCTTAAATGAAACTCAATGTGATTAAGCAAGAACGAGGTTTCAAATTGTTCTAATAAACATTTGCAAGTGAACGTCACATCGTCTTCCTGCATCCCATAAAAAACAAAAACAAATTCGTCCCCGCCTAGGTGATACAAGTTAGATTCTGAAATTACTGAACCGAATGCTATTTGTTCTAAACGGTTGGCGGCCATTTTTAGCACTTGGTCGCCTACAGAGTGTCCTAATGTATCGTTAATATGTTTAAAATGATCAAAATCAATAAAAGCAATCCCAACGGATTTCCCATGAATTTTTGCTTGTTTAACATATAGACTTAAATCTTGATCCAGTTTTCGCCGATTTGGTAAATTTGTTAACGAATCATGATAGGCCATATGCTTAACTGCTAACTCTGACATTTTCACTTCAGTAATGTCATTTGCAACTCCAATTACTTCGTTTACCTTTCCATTTTTAAAAGATGGAGAAAGCGTTACTAGCAACTGTTTATCTAAGTAAGGGAGTTCAAGCTTTGTTGTTAAACCTTCCCATGAACTGTTTACATATCCTCTAAACTTAGTTAAGATTTCTATTGGCAAAATTTCTTGAATTGGTTTGGATATGACGTTTTCTTCTTGGAAACCGAGTTGATCAGCTAATTTTCCGGCTACAAAGGTAAAGATGAATCCCTTATCGTTGCTTCGTTTTACTTTAAAAACAAAGCTATCTAAATTCTTCATGATTTCTTTATAATCATTCTTTAACACTTGCCTTAGCTGGCTTTCATAATGCTTTCCACTCGTAACGTCTGTACGAATTGAGATAAACTTCTTTATTGTTTGTTGACTATCAAAAATAGGGATAACAACGGTTTTAAGCCAGTAAATAGTACCGTCTTTTGCCTTATTGCATATTTCCCCTTCCCACACTTGGCCAGACTTTATCGTTTTCCATAGTTGCTGAAAAAATTGTTTAGAATGATACCCCGAATTTACAATACGATGGTCTTTTCCGATCAATTCTTCTTTTGAAAATTTGCTTATCTCAGAAAACTTCTGATTCACACTTGTAATTTTTCCGTTCGGATCACAAACTGTAATCACTAAGGAATAATCTATAGCTGATACTAGGTCTGATAAATTATTTAATATTTCGATACCTACAAGATCTTTTAAGTCGTCTCCAAAATGTTGTTTTAGTTCCAACAGGAGATTAACTAAAGATGTATTTGCGTAACTGTTTATTTCTCGATTCATCAAGGGGCTCCTCTCGAGAAGGAGTACTTCTCATTGTCTATAGCCATTGGGTGAAACCATGGTATTTACTGTGACTAAAATGTAAAGATTTATTTATATTCGTATAACGAAAGCGCTTTGAACACCTAAGGAACGTGAACTCCATTATTAGCCATTTTAATGAAAGTTTCCCCTGATGCTTTAAGTTTTCGTTTTGGTCGAATCGGGGTGAACTTGATCTCTCTTAAATATTACAACTTAAATTGTGAGACATCAATAGATTTGTCGAAATATGTATAATTTTCTGAGTGATTTAATAAGCTAAACAAAGGTGAATCGATATGATGAATTTATTTAAAATTACTATTGCCTTTTCATATGTATTTTTTTCTAGTGACAGCTTTGTGGGTGTTAATAAAGATTTAGTAGAACAATATAATGAACAGTTCCAAAAGGTTGAGTCCGAAGCATTATTTGATTTGGAGAAGTTAATGGCGGAAGCCAAGGCAGAATATAAAGAGTATAAAAAACATGGTAAAAGCACTGTTCATTTATACATCAAATATATTAAGAAAGGCAAAGTGCTTGAAAAAGAGATTGATGATAGATTTTATACACTGTTGAATAGGTTCAAAAATGACCTACTCAATCACAATTCAAGTATGGATTTCGCTTCTTTTTACGAAGATCACTATCAAAAAACAAAACAAAATTATATCAGAGCAATATATCGTTTGAAATGAGTGAACCTTCGACACGAACCAGATCAAAACTAGGTGTTAGTTAACCTGTTGTAGTTAGTTCATAGGAGCGTCTTGAAGCTAGACGTCCGTTTATAACTTCAAAATTTTATACTTTCTTGTAAACAAAGGGACCATTCGAAAATGGTCCCTTTGTTTTTTATGATAGGTTATGCTTCCTTGAAGCAATTTCTACTTTTATATCTGAAATAAACGTTTGTAATGAAACAGCTTCAGAGTTTTGCTCTCCGTATTTACGTACATTCACGGCTTCATTTTCAATCTCTTTGTCTCCAAGTACAAGAATGTACGGAATCTTTTGCATTTGTGCTTCACGCATTTTGTAGCCCATTTTCTCATTTCGAGTATCAATGTGTACTCGTACACCTTCTTCTTGGAGCGCTACCTTCACTTTCTTCGCATAGTCTAAATGAACATCGTTAACTGGAATGATCTCAACTTGAACTGGTGCTAACCATGTTGGGAATGCACCCGCAAAATGTTCCACTAAGATGCCGAAGAAACGATCAATCGATCCATAAATAGCTCGGTGAATAACAACAGGATGAACTTTATTATTGTTTTCATCTACATAGGTTAAGTCGAATTTTTCAGGCATCTGGAAATCAACTTGTATAGTCGCACATTGATGACTACGTTTAAGAGCATCCTTTATGTGGAAGTCAATTTTCGGTCCGTAAAATGCACCATCACCCTCATTTAGATGGTAGTCTAATTGTAAATCTTCTAACACATTGCGTAATGCTTCCTCTGCTTGATCCCAGAGACGATCGTCTCCCATTGATTTTTCAGGACGAGTGGACAACTCAACAGAGTACTCAAATCCAAACGTTGTATAGATCTTATCAATTAACTTAAATACTTCTTTTATTTCAGATTCAATTTGTGTTGGTGTCACAAAGATATGAGCGTCATCTTGTGTGAACGTACGAACACGGATCATTCCATTTAAAGCTCCACTTAACTCGTGACGATGAACTTGACCAAATTCAGCCATACGAATTGGTAAATCACGGTAAGAATGTAATTCGTTTTTAAAGATTAACATATGACCCGGGCAGTTCATTGGTTTCATCGCAAATTTCGTTTCGTCTACTTCAGAGAAGTACATGTTTTCGTGATAATGAGCCCAGTGTCCTGATTGCTCCCAAAGACGTTGATTCATCATAAAAGGTGTTCGTACTTCGTCATAGCCTGCCTTTCTTTGCAATTCCCTAGAGAAGTCTTCAAGCTCTGTACGGACGATTTGACCCTTTGGAAGATAAAATGGCATTCCAGGTGATTCTTCTGAGAACATGAATAATTGTAGCTCTTTCCCAAGTTTACGGTGATCACGGTTTTGTGCTTCCTCAATAAAGTGCAAGTATTCGTCAAGCTCTGCTTGTTTCGGAAACGCCGTTCCATAAATACGCTGCAGCATTTGATTATCGCTATTTCCACGCCAGTAAGCACCTGCAATACTCATCAATTTATACGCTTTAATCTTCCCAGTAGACGGAAGGTGTGGACCGCGGCAAAGGTCAAAAAACTCACCTTGTTCATAGATTGAGATTTCTTCTCCATCCGGAAGTTCGCGGATCAATTCTAATTTTAAATGATCATCAATTTCTTCATATATACGAAGAGCTTCTTCTCTAGATACAGCTTTTCTCTCAATTTTTATATTTTCATTAATTATTTTTTTCATTTCTTTCTCGATTGACTTTAAATCCTCTGGCTTTAGTGGTGCCATATCGATGTCATAATAAAAGCCGTTTTCAATGACAGGGCCAATTCCCAACTTCACATCTGGATAAAGTCTCTTAATTGCTTGTGCCATTAAGTGAGCACAACTATGGCGATAAACTTCCAACCCTTCTTCTGAATCTAGTGTAACAATCTCGACAGTTGCATCAGCATTAATTGGTAAAAGAAGATCTACTACTTTACCGTCAACTTTTCCTGCAACTGCTTTTTTCTTTAAGCCTGGGCTAATAGATGCAGCAACTTCTTCTGTGGTCACTCCTTTATCAAACTCTCTTACCGCTCCATCAGGGAACGTAATTTTTACTTGTTCCATGCTAAACACTCCTCTTTTTTTACAAAATTTGACACTTGTTTACACTAAAAAACACCCATCCCAAAAGGGACGAGTGCTATTCTCGTGGTTCCACCCTCATTTCTGTAACGATAGAAACGCCATTACAGCTCATGAAGAAATAACGGTTTTAGCCGTCAGCAGATACTAAAGATTCCCCGCTGAAGTTTAGAGGTGGTAAATCATCAATTCGTGTTAGAATACTCTCAGCCAAGGTATTCCTCTCTTTAAACCGTAAAAAATGATTATTGTCCTCATCAGTACTTTTCACCTTATACTTTATTTCTTTAGTATTATATGGTTTTCTAAAACAAAAATCAAGTATATGGTTTTTTTTTTTCAGGTTTGCTTCTTAAAAGTTCCTCATCTGACAATTACGACTATTCAATTGATAAAAACTATTTTTCCTGTGCGTCTTTACTCTTTCTAAAAATATATTTTGAATTGTTTGTATGACAGCATTATCAGTTTCATCATAGTAAAGGTGAATCGTTTTAGGAGAAATTCTTACGAGAGGACTTATGATTAATTCGTCAATTGGCACTTCTTTTTCAAAAACTATATCCTGTTCAATATATTCCTCAAGATTGATTAACTCATGATCTTGATCGAAAAAAAGAATCTTATCCCCAAAAACTAGATGAACGACTTCAATTTTAGATTGTTTTTGTTTAATATAATACCGAAAACTTTCTACAAGATTCTGATATTCTTGCTCTAATTTATATTCATCAATAGCTAACTCAACGCAATCAATCAACTTATCTAAATAATTTTTTAAACGAAACGTTAAAAAAGAGTCAAAGCAAAAATTACATTTCCTCGTTAAAAAGCTTTGAAAAGATTCATATACAATTTTCTCCGCTGTATATACGTTTAGTATATTAGGGATGTCTTGTCTTTCCCCAGATAAAATTGATTTAGCCATTGATAAAATTTGTAATTGTTCTTCTGGCTCTTCATAATAAAACATATTACAAATGATATCAAGTAACCACTTTTCTTCCCTCGTTTTTATTACATGTTTTTTTAAAACGTCAGATAATATCGGTTTAATTGTTTCATCAAAATCAAAATTTTCTTCTACCTTGACGATCAAACGATTGCTATCAAGCGATAATTCAACTACACCATTTCTAATAAATGAATGTAACTGATTTTTTGCATCTTTAAACAATCGAAACCGATCAAACTTTTTTTGCAAATAAATCTCGATCAACGAAAGCCCCTCCCACTTCATGAACATATCTTTTCTTCTGTATATGTATATTCCGGCTGCATTCTCTGTACAAGTATATGGGGGCTTATCCAAAAAAATGATTAAAAGTTGTATTTCATTGAGTAGTGTTGATCATTATAAAAAAAGCGCAAGCGCCTTGGTCACGAGCGACAAGCACTGGAGGGCCGGCAA
>CAZIRM010000083.1:0-9852 GCA_964541705.1 uncultured Bacillaceae bacterium | reverse complement strand
CATGAGTAACGTTATCAACATCAATCCCTCTAGCTGCAACATCAGTAGCGATTAAGAAATCTATCGTAGAGTCTCTAAATTTCTTCATCACACTATCTCGCTGCATTTGTGTTAAGTCTCCATGCAATCCGTCAGCTAAGTAGCCTCGTGCCTGAAGAGCTTCCGTTAACTCTGCGACACCTTTTTTTGTACGACTAAAAATAATACCTAAATCAATCTCTTCACTGTCAATAATACGACAAAGTGACTCTAATTTATTTTTCTCTAACACTTTAAAGTAAATTTGGTCGATCGATGGCGCTGTAACCTCACCTTTGTTAATCGAAACGATTCGTGGTTTATTCATGTATCGCTTTGTAAGTTTAATAATTGCATTTGGCATTGTTGCCGAGAAAAGAAGGGTTTGCCGATCTTTATTTACGTCTTTTAAGATTGATTCAATATCATCAACAAATCCCATGTCTAACATTTCATCAGCCTCATCAAGGACAACTGTATGTACTTGATCAAGTCTTAATGTTTTTCGGCGTAAATGGTCGAGAACGCGCCCAGGAGTACCAATGACAACATGCACCCCTTGTTTTAATGCCTTAATTTGGTGTCCAATTGATTGTCCCCCGTAAATTGGGATAGTTCGTACTTTTTGGAACTTAGAAAGTTTTTGTAATTCACCTGCTACTTGTATCGCTAACTCACGTGTAGGCGTAAGAATAATCGCTTGTATGTGAGGTGCACTTGTAATTTTATTTAATAAGGGAATACCAAACGCAGCTGTTTTTCCTGTACCCGTTTGAGCTTGGCCGATGACGTCCCCACCTTCTAAAATAACAGGAATCACTTTTTCCTGGATTGGTGATGGTGCTTCAAAGCCCATCTCTTTTATTGCTTTCTTTATGTCTGTTGAAATTTGAAACTCTTCAAAATACATCATTAATTAACGTCCACCTTTATTCATTTGTTTCAAAATTAAATATAATCCGTGTTTTACAGTCCGGTTTTGTATAAGCTCTCTAATACCAGCCAATTGCAGCTTATACACCTCTGTTGGTCTACAGTCGATAGACACACCTATATAAACCGTACCTACATCCTTCCCTTCAACACTAGTAGGACCAGCAACGCCAGTAAAGCTAATCCCGATATTTGTCTTCATGAGGTTTTTTACATTTTCAGCCATTTGTTTGGCACATTGTTTACTAATAGCCCCATGTTCAGCAATGATCTCTTTGTTGACTTGTAAGATCGATTGTTTAACGTCATCACTATAACATACAATACTTCCTTTAAAAAAGGATGAACTGCCTTCAATCGATGTTAAGGCTTCAGAGAAGCGTCCACCAGTTAAGCTTTCAGCAGCAGATATTGTCAGTTTTTGCTCTTTTAGTGTTTGAACTACCTCTTCTAATAATGAGGTTTCTCCATACCCATAAAAAAATGATCCAACCCTTGCAAGGACCTTCTCTTCTAATTCATCCAGCAATCTCATGCCTTCATCATGGTTTGTGTGCTTTACAGTCAAACGTAATGTTACTTCACCTTCGCTAGCCAAAGGGGCAATCGTCGGATTTTTTTGATTGTCAATTAAATCGACGATCTCGGTTTCTAGTTGGGATTCCCCTATATCAAAGAAACGTAAAACTCTTGAACTAATTTTCTCTGACTGCTCTATATGTTTTAAGATATAATGAAGCCCATCTTTTATAAACATCGGTTTCATCTCTTTTGGTGGTCCAGGTAACAGGATGTAATGAACACCCGATTCCTCAATTGCCATTCCTGGAGCCATCCCATATTCATTTCGCAATACTGTAGAACCTTCAATGACTAAAGCTTGCTTCCGATTATTCGTTGTCATAATTCTTTGACGATCTTCGAAATATCTCTCGATTTTTTTTAAGGAATATTCATCGACTACTAGATCACGGCCTAGAAAAGAAGTGATTGCTTCCTTTGTTAGATCATCCTTCGTTGGCCCTAATCCACCTGTAAAAATTACTAGATCGGACCGCTGTTTTGCTTGAGTGAGGACTTCTTTTACTCTGGATTCATTATCTCCAACAACATTATGGTAATAAACATTTACGCCAATATTGGCTAACTGTTTAGATATGAATTGTGCATTTGTATTTGCTATTTGTCCTAATAAAAGTTCTGAACCTATCGCGATGATTTCAGCGTTCATAATAAACACCCCAATGTTTATTTCGTTTGTAGTAAGACATGTTTATTTTTCACGAAGTAATCCCATCCTGACAAAATTGTTAAGAATGTTGCAATCCAAAGAACAATGGTAGCAAATGGGATACCGATTAATTCAAAAGGAAGGTTATGTAACATTAAAGCAGAAACGGCAATGATCTGAAAAACGGTTTTCCATTTTCCTAAGTTGCTAGCGGCTATTACTTGTCCATCAGCAGCCGCAACTAAACGAATACCGGTTACGGCAAATTCTCTACTTATTATAACAATCGCAATCCATGCAGGTGCAAATCCTAGTTGAACTAAAGAAACTAAAGCAGCAGTTAGCAACAATTTATCTGCAAGCGGATCAAGAAACTTGCCTAAATTGGTGACAAGATTATATTTTCTAGCATAATAACCATCTAACCAATCGGTACTTGCAGCTAAAATGAACAGTAAAGCCCCTATGAAATGTGTAACTGGTAAAGAAACTTCTCCAATTAAGATGCTGCCTAACGTTTCTTCTGAAATGAGTAAAAAGACCATAAATAAGGGTATGAGAAAAATTCTTGAGATTGTAATTCTGTTTGGGATATTCACAAATATCCTCCCTTCTAGACCATAGTTAAAATTACCTCATATTGACAAATTGCACTGGAAAATCTAGGTCTAACTCTTTTATTAATTGGATAACCGTTTGTAGGTCATCGATACTTTTCGCAGTCACTCGAACTTGTTCACCCTGAATCTGCGCCTTCACCTTAAGTTTCGAATCTCTAATAGCAATGGTAATCTTTTTAGCACGCTCGCTGCTCACTCCAGAGATTAACGTAACCATTTGTCTAATCGTACCACCAGAAGCTTTCTCAATTTTCTCAAACTGCAATATTTTTTGAGATAAACCACGTTTAATTATTTTTGACTTTAATATATCAATGACACTTTCTAACTTGTATTCGTCATCAGAAATTAGAGTTAGCTTGTCATCCCCAGTTCTCTCAATCGAACTCTTTGAACCTTTAAAATCATAGCGTGTTTTAATTTCTTTCATCGTTTGCATTACCGCATTATCAACTTCTTGAATATTTACATCGGAAACAATATCAAATGAATGTTCTTTTGCCAATTTCACTCATCCCTTCTTCAAGCATAATTTTAATTTTACCATAATTTACAGTGAACTGCATAATCCACCTAGAAAATTGTAACATAACTTTGATTGCTTTAACAAAGGCTGTGTTCGCGACCTTGCGCTGTTGCTTTAAAGGTTTGTAAAAGACTATAAATAAGCGCAAGCGACGTGCTCCTTCGCAAAGTCTACAGAGAAGTCATTTTGGGCAGTCCAAACAGGCGCACACATTTCACTTCAATTAACGGACCGAAGTGACCTCGAGCGAATAGGCGCTGCTCCTGCGGTTATTCATCACAAAACTTCACTGCAAGAGATTCGTAAAAGCGTCTTGAAGCTAGACGGCAAGATAACTTTAGAATCTCATACATTCTTACTTTCAAACCAAAAACAAGCCTTTTATAAAAGGGCTTGTTTTTGAACGATCATTCGTTATCAATTTCTACTTCTTCTTGAACATAGTTTATTGTTACTTTCTGATGGACAATATCTAAAGGAAATTCAAACAATTCTTCGTTAATAAACAGCTCTACATTGTTGGAAGCGCCGAAATTAAATCGGATGGTTTCCTCCTCTGAGAAATCGAATTCTAATGTGTCGTCAGCGGAAGCATTTTGTGCAAAGAACGCCATTCCCTTATCATTATTAATTCCAATATAACTTGTGTCGTTTAATTCGATACGAACAACGAACTGGTCAGCATTAATCAAATCGTAAACCGTTTCATTCCTGTTCGTTTCAACAAATTCGAATTGCTGAGGCTCTTCTTCAACGATTGGATCAATTTCTTCAACATCCTCCGTCCGCTCTTCCTCTACATCATTATTATCTATTTCTTGTTCTTGTTGATACGTTTCCTCATCTTTTTCACCGATCACATTTTTTTGCGTTTCTTCTCTTCGCAAATCATCATTGCTATTCAAGCTGAGTACGAACCAAAATCCGATTAAACCCAATAATACAACAGTCACAATTATAAATTTGGGTAACATTTCCAAGTATTTTTCTGTTTTCCCCATTGGTTTGCTTGTTTTTTTGTATACACGCGGAGGTAAATCTGATTCTTGTGTTTTAGTATTAGGAAATTCGTTCGTATACTCTTCAAACAATATTTCAGAAGAAATTCCAACAGCCTCTGCATAACTTTTAATAAACGCGCGAGTATAAAACTGACCCGGCAACGTTTCTAGCCGACCTTCTTCAATTGCAAGCAAATATCTCTTTTGTATTTTCGTAATCTCTTGTAACTCTTCAAGTGTGTACCCTTTGCTCTCTCTAGCTTGCTTTAAACGTAACCCTAACTCTGACATCACTAACACCTACCAATTTTAACTAATATCAAACGATGAAAAGCTCGTATTTACATTGTCATATGTAATCGTTTCACTGTTGTTATTTCTTAACTCAATTATATAATCAAAGTCATCTAAGCTATAGTCTGTTTCTCTTACAAAAACATCAGGATGTTCAATGACTTTTGGTGAATCTATTTTTAAAAGGCTGTCAAGTAACTCTTTATGTCTCGCATTTCCTCTCGTTGTTGAAACAATACCATCTATGATATAGACATTATCACCCGAGAGCTCCTCTTTCGTCAAATGATTTCTTACAATTAATCTTTGTAGCGTTGACGATACGAGTAACCAGCGTTTGTTTGCATAAACACTTGCAGCAATAACAACCTCTGATTTTCCAACTCTGGGCATTCCTCGAATACCGATGAGGAGATTGCTCTTCTCTTTTAATCTCGTGCCTAAAAACTCGACGAGTAAATGAAGCTCATTTCGTGTAAAACGAAAAGTTTTCGAGTTTTCGTTCGGTTGGTCCCACCCATAATAAAACATTAAACGATCAAAAACAGTTGATTCCCTTATAACGGAAACAGCAATTCCCGAAATATTTTTAAAATGGGCTTTTAGTTGCTGTTCGTCTTTCATTGGCGTTCTGCAAAATATCTCACGAGTATCACTATCTGCAAACTTTATCGCCATCGTTTTTGTTGATATGCTTTTTAACAAACAAACGACTTCTTCATCTATCGTATCATGATTTTCACTGATGGTATATTGAATAAACCATTCTTTTTCCGCCATCCCCCCAACTCCTCTCGTAAGGGCATTGTGCCAATTGCGTCAAATAGGCACTTTGGATATGAACGACACTTAACAGTACCAGGCACCCGTTATAGAAATGATCTCTCCGTTAATGTAGCTTGATTTGGCGGAGGTCAAGAACGTAACGACGTCCGCAACCTCTTTAGGCTGCCCTAATCTCCCCATCGGAATTTCACTGCATACTGCCCTTACATCATCTGCTTCAAGATTTTCTAACATTGGTGTATCTATTGCCCCAGGTGCAACACCGTTTACGTGTATCCCACTAGGAGCAAGTTCTTTACTTAACGCCTTCACAAACGTATTTAAACCACCTTTTACTGTTGAATAGAGGACTTCACAAGAGGCCCCTGTCATCCCCCATATTGAAGAGATAACAATGATTTTTCCAGCTCTCTTTTTCACCATTGAAGGTATAATTTCCTTTGTTATTAGTACAGGGCTGGTTAAATTCGTTTGGATCAGTTCATTTATTTCCTCTGCTTTCATATCCGTTAGCAACCCAACATAACTAGTGCCGCTATTTAAAATTAAGACATCTATTGGGTGGTGAATCGATTCTACTATTTTTTTATATGAATGAATTTCAGCAAGGTCCGCCTTGACCTTCCAAACTTGACTCGTTATTTGCTTGATCTCGTTAATAAGTTCTGTAATACCCGCTTCATTTTTATTATAGTGCAAATACAGCCCATAGCCTTCCCTAGCTAATTGAAAGGCAATTTCTCTGCCAATTCCCCCACTTGCACCTGTTATTAGAGCATAGTCCATTTCTTCTCTCCATTTTGTTTATTTATCAGCCTATCGTTTACGAACGGTCTTGATCGACTTTTTCCTGAACTTCGTAGTAGTTTAGGATGAAGTTCATTGATTTGGCAACACTTGACAAACTGTCATCATTTCTTCATCAAAGTGTTGTCGCATTGCTTCCTCTAAGTCTTTTGTCGTTAGCGACTCTAATACTTGAACAACATCAAATAAGTTCATGTTATTGAATTGATATCTTGTGAACTGATTTGCAATAAATTCAGGAGAATTTAATGACCTCATGAATGAACCGATCTTTTTCTTTATTACTCTTTTCACTGAATCTTCGTCTAGTGGACTTGAAACAAATGCAGTCACCATATCTTTTAATGTATTGGCTAGCTGTTCTGGATCCTTTGAATCACCACCAATGATTGAAAAACCGAATCCGTACTCAGCAGAGTAGTCGAAAGAAAATGAGTCATCAATTAACCCAGAGCTATAAAGCTGCTCGTAATTATTTGAACTTTGCCCAAGCATCAAATCCAAGATGATGTTTATTGACAATTCATACTTTAATAAATCTTCGCCTTGTCTTGTCGGATTTTTTTCTTTAAAGCCGATTAAACATTTCGGTGTTTGAACAGGCATGTTTAAGATTGTTTTCTTTTTTGCTACGCCTTGTGGTTCATCTTCAAAGATTCGCTTGATTTCACCTTTTTCTCTAAACGTCTTCTTTCGTTGATTGTCTTTTACTAATTCAACGATTTCGCTAGGCTCTACATTTCCAACGACAAACACAACCATGTTATCCGGTTGGTAAAATGTCTCGTAGCACTCATATAGTAAATCTTTTGTGATTTTACTTATTGAATCAATCGTACCAGCAATATCAATTTTCACTGGATGGTGGTGATACATATTTTCTATCACACCGAAATAAACCCGCCAATCAGGGTTATCGTCGTACATCGTAATTTCTTGGCCGATGATTCCCTTCTCCTTATCCACACTTTCTTCTGTAAAATAAGGGTGCTGAACAAAGTCAAGTAATGTTGTTAAATTTTTTGTTACGTTACTTGTACTAGAAAAGAGATAAGCGGTTCTTGTAAAACTTGTAAAAGCATTGGCAGAAGCACCTTGTTTACTAAATTGTTGAAAGATGTCTCCTTCTTCTTCTTCAAACATTTTATGCTCTAGAAAATGAGCAATTCCATCTGGTACTTTTACAGGCACGTCACTTTGGGGCGATTTAAAATGGTTATCAATCGAACCATATTTTGTTGTGAACGTCGCGAATGTTTTGTTAAAGCCTTTCTTTGGTAACACATACAACTCTAGTCCATTGTCTAGTGTTTCATGGTATAGCGTTTCTTTTAGTTGCTCAAAGGTTTGCTGGTTCATTTCACTTCCTCCTTTCCTTTTAAGAAATAGATTGTATCAAGGTGAACTTTTTTTGCTGCTGCTGTCACTTGTTCTTTTGTGACTTGATCGATTTTCTCCAACCAATCATCAACCTTGAAATCTTTTCTTGCGATCACATTATGATAAAGCAAATCAATGTAACCTTTAGGGACATCAACCGACTCTAAAATCTGATTTTTTATCACTGCTTTGGTTTGGTCAATTTCTTGCTCTGTAAAATCCCCGCTTTGCATGCTTTGTAACTGCTCTTTAATGATCGTAACTGCTTGATCATAATTAGCAAACTCAATTCCGGACATTACCATAATAATTCCTTTGTGACTTTCATACCTTGAAGCTGCGTAGTAAGCTAAACTCGCTTTCTCCCTCACGTTAATAAATAGTTTAGAATGAGAAAAACCACCAAACAAGCCATTAAATACTTGCATTGCAAAATAATCTTCATCCCCATAAACAGTATTTGCTCTGAAACCAATGTGGAGTTTTCCTTGTTTTACGTTTTGCTCTTCAAACACAACATTTTGTTCTGGAACAATTGTTTCTTTATCACTTGATTCAGTTGTCTTAACATACTCTCTCGAACTCAGTTGACCAAAATAACGTTTTACTGTTTCTTCAAGCTCATCTTTCTTTACATCTCCAACAATATATAAGTCAAATTCATCTTTCGCTAACATTTGCTGATATTGTTTAAATAGCGATTCTGGAGTTAGCGATTCGATATGATCCTGATAACCCCAAACATTGATACCATAATCTTCATATTTACACATTTCTTCGGTAATTCTCATATTTGCATAGCGAATTTTATCATCAAAGATGGATTCAATTCGCTGATTTAAATTTCTCTTCTCCTGTTCAACAATCGAGCGAACAAACTCCCCTGACTCTGTTCGTGGTTTCAGTATGATTTCCGAGAGTAGCTTTATTACCTCTTCTAATAAAGGTGATTGATCAGATAAATATTTCTCATTTGCTACTTCCATCCGGAACGTAATGATTTGTTCCTCGCCTTTTTTACTCACATCAACTGATAACGTCGCTCCATAAAGATGGTCTAAATGTTCTCTGATTTCCTGCCGTGTTTCAAATACTTCCGTACCACTTTGTAATATAAAAGGAAGTATCGCTCTTTTAGTCACGGATTCTTTCTTAAGTGGAGCTTTTATATGTAAAACTACTGTATTCGTTTTAAAATTGTTGGTCTCAACAATATGTACTCCTAATTGATTTGAGATCGTATTTTTACTCACTTAAATTCCTCCCTTTTCAGTTAATTATAGATATTTATTACGTTTTATTTATTATACCCCAATACACAAGGAAAGTTTCGATAAATGTAGAAACGATCGCTGCATCCCCGCTTAATTGACAGGAACATACTGGCACTCTGGATCTGCCTGTTGAAAATTTCCTACCCTAAAAAGCACCTTTGGGTAAGATCAACGGCGCTTAAAACTATTATACCCTCTTCCTTAATACATGAAACTTAAACTGATCGGCACGAAAGTAATTGATCGAGTAAAGGACTGGACGTTCCCACTCATCATAGTGCATCTGTTTTAGTAATAATAGAGAAGTTTCTGGCTCACAACGTAAAATCGAGGAGACTTCCTCGTGGTATCCTAGAGGTTCGATTTGAGTGAGAGCATAGGAAATTCTAATCCCTTCCTTTTCTAATTGATCAAACATTGATTGGTCTTGAGAGGTCGTATAGGTTGGTAAGTATTGTTTAGGGATTTTGTCCAAACAATAGACGACAGGTGTTTGATCGGCTGTTCGCACTCTTTCAACAACGATCAGTTCATCGAACGTGTCAAGGTTAAATCTAGCCCAATCTTCTTCAGTTGCCCTTTTTTCCGTAGTAGATAGAAAAATTGTGCCTGGGTGCTTATGACCTCTCCTTATCATTTCTGTTACGCTACACAGTTCTTCTATTCCTGACGAAAAAACTGGTTTATGATTAACAAAAGTTCCTACACCGTGTCTGCGCGTAATAACTTGTTCATCTTCTAACATTCGTAGTGCCTCACGCAGTGTTGCTCTACTTACCCCTAAATGTTTAGAAAGTTCGAATTCTGAAGGGAGCCTCTCACCAGCCTCATATACTCCAGTATCGATTTCATTCTTTAGTTTATCTATTACTTGTAAATATAAAGGACGGTGATCAGACTTTATCACAAGTTTACCTCCTAACAATCTAAATAGTCTCTCGGCATTCGCCGAGCTTTGTGGTTCAAGGTTTTTCTTGAACCT
>CAZIRM010000082.1:0-9966 GCA_964541705.1 uncultured Bacillaceae bacterium | reverse complement strand
GGTTCAAGAAAAACCTTGAACCACAAAGCTCGGCGAATGCCGAGAGACTATTACATAAATAGGAGGTGAGTGAATGGCTGTAATTAAAGCTACATCTAATGATATTAAAATTTTAGCAAGACTTATGAGAGCTGAAGCCGAGGGGGAAGGAGAACTTGGCATGCTGATGGCAGGGAATGTGATGGTCAATCGTACTAGAGTTGACTGCCTAGACTTTTCCGATGTAAACACAATAGAAAGAATGGCATTCCAATCGCCCGGCGGATTCGAGGCTGTACAGAAAGGGTACTTTTACCAAAAAGCCCGCGAACGAGATATTCGACTCGCACAAAAAGTGGTGAACGGTGAGAGGCACCACCCGGCAGAATTTGCATTATGGTTCTTCAGACCCGAAGGCGCTTGCCCCGCTCAGTGGTTTGGACAGTGGAATTCAGGAAGATACAAATTGCATTGCTTTTTTACCCCACTAGCAAGTGAATGTCCAGCAGTATATTCTGTTTACTAAGAATAGTAAAACAGTTGTCAAAAAATATTTATAGGGAGTGATCACATGTATCAACAGCCTTTTCTACCATATGGAGTGCCGACACAGCAGTTAGGTCAACAACCGTTTTTGCCTGGAACACCAATGCCAACACCACCAGGTTTTGCGGCACAGCCTCAAATCCCAGGTATCCTTCCACTCGAACAGTCATACATCGAAAATATTTTACGCTTAAACTTAGGTAAAGTTGGAACATTTTATATGACATACGAAAACAATAGTCAGTGGAATGCAAAGATTTTCAAGGGTATCGTTGACGAAGCAGGACGAGACCATATTATCTTGAGAGACCCACAATCAGAAAAGCAGTATTTATTACTTATGGTCAATCTAGATTATGTAACGTTTGATGAACCGTTGGAGTATGACATTGTCGCTCCTTCCCAAACTGTTGCATACCCACCACGTTAAGCCGAAGTGACCCCAAGCAAGTAGTCGCTTCTCTTGCGTTCAAAACGCAAAAGTAAAGATAGAGGATAACTCCTCTATCTTTTTTGTTAACGATTATTCAAATATACTTCTAATGCGCGATTCATCTCCATTGCTTCTTCTCGACTATGGGAGTGAACAATAATGTGATCACCGTCTTTTTCCACTCTCACATCACTAAACCCTTGATTTTTTAAAAAGTCAGCTACTGTTGATTCATCTTCATGTTGGGTATACAGCACTTTATCGCCAATATAGTGTCCATCCACAAAAACCTCATAACGATCTTCATTGAGCTTTTCAGCTCGGTCATCATTCATCCCAAAAATTGCAAAGAAAATTGGTGTACCTGAGTTGTCATTTAAGTAATTATTCACTTTAAACACTCCCTCATCATTTGAACTATTCTTAATTTGTTCCATGAGGGACAATATTATAACTGTAAGTCGTTAAAAATCTAACAAGCCTGTCTCTGGTGGTTTTTCGTTTGCTTTCGATAACGTGGGTGCAACCTCTGTTGTGATCTCAGCGGGCCTCATCTCTTCCGATTCAAGTAAAAGATCACAATAAGCTTTAATTCTAATTAAGCTTTCAATGTTTCTCCCTCCCTTGATTAGTTTGCCAACTTCCGTATTCATTTTCTCAATCACAAATTGTTCATTTAACGACACGTTTTATTCCTCCTGTTCTGAGATATTCCAATTTATTTTCTTTACACCATTCTGTAGTAAAAGATCGTTTATTTTCGAAAACGGCCGACTTCCAAAAAAACCGCGCCTAGCAGACAGAGGACTAGGATGAGGCGCTTCAATGATAAAATGTTGTCTTCCTGTTATGAGTTTTTTCTTTTGCTGTGCAAATTTACCCCAAAGGACAAAAACAATTGGCCGCTCTCTTTCGTTTAAAAGACGAATGACTTGATCAGTGAAAGTTTCCCACCCAACGCCTCTATGAGAATTCGGTTGACCTTCTTCAACCGTTAAAACCGTATTTAAGAGTAATACACCTTGGTCGGCCCAGAAACGTAAGCACCCATTCGAGGGAAGTGGGCAGCCTACATCTGCTCTGAGCTCCTTAAAGATATTCCTTAAACTTGGTGGAAACTTTACTTCAGGCAATACGGAAAAGCTAAGTCCGTGTGCTTGATTAGGTCCGTGGTACGGATCTTGTCCTAGAATAACAACGTTCGTCAGTGAATATGAAGTATAATGAAAAGCATTAAAGATATCCGTTTTCTTTGGATAGACATTCGCCTTGTCATATCTTTGTTGAATATACTCTTGAAGTTTTGTAAAATATGGTTTTTTTATTTCTTCGGATAAAACTTCTTTCCAATCATTTCTAAACATCCGTTTTCCTCTTTCTATTTTGCATTAGCTTTGCTTATATCATAACAGGACTATAGGGAGTTTACGATGAAATTGTTAAAACGATAAGAAGGGGGGTGCTAGAAGCACCCCCCTTCGATTAAAATTGAATTTTCTCTTCTAGGAATTTCTTTAAATCGGCAATTGCCACTCGCGTTTGTTCCATCGTATCACGATCCCTAACTGTCACCATCTGATCATCCTTTGAGTCGAAGTCATATGTGATACAGAAAGGTGTTCCAATCTCATCATGTCTGCGGTAACGTTTCCCAATAGATCCCGCCTCGTCATAATCAACCATAAAGTGTTTTGCTAAGTCGGCAAACACTTCTTGCGCTTCCTCAGATAATTTTTTTGATAATGGTAAAACCGCTGCTTTAAATGGTGCTAATGCAGGATGCAAATGCATAACCGTACGACTAGTACCGTCTTCTAGCTGCTGCTCTTCATAGGCATCTACTAAAAAGGCAAGTGTTACACGGTCTGCACCCAAAGAAGGCTCAATGCAGTATGGAATGTAACGTTCATTTGTTTCTTGATCAATATATTTAAAGTCCTCGCCCGAAAACTCCATGTGCTGTTTCAAATCATAATCTGTTCTAGATGCAATACCCCATAACTCTCCCCAACCAAATGGGAACTTATACTCAAAGTCAGTGGTGGCATTACTATAATGAGATAATTCATCATCAGAATGGTCTCTCATTCGTATATTTTCGGTTTTTAATCCTAATCCATTTAACCAATTGTTTGCTTCTTGTTTCCAGAAATCAAACCACGTTAACTCTTCTCCCGGTTTACAGAAAAACTCTAGTTCCATTTGTTCAAATTCTCTCGTTCTAAATGTAAAGTTTCCTGGAGTGATTTCATTTCGGAAACTTTTTCCGATTTGGCAAATACCGAAAGGAAGCTTCTTACGCATAGTACGTTGAACATTTTTAAAGTTAACAAAGATTCCTTGTGCTGTCTCAGGACGTAAAAAGATTTCATTTGTGCTTGATTCTGTCACGCCCTGGAATGTTTTAAACATTAAATTAAACTGTCGAATCGACGTATAATCCATCTCTCCACAATCTGGACATACAATTCCATGTTCGTTGATGATTTCTTCCATTTTTTCAAAAGGAAGCCCGTCAACGACCATTTCAATTCCTTTCTCATCAAGGGCATTTTCAATGATTTTATCAGCACGATGTCTAGCTTTACATTTTTTACAATCAATCATTGGGTCGTTAAAGTTACCAATGTGTCCAGATGCTTCCCACGTACGAGGATTCATTAAAATGGCTGCATCTAACCCAACGTTGTACGGTGATTCTTGAACAAATTTCTGCCACCAAGCTTTTTTAACATTGTTTTTTAGTTCAACACCTAGAGGCCCATAATCCCAAGTGTTTGCCAAGCCTCCGTAAATCTCAGATCCCGGAAAAATGAATCCACGATGTTTTGCATGTGAAACAATTTGTTCCATTGACATAATAACCACTCCTATTTATAGTATCTAATTCATAGCCTTTTAACTAAAAAATCTCGTCTCTAGGCCAATATAGCCTAGGGACGAGATTAACCCGCGGTTCCACCCTAGTTGGTATGTGTTCCAATACCCACTTTAAAAAGAGAACTCCAGATTGCCGTTTCACTAAACATCTTCACTAGGCTCCCACCATCCCTAGCTCGCTTAAGAAAAATTGGTTAGTTACTATTGATCCTTCACCGTTCATTATGTTTTGTTCAATATCATATCAAAGTAAAAAACATTTCGTCAATCTATTTTTGCTATTTTTTCGGTAAATTATACGTTTTTACCAACTCTTTTGCTTACATATCTCCCTTTTCGACTGTAAAAAATAGTTTAGAAAGGAGGGATCATAGTGGGAAGAGCACGCAAACAAAAAACACGTGATAAGAATAAAAATTCGCTACCTCAAACACCAAAGAAAGATATTGCCACAGATAATTCCGATCTAGAGATCGCAAAAGAACTTGATGAAGTGTATGAACTTAATGCTTATCAAGGGTTTGAACCTACAGAAGTCGTTCGAAAAGATCTTTAGTCCAGTTTTTAAACAGCAGTCGGCAAGATGCCAACTGCTATTTTTTTAAGTTCCATTTTTTTATATGACATGAAACTGTCCCTTCCCACGTCCTGAAACGTATCGACGTATTTGTCTTTTCTGGAAAATACCTTGCTGTGAAAACTTCTTCTCCCCCATTAACAAAAAGTTCAATCGACGAGTGGTCCAAAAATAACCTTAATTCACGAATCGTATCGATGTGACAATGCCTAGATTGTGTAACTCGATTAACAAATGATTTTCTTTCCATCGTCAAAAGATTTTCTTCTTTTCGATATATAATTCTTACTTCCCCACGAATCGAACATTCAAAAACTTGCGCATCATTTTTTTGAAATTCTATTAAAAGTTCAACCGCTTCACCTTCAACCCCATTTAATTGCTTTGACACTGTGTCAATGGGCACGTGATGATGACTGATTTCTTCCTTTCTTAGCTGAACCAATTCCTCCGGTGGTTTTTGATGTAGCTTGTCTCCAATTAACACTAGTTCTCTTGGCAACGTCATCGCATGTACCCATTGATGTTTAATGGTCGGATGTTTATCCTCGTCTTGCTCAGGAACACCCATCCATGCAAAAAGGAGTCTCCTGCCTTTTGGATCAACAGTTGTTTGTGGTGCATAAAATTCAAATCCTCTGTCTAATTCGGTAAACGACCCATGTTCCATTTTCCCAGTATGATAGTCAAGGCTGCCAATGAAGTAACCAGATTGATATACATTATTGTATTTTGTTCCTTCCGGCCGCAGTCCTTGAGGAGAAACAATCAAAACATCTGAACCGTCTAACGAAAAGAGGTCTGGACATTCCCACATGTAGCCAAACTCTTTCAATTGCTTCGTGTTCGAACCAGACACATTACCAATTAGATTCCAATTCGTAAGATCTTCCGACTTTAACAGTGCAGCTTTGCCGTGTTTATCTAACCCTTGCGCTCCAACAATCATATACCACATTCCTTCATGCTCCCAAACTTTTGGATCGCGAAAATGAGGAGTATACCCATCAGGTAGATTTACCACCACTCCTTTCTTTTCAACATCTAAACCATTTTCACTTTCCGCTAGGCATTGATAAGTTTCTCTGTTCCCTTGTTCATCTTTAACATTTCCTGTGTAAAATAATTTCATTTTTCCATCGTGTTCTACCGCACTACCAGAATAACAGCCATTTTTATCAAACCAATCGCTAGGAGCCAATGCAATCTTCTCATGATTCCATGTGACCAAATCGGCCGAGGTGTAGTGCCCCCAAAATTTTGCTCCGTGAGCGGTTTTAAATGGGTTCCATTGGTAAAACAGGTGGTACAGTCCTTTGTAAAAGATAAAGCCGTTTGGATCATTTAACAAACCGACAGGAGGCATTATGTGGTAGTCTAAACGGTAACAGTCACTTTCGACAGTTTGTTGATGTTGTTTCACTTCCTCTAGTGCTTTACTCATTAAGTGATTTGAAGAAGTATCCATATTAATGACCTCTCAAAATTTCTTCTACTTCAGACAGAGTCGGTAAAGCCGTCATAGCACCCTTTGTCGCTGCGGCAAGAGCCCCTGAGACACTTGCAAAACGAGCAATCTCTTTCGCGTCTTCCAACGTCAAGCGATGGAACGGTTTTTGGTATTGCTCTATCCCGTATAAAATTCCTGATACGAACGCATCTCCTGCCCCTGTAGTATCAATCGCGTTAACCTTCATTGGAGCGACGTGAGCCTTTTCCCCGTTTAAATAAATGAAACTACCTTCTGAGCCAAGTGTCACCAAAATGAGGGGTATTTTGTAACCTTTTAACTTTTCGATGCCAGGATCAATGTTTTTTTCTCCTGTAATAAATTCCAGTTCTTCTTCAGATATTTTTAACACATCTGCTTCTTTCAGCATCGAGGTGATCGTCGTACGGGCAATATCTTCATTCTCCCAAAGCCCCAACCTTAAGTTAGGATCATATGAAACAATCATATCGTTTTGTTTCGCTAGCGATACAGCCTTTTTCGTTGCTGATTTTGCTGGTTCACTTATTAAACTTATTGAACCGAAGTGAAGGATTTTATTGGAAGAAAAAATATCTTCGCGAATGTCCGACTCTTCAAGAAAGCGGTCAGCACTTGGATTAATATAAAAATCGAAACTACGTTCGCCATCCTCTGCTAATGTCACAAATACAAGCCCTGTACGATGACTTTCTGTTACATAGAGGTCATCTGTAATTACTCCGTACTGATCCAACGTATCCTTTAAAAAATGACCTAGAACGTCCTTTCCGACTTTCCCTAAAAATCTTGCTTTTGCCCCGAGTCGAGCAACTCCAACCGCAACATTTGCCGGTGCTCCTCCAGGGCTTTTGATGTAATTACTATTTGATGAATCCATCGGGATAAAGTCAATTAAAGCTTCTCCTAAACTGATAATTCCTTGTTTCATTCACACTTCTCTCCTTGTTAGAAGAAAAGACCAGGCAACTAACCTGATCTTTTCATGATTTAGTTTTTAATCTTCTTTAAACCCTAATATCCAAGTAGCCACAAAAGCACCCACAACCGCTATGACAAATCCGATTAAGTAGTTAATCAAGTTTGCTGATCCTAAAGGCGAAACGATGGCGATCATTGGAATCCCCGTAAGACCGTAGGCATTTGCAACTACATTCGTGAATACCACATATGCACCACCTAGAGCACCTCCGATTAAAGCTCCGATAAATGGTCTCCGATACCTTAAGTTTACACCAAAAATAATCGGTTCAGTAATACCTAAAAACGCGGAAAGTGCTGATGGTAAAGCAATCTCTTTTGTTTTTGCTCGTCTTGATTTGAAGAAGACCGCTAACCCTGCACCACCTTGAGCAACATTTGCCATTGACCAAATTGGTAGAAGATAATTAACACCAATCGTAGAGATTAAACCAGCTTCAATGGCATGAAACGAGTGATGCACCCCAGTTATAACAATTAACGAGTACAAGCCCCCAAACAATAGTCCTGCTAAAAATCCACCATAATCATAGACAAAATTTAAAACAGTAGTAATTCCATCTCCAACTAGGTTGCCAAGTGGACCTAGTATGATTAATGCGAAGAATCCCGTTAAAATGACGGTCACGAACGGGGTTACGATTAAATCTAATGCATGAGGAACAATCTTTCTTAGACTTTTCTCCACTTTACTCATGAAATATACGGCTAATAGAACTGGAATTACGGTACCTTGATAACCAATCATCGCTATATCAAACCCGAGAAAGTTCAAATAATCCGGTTGAGCAGTTCCTTGAGCCCAAGCATTTAAAAGGGCGGGATGGGTCATAATTCCTCCAATAACAGCCCCTAAATACGGATTAGCTCCAAATTCCTTCGCTGCGCTAACACCAATTAAGATTGGAAGGATAATAAATGCAGCACTTGAAAACATATCAAGTAAAACAATCCAAGAACTGTCAGGAGCAACCCATTCGAACGTTCTCATCATACCAAGTAGCCCCATCAACAAACCACTAGCAACAATGGCAGGTATGATCGGTACAAATATATTGGATAATGTACGAGCAAATCTAGCGACTGGATTCATCTTTTGCTTAATGGCCTCTTTATGGTCCGCCTGATTTTCACCACTATCCAATCCAGCTTCTTGAGCAAAAACTTTGTACACTTTGTTTACTGTTCCAGTACCAAAGATGATCTGAAATTGACCCGAACTAAGAAATGCACCCTTTACTTGATCTACATTCTCAATCTTTTCTTTTTTTGCCTTTGAATCGTCTTTCAATACTAGACGCAACCGCGTGGCACAATGGGTCCCACTTATCACATTTTCTTTTCCGCCTAACAGCGGTAATAGTTGCTCCACAATTTGTTTTGGTTCCATACTATTTCTCTCCTTTTTCGGTTACTTTCACCTTAAAGGTATTATTTGTAATTATTCAAATTTCATACTCACGAGCACATCGTAACTTCACTGTATACATGTAAGCGTACCAAAGCAGTTTTTTAAAAATTTTCAATGAAATCTACTCTTTAATTCATCTAAGGACAGTTGTGCAGTACTACTTACATTCCAATCAGCACATCTCATCGCTTTATGCGTCCCAACACCTACCGAAAACATGTCCGTCTTTAAAATACCTTCCAACCCTGCCTCACCATCTTCAATGGCAGCACAGTGGCGCGGACAGACTCCTAGGCCTCGAGCTGCTGTCAGGAATATCTCTGGGTCAGGTTTTCCTTGCCTTACTTTTTTAATATCCACGATATAATCGAAAAAAGGCTTTACCTCGAGCTTTGTTAATACTTCAACTGCATTTGAACTTGATGAGGCAATCGCTGCTTTTATTTGTTGATTTCGTAGCTCTTCTAGAAACGGTTTTATTCCAGGTAGGAGGAATTCAGGCGAAATTGTCGGTAATGATTCTTTATAGTAACGTGATTTTCGATCACCCAGCTCGACAATCTGTTCTCTAGAATACGCCTTCAGTTTTTCTCCCAACATTAACTCAACCGCTTTATATCTGTTTATTCCTTGTAATTTTTGATTTAACTTTCTATCGTAAGGAACCTCTATTTCTTGTGCTAACTTTTTTCCTGCCTTGTAATATAACTCAATTGTATCGGCTATGACTCCATCTAAATCAAAAATAACGGCTTTTAACACACCTAAACCACCTTACTCTTTCATTGATTTCCAACTTTCATAGTGATGAATGGCAACTCCCTTAAACGATTGTTCATGTTTAAAATGTTTTTTTACTCGTTTCAGTTGTTTTTCCATTTCCTTCCGACCACTTCCTTCGAAGGTTACTTGCTGTTCAGGAAGTTCGACCGTCTCGACCGCTATGTAGAGCTGCTTGTCCAACTCATTAGCCCAGTCTAGTTCTGCCCTAACAATTCTAATAATTTCGTCTGCCGTATCTCTATAAGCCATGATTGTAATTTCATCAGCATTTTCAACTAGCCATTGCGCTAATAAGCCTTTTCCAAACTTATTGTTATATTCAATTTCGTCGAACCAAAATGGAATATCAACCCCAAATACCAAATTCATTTCTGTAGCTTTCTTGGCAAGATCATCTATCGTCTTTTGATATCTTTCAAGTATTTCTTCCCTATCTGTCTCCCAATTTACTAATAAATAAGGTTCGATATCCATGTGTATACCAGTAAACTTTTCATTTTCAGCGGAGCTTTGTTGAAAGGCACTTACCCAGTTTAAAAATTGGTCACTGTCTTTACCGTTTAAGAAACCCCATTCAGGGGAACCTTCAAGAGCGTGTACTTCAACATTGATCTCGTTCATGCTCTTAATAAATTCTCGGTAACTTTGAAACGAAAGATTGTTATTTATTTGTAAATAAACAACATTTACATCATTTTCAACAAAAAACTCTTTTATTTGCCTCGTATCTGTTTCAATTAAACGTGTATCCCAGATCCATGTTCTCATTTCAATCTCTTTTGAGTAAAATTGATCAAAAGCAAATGTTACAAGGAATCCTAAAATGACAAAGATGGTCTGTTGTAAAATGAAATGCATAACCCTATTAGATATTAAAAAAGCCATGT
>CAZIRM010000081.1:0-10058 GCA_964541705.1 uncultured Bacillaceae bacterium | reverse complement strand
GGTCTTCCTTTTTACATGGAATTTTCTATTTACACAAAATATTTTATACTCTCTTAAATAATGTAGAGGTTAGTACAGTCATTTATGCCTTTGTATTTTTTATTTTAGGGTATTTGCTCTATGCAACCATTGCCGCTATGTTAGGCTCTTTAGTTAGTAGGTTAGAAGATGTAAACCAAATGGTAGCTCCTTTAAGTTACCTTATCATTGCAGCGTTTCTGATTGCGATGTTTGGTTTGTCCACGCCAGATGCAACATTTATTACAGTAACGTCTTATATTCCGGTTTTCACACCGATGATCATGTTTTTAAGAGTGGGAATGTTATCCTTACCGTTGTGGGAAATCATACTAGGCATTGGATTGCTAGTCGTCTCGATCATTATAATCGCAATCCTTGGAGCAAGAGTTTACCGTGGTGGAGTACTAATGTATGGGAAATCTGCATCGTTAAAGGATATTAAACAAGCGCTCGCACTAGGTAAAAAAAATAAGTAAAACTATTTTTGAAAGAGTTGTCTCGTACAACTCTTTCTTTTCTTTAAAAGGTAAGAAAGATTGCGAAGTTATACAACCGCTTAAATTCAAGACGTATCTGAGAATTGCTTTTTATTGAAGTTTTGTGACAAGTAATTGCAGGAGCACGTTGCTCGTGAGCAAGGCGCCTTGCGCTGTTGTTTCGCATATATTTAAAAAGTTGTAATTTTTTAAATGGATGCAATAGGAATATTTGTTCGTATCTAGTATAATAATGGAGAGAAGTTGGTTGAAAGGTGTGACTTTGAAATGGGAAAAATAACATTTATTCATGCGGCCGATCTACATTTAGACAGTCCATTTAAAGGGTTAGCGAAGTTACCAAATGAAATCTTTCATAAGGTAAAAGAAAGTACATTTGCTGCATTAGATCGTATCGTCACTTATGCGATTGAAGAGCGGGTTGATTTTGTAACATTATGTGGCGATCTATTCGATGGTGAAAATCGAAGTATGCGAGCACAATCAAAGTTAAAAAAGGCATTAGAAAAGTTGAATGAACATGAGATCGAATGTTATATCATTCACGGTAATCACGACCATTTAAATGGGAACTGGGTATCCTTTACATGGCCGAAAAATGTTCATTTTTTTGGGAGTGACCTCACCTGCTTTACACATGAAAAAGAAGGCATCAAAGTAAATCTTTACGGATTTAGCTATCCAACGAAACATGTCTATGAAAATCGTGCAAATGATTATAAAAGACTCGGAGAAGCAGATTACCATATCGGATTATTGCATGGACAAGTGGAAGGAAGTTCTGATCATGATCCGTATGCACCATTTACCGTTAGCGAACTGTTAAGCAAAGAATTTCACTATTGGGCGTTAGGGCATATTCATAAACGACAACTACTCCATAAGGACCCGTATGTAATTTATCCCGGAAATACGCAGGGAAGACATAAAAATGAGACAGGGGAAAAAGGCTGTTATTTAGTCGAAATGAATGGCAATACGACTTCGTTAACATTTTTACCAACGTGCACTGTTTATTGGGAAGAAGCTGCAGTAACAATTACTGACACTCAATCACCAGAAGAACTAATGACAGAAGTAGAACATATCATTGAATCGTCAAGGAAAGAAAATGGTAGTGGTACACTGATACACCTCCGATTTAAAGGTCAAGGAGAATTGCATCAATTTTTAGCCGAACAACTTGACACATTGGTAGAGACACTTTGTGAAGGAGAGGAAAACAAAGACCACTTTGTTTGGATCACCTCCTATGAAAACGAAACGACCGGGCAATGGAATAGACAACAGCTAAAGAGGGAAACGCATATTGTTGCAGATATTATAAATACTTTTGATCAGCTTCAACAAGAAGAAGTTCCTTTAAATGGTATTTTAGGAGAAGCATTTGATCATCCGAAAATAAAGCGTTACGTTACGTCACTTACAGACAAAGAACAAAAGCAATTGATACTTGAAGCTGAAACAACGATCTTATCAGATCTATTAAAGGAGCTAAACAGATGAGATTAAGGGAAATTCATATTTACGGTTTTGGAAAATTTCAAGACTATCGGCTTACGTTTCATGGACAACCAATTGAAGTAATTCTTGGGGATAATGAAGCGGGTAAAACAACAATCATGTCTTTTATAAAATGTATTTTATTTGGTTTTCCGTCTAAAACACATAATGAACTTCGATATGAGCCAAAGCAAGGCGGACGTTATGGAGGAAAGATTGAGTTTGAGTGTGAGAAGTTAGGTGTTTTTACAGTTGAAAGGACAATCGGGAAAGCTGTTGGTGATGTAAAGGTACTATTTTCTGATGGGTCGATTGGAGAAGAGATAGAATTAAAGAAAATTTTACTGGAGATGGATCGCACAATTTTTTCAGGTATTTATTGGTTTAGACTGAATGATTTACAATACTTGGAGCAAATGAAAACAGAAGAGTTTAATCAATATTTATATGGTGTTGGGATGTCCGGCAGACAATCAATTGTCCAGTTAGAAAAAAATAATGAAAAGAATCTTGGTTTAGCCTTTAAACCGAGCGGTAAAAAGCCCCATGTCAATGTTCAATTAAAAAAAGTTATTGAAATCGAACAAAAAGTCTTGGCATGGCAAGCAAAACTAAAAAATCATGAGGACTTCGTTCATGACCGAGACGAACTACTTACTAAGTTTAAGAGTATTCGTCATGAAATAAGGGGAATACGAGAGGAAGAAAAGCACTTAGATAAACTTCAGGCATTAAAGGCAACAGTTTTACAAAAGCGAGAGTTGGAAGTACAACTCGAGCATTTGCCAAATGAAGGTTATTACCCTGACCATGGATTAGAAAAAAATGAAAAACTAAGTTCGAAGATTATTGAACTAAAAGCGGAGGCTTCAGAACTAGAACGTCAGTATGATGAGGTGACGAATGAGATAAATAGTGTCACATTTACTTCTATACTTGAAGATGAACAAGTGATTCAAAATCTAAAAGACTATTGTAAAGTCTACGAGGTAAAGCGAGAAGAATTAAGGCAACTACTTGAAAAAAAAGAGTTACTTGAACACGAGTGTACCCAACTTAAAGAGAAATTAGGGTTGGATAGTGAATATGTTGAGTCGGATACTAGTTTTGCTGCAGAGAGAAGCTTAACAGACATCATTGAACGAGAAACAGAACTTAAGCAATACGAATACGCACTGAAAATAAACTTACAAAAAACGGAAGATACGATTCGGCGAAAAGAAAAGGAAATTGACCTTCTAAACCAGGAACTCCTGACTGATGAAGTCAGGAATAAATACGAACAATTACAACATAATCATCAAACAACATCTAATACGAAGCAAGACCTAGACAGCATTCAAGAAAAAATGAATCTTATTGACGCACAAGTAGCCACCATTTCATCTAGTTGGTTTAATAAAGTTAGTTTAGGTATTTTGTGTGTAGTCGCCCTTATAATGACTGGCTACTTTTTAAATGATCGAAATTATACGTTAGGGGGGATCTTCTCTCTTATAACAGTCCTAGCAATTGCACACGTAATAAGGGCTATTATAACAAATAAAAAACGACGAAATGAGCTGAAAGAACAAAAAAGCAAGTTGAAAATAAAGCAGTCACAGCTATTGATCAAATTGGAAACCTTGAATGTGGGTGATGGTGGAAATATTCAACAAGCACTGTTAAGAGACGATCATCTTCGAAATGAATTAGCCCTACAATCAACAAGGGTGAAAGAAGAAAAAACTGCTTATGAAGAGGCAAACTTAAAATTCATAACGTGGGAACAGCAAAATGAACAACTCAAACAGGAACTCATCGATTGGTGTGCTATTCATAAGTTTCGAAGTGGATTTCCAGCTACGCACTACATAAAACTCATGAATATTGTTGGGGAATTAAAAAAGAAACAGTATGAAATGAATCAGAACGACCGTAAAATTAACGCACTTCAGTTAGTTTGTGCGTCCGAAGAAGAAAAAGTTAAAAACCTAGGTTTGAAGTATAACTTAAATTATGAAACAAAATGGCATCAACAGTGTGTGGAACAATTGTGGCAATGTCTGAGACGAGAGAAAGAACGTGTAATTTTGCTTCAACGACTTCAAGATAAACAGGCTGTGATTAAGAGCAGTTTATTAGGAGTTAAAAATAAAATAACTGTTTATAAAGAAGAGCAAGTAAAAATGTGGGCTGAGGCTAGTGTTGATAATGAAGATCAGTTTTTGTTGAAAGGTCAAGCCTACGCTGAAAGAAAAGCGCTGCAAACGAAAATGACGCTGCTCACTAGTCAACTTTCTTCATATATACAAACCCCAGAAGAATTAAGACTTATCGAAGAGGAGATTTTGCAAGCTCATCTTACTTTTGATGAAAGAGTGAAAAGCCTAACAGAGAGGTTAAACCTCCTCATAGCTAAAGAAGAACAGATAAATAAAGAGATTGCCACATTACAAGTTGCCATTGAACAACTTGAGGAAGGCTCTAATTATTCTGAGTGCTTGCACCAATTTGAAAAAGAAAAAGAATTGTTAAAAGAAGAGCTAAAGAAATGGGCATTGTACAAAACAATACAACATGTTATTTCAGAAGCAAAAGCCGTTTACGAAAAAGAGAGGCAACCGTTGGTGGTACAGGAGGCAACAAAAAACTTTGCGTTTTTGACAAATAATGAGTATAAAATGATTTATTCTCCAATTGGAGAACAACAACTTAAAGTTATACGTAGAGATGGCGAGCACTTTATTCCTTCCGAACTAAGTCAAGGAACAAAAGAACAATTGTATCTTTCATTAAGAATCGCTTTAGCTGCTGTTCATTCAAAAGAGAGTAAATTTCCTTTTTTTATCGACGATGCTTTTGTCAATTTTGATAAAAAGCGGCGTTCCCAAGTAGTGAAATTGTTGCATTCACTCACCTCAAAACACCAAATTATATACTTTACGTGTCATTCTTTCATGGCTGAAGAGGTTAGCGGCCAACATTGCCGATTAGAAAAGGGTGTATAGAATTCGTATAAGTTTTAATCATTTGTCTTCTGATGCTTTTCATCATCCAAAAGGAATGGTAAAATCAGTCTGAACAAAGACATTATGGCTAAAAAATGTACTTCTTCAAAGAATAGATTATGTACAGATGAATAGGAAAACCCTACTTTTTAAAAGTAGGTTTTTTTCTACAGGTTAGAAACCATATAATTTCTCAAGTTATCTTACCGTCTAATTTCAAGACCCTACTATGAAATTGTTTACTGTGAAGTTTTGCGACGAGTAACCGCAGGAGCACGTCGCTTGCACTATTGTCACAGAAAAAACTTTGAGGTTAAGCTACTGTTTTAACGAAGGAAAATGTTGTACCTAAGCTGGTCCAGCGTCTTTAATTTGTATTTGATGTTCAAGGAGTGACGAACGAAATGAATTACACGATTCATTTAGTAGAAGATGAAAAAAATTTAGCACAAATTCTTAAGACATACATGGAACGTGAAGGGTGGAATGTTCGCCTATATACGGATGGGAAAGCTGCGTATGAGGCAGTACAAGGTCAAAAACCTTCAATATGGGTAGTGGATATTATGTTGCCTAATATTGATGGTTACCAATTACTAAAGGCAATAAAAAAAGAGCAAGATGTCCCTGTGATATTTATATCCGCTCGCGATAAAGAGCTAGACCGGTTATTAGGTTTAGAGCTCGGAAGTGATGATTATTTATCAAAACCATTCTTGCCAGAAGAACTAATCATTCGAATCAAAAATATATTATCGAGATTCAACGTAACAGTTGAAGAAAAAAAGCCAATAGAACTAAATGGCTACAAAATTGATCCAGTTACACGAAACGTTTATGACCATGATGAACTAATTGAACTGACAACAAAAGAATTAGATTTAATTACAATCTTAACATCCGAAGTTGGAAAAGCATTCTCACGAGAAGAGATTATTGAGTATGTATGGGGTTCTAATTATTATGGATCTGAAAGAGCGGTCGATGATGTAGTTCGAAGAGTCAGGAAAAAAATGCCGAGGATTCACATTGAAACATTGTATGGATTTGGATATCGGGTACTAGCCATATGATTAAGGTGTATTTAACAAGAAGAATTTGGTTATCATTTATCTCGTTACTTTTTTTAGTAGGGCTGCTCTTAATTGTTATTTATCCTCTCTCCTTAAAAAGTACATTAACGGAGGAAACGTATCAAATTATTGAACAAGAACAAAAAAGATACGCTAGACTTGGGAATAACTACCAGTTACCATTGGAAACAGAGGTTGACTTTATTGAAAGAAGAGAGGCTGAACGATCTGTCGGGCACTTATTGTTAATGAATCAATTTGGAAGACTTCAGGGAGATCCGGTTCCTAGTGAGGTTCTAAGTGAAATGAATGACAAAGCCCGCAGGCAATTGTTGGACCGTGGTCGATATGAACTGACCTATAATGGAGCAACGTTGTTCTATGTCGTATCAAAAATAGAAACAAGAGTTGGTGACGCCTTTCACATTGCCTATATGTGGGATACATATCGAGATCAAATGGTCAATCGTTTATGGAAACGACTCATTTATATTTTGTTCCTTTCTACAATTTTGAGCTTATTTCCAGCTTTTTGGCTTAAGCACTATTTGCGCCAACCGTTGGCTGTGTTAGGTAATCATTTCGAAAAAATCTCTAATCGGAATTGGAAAGAGCCAATACAATTAGAAGGAGACGAAGAATTTAAAAAACTATCTAACCAATTTGAGAAGATGAGACAAAATTTAATAAGACATGATCGAGCGCAAACGACGTTCATCCAACACGCTTCTCACGAGTTAAAAACACCAATTATGGTTGTAAAAAGCTATGCAAAGTCTGTTAAAGATGGAATTCTTCCAAAAGAAAACTTGGAAAAAACAATGGACGTTATTATTGAAGAAGCAAATCGTATGGAAAATAGAGTAAAAGATATGCTTTATTACACAAAATTAGATACACTTAAAACAGAAGTTCTGACAAAAGAAAAGATTGCATTTGGTTCCATAGCGTTTGACTTAGAAGAGAGATACCGAGTGCAGAGAAATGATATTGATTTTCTCATTGAGGGTGCCGATGTAAGTATTTATGGAGATCGAGAACAAATTAAAATATTGCTAGAAAATTTAGTAGAAAATGCTTTGCGCTACGCGACATCTAAAATTTGGTTGTGTGCAGAAAAGAAACATAACATGGTTGAGTTAGTAGTAAAAAACGATGGACAACCCATTCCTGATCAGGAATTAAACTACATTTTTTCACCTTTTCACAAAGGTAGTAAAGGGCAGTTTGGATTAGGATTAGCAATCGTAAAGAGAATTGCTGAGTTACATGGTGGGTTTCCTTCAGTAAAGAATGAAGAAGGCGGAGTACGCTTCACGATTGGAATTCAACAAGAAATAGAAAGATAAATTTATAGGGAGAGAAGACGATGAAAAAGGGAATTGTTCATTATCATGTAGGAGACCAACTAGATGGCTATTTACTGATTAAGTCAAGTACAAAAGGTGTTGCCAGCAATGGAAAAACCTTTTTGACGCTACAGCTAGGTGACCATACTGGCGAAATTGAAGCAAAACTTTGGGATAGCAATCCAGAAGATGAAAAAACATTTATCGGAAGCGTTATTGTTCATGTCGTCGGAGAAGTGAATGAATACCGCGGAAGACTGCAACTAAAGATTAAAAGCATTCGTCCAACCAATCCACTAGACCATGTAAAAATAGCCGATTTTTTACAATGTGCACCACAAGATCCAGAAGAAATGATGAGTAAGATTACTCATTTCATCTTTGAAATGAAAAATCCCAAAATCCAGAGAATTACACGTCATTTAATACAAAAATACAAGCAGTCATTTATGGAGATGCCAGCAGCGACAAAAAATCATCATGAATTTGTTTCTGGGCTAGCATATCATGTTGTATCGATGCTAGATCTAGCAAAAGCAATCGCAGCACTGTATCCAAGTTTAGATATAGATATCCTTTATGCAGGTGTAATTCTCCACGATTTGGGTAAAGTAATTGAACTTTCAGGACCAGTAGCGACCACTTATACGGTGGAAGGACAACTAATTGGTCATATATCAATAATGGTAAATGAAATTGGAATGGCAGCGAAAGAGCTTGGCATTGAAGGAGAAGAAGTAATGATCCTTCAACACCTCGTTTTAAGTCATCATTCAAAAGGTGAATGGGGTAGCCCTAAGCCACCAATGATTAAGGAAGCAGAGATATTACACATGATAGATAATATTGATGCTAAGATGAATATGCTAGATCGTACGCTTGAAAGGGTTAAGCCAGGAGAGTTTTCAGAAAAAGTATTCGCTCTGGACAATCGTGTCTTTTATAAACCGAGTTTTCATGAAGAGTAAAAAAAACTTACCCACTAAAATGGGGAAGTTTTTTTTGATAAGGTTAGAATTATTATTAAATTGTAAATGCAAAGAATCGCTTGATTCCCTTTTTACAATGATGATGTAACAGCCGGTTACCAAGACGTGGATCTGATTCCCGTTTTATAAAAGAGTGAACCAAATTGGTCACCAATGATGCCCGATAATAGATCCCAGGGTAACAACCGGTCACCAAGACGTGGATCTGATTCCCGTTTAAAAAGCACTGAAGAATCAACAGTAATTAAACGGATTGAGCATCTCTCAGGAACAAAAACTTATTGCATATACGGGTGAGTAGATGAATATGGATGATATATATAAATTAATTGGACAAGAGGTGGACTATGAATCGAACTAAGTTAATTGGCACTATAATTGGTATATGTCTAGGTTTTTTAGTATTAAGTTCTTTAGGTAATATATTTATGGGACATTCTACGATTGTTTACATACTAATGCTTGGTATTGTTATTAGTGGTTATTTATCGTATTCGTATGCGAAATATGACCGCGATCAAGAAAATTTGTATATCGAGAAAGAAGGGGAAATAATAATGAGGGAAATAAGGGAACGAAGAGAGCAGCGATTATAACGAAATATAAAAAAACCAAAAAGACTGTTAATCTCTTTCAAACGATTAACAGTCTTTTTACTTTAGTTTTCAAACAAATCTTTAAATTGTTGATCTTTGATCTTAATTTTAACTTCTTCCTTCATTTCGTTTAAAACGACGTGGAATTGCTCAGCTTGATTAAGTTGTAAATTTGTACGAATTTCTTCTTCTGCCTCTTCAAAAGTCTTATCATAGACTACTTGATCAGTTACAAAAATGATATGGTAACCGAATTGTGATTCAACAGGGTCACTTATTTCGCCAACACTTAATGAGAATGCAACTTCTTCAAAAGCCGGAACCATTTGTCCTCTAGGGAAGAATCCTAACTCGCCGCCTTTTTGACCAGACCCAGGATCCTTAGAATATTCGATTGCTAGTTCAGCAAAGTCTGCGCCAGCGTCTAGTTTTTCCTTGATCAATTCGGCCGTCTCTAAATCGTCAACAAGAATATGACTAGCTTGTACTTCTTGAACGTTACCAAATAGAGAATTGTACTCAGCTTCAACTTCTTCTTCTGAAACCTCAATATCTTTAATTGCATATTCCTGTACAACAATTTGTTGCTTTAACATTTTGCGGAACACTTCGCTATCACTAATTCCGTTATGTGCTAAGAAAGAGTAGAAGTCCTCTTCCGTTTCGATGCCCATTTGCTGCTCTAATTCTTCTCTAATTTCTGCAATCTGCTTATCAATTTTATTATTAATTTCTTCTTCTGACATACCTAATTTTGCGGCATGGTAATCAATAACCTTTTCTTCCACTAGCTTGGCAAGAACTTCTTCTCCATGAAGCTCTTTTAACCCATTAAAGAATTCAGCCTCAGTAATTGTCATTTCTCCAACTTCAGCAACTACGCGCGAATCCATGTCTTGTCCACCATTACAAGCTGAAAGTAAAAGTGCACTTGCAAGTGAAAGTGATACTATGATCTTTTTCATTTTTTGCTCCCCTTTTTTGCATTCGTATTGTCAAAACTTTATATAGAAATAGGTTAGTAAATCCTATCTTAGAGG
>CAZIRM010000080.1:0-10097 GCA_964541705.1 uncultured Bacillaceae bacterium | reverse complement strand
GTGATCCATTGAAATTTAAGATTCAAGATGAGTGGAAACGATGGTTACATAGTGAAAAAGAATTACTTTATCAAATTGGCGCTCTTTACTTAGCAAATGAAGAAGAAATTGAAGCTCTATTAGTAAAAACGATGAAGACATTTAGAAGAGAAGAATTGTTTTTGCAATCTTTTAAAAAGCGATTTATTCAACAATTTATTATTGAATGTAAAAGTGAAAGCAGGTCAACTTCTTCAAATAGGGATACACCTAAGCAAAATATGCATTCATTGTTTAGTCTTGAAGGGAAGTCAAAAGAAGTTTTATATTTTACCTATGTGTTAAAATGTTCAACTGAATTGGTTGCTCAGATTTTAAAGGTTGGTAGTGAGACCGTTGTTGAAGAGCAAATGAGAGGATTAGAACAGTTAGTTTCTAAAGCAACTATTGGCGAGACTTCATCTACAAAAAAACTATTAAACTATCATTTAGGGTCACTGTCATTAAGTGAGCATCAAGAACTAGCTACTGCGTTAATGAAGGAACCTTCATTACAAGCGGAATATACACAAGTCATCACAGTCATTGAACAGTTAAATAATCTTTCTCGCTTAATGAAGCCTTCACGCTATTTTCTTATGGAAAATAAGCCTTTAACTGAAGCGCAAAAAAAGAAGCGAAAAAAAATTAAAAGACTCTTCGCTGTTAGTATCTCAATTATGATAGGTATAATTTTTAGCATAGTAATGATTGATTTTAATGAGGTGGAGACGTGGTGGATAAAAGTAACTGGTGACCATACATACGGAATTCCAGTATACAAAAGTGCTGTGCACGAGGATATTAAGGTTACGATCACGCATGTAGCCGCAGATAATTATCAAACGATCCTTTATTATGAAGTTGAAAATTTGAATGAGGTCACTCCTGATCTATTTTATTACATTCATAACTTCGATGTGATTGCTGGTCGAATTTGGTTGAATAGTAATCAGTATCACTACTCAGAACCTTCATTTAACACTGAAACGAAGAGTACAGGAAGAATGTTTCTTCCACCAATCCGTAATGAAGAAGAGGAGATCACGGTAAAAGTCTCTGCTGTTGAGAAAGATAGTCAAAAAGAAGCTGCTTATATGTATTATTCTGAGACGCATCAAAGCATTTCTGGATCTTGGGAAATTACCGTACCGATTGTTAAACAAGAGTCAAAAGTATATGTGATCGATGAGACAATTGACATTGATGGTCGTTCGTATCATTTCAGTGAGCTCGAAGTTAGTCCGACAGGGACGTTTTTGTCTTACGATACTGAGACAAGCTATATATCTGATGGGAAGCATGAGTATAACTACTTACAGTTTGGACCGTTACAAGTAAATAAAGAAAAAGAAATTTCACCCGCCTATTATTATAGAGGAATGCATTCATCTGCATTAGAAAGTTCTTTTGATTCGATTTATTATGAAGAGGTAGAAGAAATTGCAATCACTATAAACTACTTAGTGAAAACAGTGGACTTTTATGATACTGCGGCTCCACTATATGTAATGAATATCGAGGAGTTACCAACAACCATTACTTACTTTGATTCAAATGTCATAATTGAAGATCGTTCAGATGAAAGGCAAGTTTTAGGTGTCGTAATGGAGGATTATCGCTCACGGGCGTTTGATCATCTGTACATTCATATTAACCCATTGTTAGAACAGCCAATGGATAATCTTTACGCAGACGTCTTTCCAAGTACGATGTGGATCGATCGTGATGGAGTTCCCGTAGCGGAAGATGAAACACCGACCAGTTATTGGGGTTATCATCATTGGATGTACTCTACTCTGCGTAATGTGGCTATTGATTATACGATACAATTTGAAATCTTTGATCGCGTTACGGATAACGTAGAGATAGAAGCCATTGAATTCATGATTTATGGTCATATGCAAACGATCCCAATAAATCAGGTCATTACCGTACCTGTTAATTAACTTCGAGCTGTTGGAGGAAAGACAGCTCGAAACAGTTTCTAAAAATCTTTTTGTAGTTTCACGCCATCAGCCCAGTCACTTCAGTGTAAAATGTGTACAAAAATAAAAAAATCTTTTAAACGCTTTCTTTTTTTAAAGTTGTAGAGTAAAATGTACATGTTGGACAAATAGGAAAAGGGGGATGACATTTGAGTTCCGTAAAAGCATGTATTTTCGACTTGGATGGTGTCATCGTTGATACTGCTAAATTTCATTATTTAGCTTGGAGAAGACTCGCTAACGAACTAGGTTTTGATTTTTCTGAAGAAGACAATGAAAGACTTAAAGGTGTTAGTCGAATGGACTCACTCAATATTCTTTTAGAAATTGGTGGGAAAACATTAGACGATGAAACAAAAGAAGAATTAGCACAAAAGAAAAATGACTGGTATGTAGAGTTAATTTCAGACATGGATGAAACAGAAATTTTACCAGGCGTAAAACAATTTTTAACATCACTAAAGGAAGCTGGGATTAAAATTTCCTTAGGTTCTGCTAGTAAAAATGCAAAATCAATTCTAAATAGAATTGGTCTAATTGAGATGTTTGATGCAATCATTGATGGTACAAACATTGATAAAGCAAAACCAGATCCACAAGTGTTTTTACTTGGAGCAAAAGCACTTAATTTAGATCCGAGTGAATGTGTCGTTTTTGAAGATGCTCAATCTGGTGTAGAGGCTGCAATTAATGCAGGAATGTATGTGATTGGCGTAGGTTCTGAAGATACACTAGGTCATGCGAATGAAGTCATTTCTTCGTTTGAAGAAATGTCGCTTAGTAGATTAAACAGATAAACCAGTTATTTCACGCAAAAACCCATACTTTTTCAAAAGAATGGGTTGCGTGGAATATGTTTATGATCGAACTACAATGATGGCAATTATGGTAGTTCGATAGATAAGGTGATGAAAACGCAATCATCCCCATTATTTAAAGGGGAATTATTTTTATGAGTATTGCGCAAACGATTGCTCATAAATACTATAATTGAAAGGTAGGGAATAGAGATGAAACAATATTTAAAACTTGATGAGTGGTCAATTATCGAAGAAGGTTTTGACCCAGAAAATCACGAAATTTCAGAGAGTGTATTTAGTATTGGTAATGGTCACATGGGTCAAAGAGCGAATTTTGAAGAGGATTACACTGGTCAATCACTTCAAGGAAGCTATATGGCTGGAGTCTACTATCCAGATAAAACACGTGTTGGATGGTGGAAAAACGGTTATCCGGAGTACTTTGCGAAAGTATTAAACTCAACGAACTGGATTGGACTTAAGATTGTTATTGATGGGGAGAACCTTGATTTAAACAATGTAAAAGTAAAAGACTTTGTTCGTGAGCTTAACATGAAAGAAGGTTACTTAGCACGTACTTTTGTAGCAGAGTTACAAAATGGTAAAGAAGTTAAGATTTCTGCTAAACGTTTTGTAAGCATCGTCGATAAAGAAGTAGGTGCAATTCGCTACTCAATTACGCCATTAAACTTTAACGGTGAAGTAGCAATCACTTCATACTTAGATGCTGATGTAAAAAACAAAGATTCAAACTATGACGAAAAGTTCTGGGATGAAGTAACAAAAGAAGTAACAAATGACTTTGGAATGGTTACTGTTAATACAAAGAAACTTGATTTCCATGTAACGTCTAAAATGAAAACTAAGCTTTTCCAAAATGGTCAAGAGGTTACGGTTGAGCCAGCATTAGAAGAAAAAGTAAAATTTGTTTCTCAAACGTTTAACGTAAAACTTGAGCAAGGTCAAGAAACAGTGGTTTACAAGTACGTAGCAAATGTTACATCTCGTGATTATGACAAGAGTGAACTAGTTTCTGTTGCTTCTGCTCGCTTAGAAACTGCACTAGCAAAAGGATATGAAACATTACTTTCTGAACAAGCTCAAGCTTGGGCTGACAAATGGAAAGAAAGTGATATCGTTATCGAAGGCGATGTGGCAGCACAACAAGGGATCCGTTTCAATATTTTCCAATTAAACCAAACATACAATGGTGAAGACGATCGTCTAAACATTGGTCCTAAAGGTTTCACTGGTGAGAAATACGGCGGATGTACTTACTGGGATACAGAAGCATACTGCTTACCATTCTACTTAAGTACAGCAGACCAAAAGATTGCGCGTAACTTATTAGTATATCGTTACAAGCATTTAGAAAAAGCAATTGAAAATGCTGAAAAATTAGGTTTCACTGATGGTGCAGCTCTATATCCAATGGTAACAATGAATGGTGAAGAGTGTCACAACGAGTGGGAAATTACATTTGAAGAAATTCACCGTAATGGTGCAATTGCTTATGCAATTTACAACTATACAAATTATACTGGAGATAAATCTTACTTAGGTGAGTATGGTTTAGAAGTACTAACTGGTATTTCTCGCTTCTGGGCACAACGTGTAAACTTTGTTGAATCAAAAGGTAAATATGTAATGTTAGGTGTAACTGGACCAAACGAATACGAAAATAACGTTAATAACAACTGGTATACAAACCGTATTGCAGCATGGACGTTAGAGTACACGTTATCTGTTCTTGACTACTTAAAAGATGCAGAGCCAGCGCGCTACGACGAGTTAGTTGCAAAATTAAATCTTACAACTGAAGAGACAGCTAAATGGGCAGATATTAATGAAAAAATGTACTACCCATACGATGAAGAGCTAGGTGTTTACCTACAACAAGATGGTTTCTTAGATAAAGAAATTATTGCTGTAAAAGACCTAGATTCAAAACATTTACCATTAAACCAAAACTGGTCATGGGACCGTATTCTTCGTTCATGTTTCATTAAACAAGCGGACGTACTTCAAGGGATTTATTTCCTTAATGATGAGTTTGACATGGAAACGAAAAAACGTAACTTTGATTTCTATGAGCCATTAACAGTTCATGAGTCTTCATTATCACCATGTGTTCACTCAATTCTTGCTTGTGAGTTAGGTTATAAAGAGAAAGCTTACGAAATGTACTTGCGTACAGCTCGACTTGACCTTGATAACTACAACAATGACACAGAAGATGGCTGTCATACAACAAGCCAAGCTGGTACTTGGATGAGTGTTGTTCAAGGATTTGGTGGTTTTAAAGTCAAGAACGATCAAATTCACTTAAATCCATTTATCCCAGGTAACTGGAAATCGTTTGCATTCAAAATCGTATTCAGAGACGTATTATTAAAAATTAACGTTTCTGCTGACACAGTAACAATTACGAATGAAGCAGATGCAACAACAACATTAGTTGTTTACGGTAAAGAATACACTGTAAATGGTAATGATACAATCACAGTTAATTATTAATAAAAAACCTGTTACGGAGTGATCCGTAACAGGTTTTTTTACATAATCAGAATTTTATAAAGTTAGACTGATGTCTAGCTCCAGTCGGCAACGGATCCTGCGATTAATCGTCACAAAGTCTGCGAAATTCCTGAATAGCGAGGCTACAGCGTTGATTTACATCTGTGGCCTTTCAGGGACCAAGTGGAGTGTCACAGGAAAAAGCATGTATGATTTCTTATATCTGTACTGGTGTTTCGTCTTCGTTAAAGTACATAGGTTTTTTTGCTCCACGTGCAACTAACTCTTCTGATAAAGCTCGATATTGAACGATGTTAATATAATTATTCACGTAGCATTGAGATGCAAAGTCTAGTAGTTGATGTACATCTTTCGGTTTATGATTGGTAACAAAAATATACTTTTCAATAAGTTCTTTTAATGTCATGAAACAACCCCCTAATGATTTTGCCTACTTAATAATAGCATGAAAATCAACTGTTTCTATTTGTTTTGAATTTTTTAACTTCAGACATTTTTTTACTAATTGTGACAAAAAGAATTACTTTGGAAATATCATAGTTAACCCAAAAAAAACTTTAACGGCTTATTGTTTTGTTTGCAATTTTCTTACTAACCATTAGTTGTAATTCATCATCTGCTATATCTCTAAACGTTCGAAACGTAAAACCTTGTTTTTTAAAATGTTGAATGACATCCGGCAACACTTTTGCGGTCGCAGTATTTGGGGCTGTATCATGAAATAGAACGACGACAAAATCTTGCCTCTTAGATTGTTGAATGACGTTATCTAGTAGTCGATCAGCATCTCCAGCATCTGGACCAGCATCCCCTGATGTGACGTTCCAATCAATATAATAATAGCCTCTTTGTCGAATGTCTTCTGTTAATTTGGGCATAAATTGTTCACCACCATATTGAAATGAACTGTGGTTAGATGAACCACCAGGAAAACGAAAGATTGTTGGAGGTTGTAGACCTAGAATGGAAGTATATACTTCTTCAGCTTTGAAAAAGTCCTCGTAAAATGTATCAAATGAAGTATAAATAGCGTAGTCGTGTGAATAAGAATGAGGTAAGACCATGTGCCCCTCATCGTAAGCTTGTTGGACAACATCTGGGTACTGTTCCATTCTGTTTCCGATCGTAAAAAAAGTTGCCTTTACTTCGTGGTCCTCCAAAATGTTTAAAATTGTAGGGGTTAACGAAGTAGGACCATCATCAAATGTTAAGAACACTTTTTTCTCATTTTTTAACGAAATAGGGGCTTCAATTTTCTCATGTACGATTGGCGTTTCTTTTTTCTCAGTTAATCGTGTAAGCTCTAATTTTGTTTCGCTTAATGATTGGTGAAGGGACTCTAGTTGAAGATTTAGTTCTTGGATTTCTGCCTCTTTTTCAAGTAATTCTTCATGAATGTTCTGTCCATTGGTGTGATTAAGTTCTAACTCTTGAAGTCGATTCTGAAGTTGTTCGTAATCCGAGTTTTGCTTAGTTAATTCTTCAGCTAATTGCTTTAATTCAATGTTCTTTTGATTAAGCTCAGTATTACTCCGGTTTAGCAGTATATAACAAGGTAAAAAAACAGCTAACAAAAGAATAAGGTGGTACGTTATGATGACGACTAGCTTTTTTTTCGTCATTTTAAACTCTCCTTTTTTAGTCATTCTTGGTGTTATTAGAGAATAAAAGATGTATCATAGAATTAGACGTAGAATAAAAGAAAACGTTACAGTACATAATATGGAGGTGTGTAAAATTGGATTGGCCAATTATTATTCTTATAATCATTTGTGTTGTTCTACTCATAAAAGTCATTAGCAAAGTCGTGAAAATCGTTATTGGGCTCGTGATCCTTGCTCTTGTTGGCTATTTTTTAATGACAAACTTTGGAGATTCTGTTTTATCTTTTCTATAAAGCTATAAAGAGGTGTAAAGGTGAAAATTGTAGATTTGCATTGTGATGCGTTACTCAAACTTTGGGAAGATCGGTCACGATCCTACACAAACAGTAAAGATATTCAAGCGAATTATAATCGCCTCAAGAAAGGGAATGTTAAAGTACAGTTATTTGCTATCTTCATAGAACCAGATGTTCCATTTGATCAAAAATACCAGCAGGCGCTAGAGCAGATCGATTTGTTTCACCGTGAAGTTGTTCAAAAGCATTCGAATATGATAAAAATTAATCACTGGAATGAGATTGAGACATTAACAGAGGGACAGATCGGGGCAATCTTGACCCTAGAAGGTGCTGATGCATTTGGGAATGACATAACAAAACTAAGAACGTTGTATTCACTAGGAGTAAAGTCGCTTGGTCTAACGTGGAACAATGCTAATTTAGTTGCTGATGGTGTGGGTGAACCACGTGGTGCAGGTTTAACGAGCTTTGGCTTTGAAGTAGTGAAGTTGAACAACGAATATCAAGTATTAACAGATGTGTCACATTTGAGTGAAAAGGGATTTTGGGATGTGATCGAGGTTGCGAAATATCCAATTGCCACCCATTCAAATGCAAAAGCTGTCTGTAATCATCGGAGAAACCTAACTGATGAACAAATTCGAGCACTTATTAAAAAACAAGGCCTTCTCGGCATTGTGTTTCACCAACTGTTTGTCACGGGTAAAGAACAAGCAAACATCACCGATGTTATAAAACATATAGACCACGTCGCAGCTTTAGGTGGCGAAAATCACTTATGTTTCGGTTCGGATTTTGACGGAATAGACTTGTTTGTAAAGGGATTAGAAAATGCCGCTTGTTATCAAACTATTATCAATGAGCTTTTAAACTATTATTCAGAAGATTTTGTTCGTGGAATTGCGTTTAATAATTTCCTCCGATATAGACCTAAAGATTAAAAAAGTTACACGAGCCGTGTAACTTTTTTTATAATCGGATTTATAAAAGGATTGAAGGCGGACTGCTGTCTAGTTTCAAAGCGTTTTTTATGTGATGCTTGCAGTTGAATTTTGCTACGATTAATCGCGGGCACAACTAGCCGATAGGCGGGATGCTTGTACTTTTCTTACCCGAATGAGTGGCATCTTTTAATTGAATGAATGTTATAATTACCAAAATCGAGACACAAGAATCTCGTAGTGACGAAAATAAAGAATCGTAAGATCCAATGAATGAAAGGCTATTAAAATATATGTTATAATAATACGAAATGAAAAGATGTAATAGTAGGTGATTTTTTTGAATGAACAGGTTAAGAGATGGTATCGTGCAATAGGATCGAGACGATCACGAAGAACATATATAAATAAGCCTATTGAGGATCAGTTAAAGGTATCTCTTGATCGTTTAATACTAGACTTTAATGGTGAAGAATACCAAGGGGTAAGATTGGCGTTTCTGACAGCGCCTTTTGAGGATGTCTTTCATTCTTCAATCGGATCTTATGGGAAGATTACAGGCGCACAATTATGCGTAGCGATTATCGTTAATGAAGAGTATGCTCACGTTTATGAACGAGCTGGTTTCATTGGTCAAACGATTGTATTAGAAGCGACAGCTCTAGGGCTTTCAACTTGTTGGGTTGGAGGAAGTTTTAATGCAGTTTGTGCTGAAAAAAATTTAGGTGTTACGCAAAAGGAAAAGGTCATTGCAGTTATTCCAATTGGTTATGCAAGGAAAAACTTTAGTTTAACAGAAAAAATGATGAATCAAATGCCTGATTTTATTGAAAAGATGGACAAGTCTGAGTTAGTTAGTGGGCAAGACCTAGAACAGTCCCCAAGTTGGGTATCAACAGTTATTCAGGTTGCACAAAAAGCTCCGTCCGTTCGTAACAGGCAGCCTTGGCGTTTTTTTATTGGTGAAAATAACTCAATTAAAATTTCAGTGGATGAACGAAATGAGGTTACAAACGTCCCAAAACAAATTGATTGTGGAATTGCTATGGCCCATATAGATATCGCAACAAAGTTCCATGGAATAACTGGAACATGGGAGTACCTTGAAAGCCCAGAAATAGCTATGTTTAAGCCGCTGAAATAGAAAGGAGCCACACATGGAAAACTTTGTCGCAAAGTTGTTATTCATTGTTGGAGTCTTAACAATCATAGTAGGGACAATTGTAGGGGTTTTGTTAATGACGACAAACGCAAATGGCATTATGTTCCTTATTAGTGCGGTCGTTAGTGGGATGTTTGTCATTGGGTTTGCTGAAGTGATCAACTTGCTACATCAAATCAATAAAAAGTTGGGCTAACTTGAAATTAGCCCCGATAAAAATCCTCATTTAAAACAATCATTTGTTTTTTAACAACCACTTCATTCCAACGAAGGTTTGGAAAAAGAATTGTACTATCCATTAAATAGTTATTTGGATATTTGCCTAGGAGCTCTCGTACATAACTTAAGCACTCCATTACTTCTTTTGGGAAAGCGCAAAAATGGTCTTCCGTTAAGTTTTTAACAGAGCTTAAAAGTGTAAAAAAGTGATGTTTTTCAGTTTCAGTAGCAACCTTTTTAAAATATCCCCAAATATGTTCTAAAGTATTAATGATCGCTTTTTTTGAAAAAGGAAGTGTACGCGCACTTGAGATATCAAAAAAAATCAGATAGTAGTCTAGTGTAGAACAAACACTAGAGAAACTAGATTTTATTCTTTTGTATTGATTGTAGCCTTTTCCCATTATTTCGTATTTATTTTTTGCCCAAAGCTTTTCTGTTGCTGTTTTGATCGTTAAGTTCATCAACCTTCTCCTTGTCCTTTATTACTATATTATAGGGTATGTCGAGCCAAAAACAAAACCATAC
>CAZIRM010000079.1:0-10106 GCA_964541705.1 uncultured Bacillaceae bacterium | reverse complement strand
TAAAAAAACGTGGAATGGAAAAGATGCTATAGACAAAGAATGGAGGGAATTTACCGATGAGGGGATTTTTAGCAAAAAGCATAACAATTTTATTATTATTCTTTACAGTATTTAGCAGTACCGCTTTCGCACAAGAAGGAAGTGTAAATTTAGCAAAAGACTCTTCTTCTGCGATTTTGATGGAAAGAGACACAGGCACTATTCTATTTGAAAAAAATAGTAGAGAGAAATTACCACCTGCAAGTATGACAAAGATCATGACCATGCTTCTCATTATGGAGTCAATTGATCATGGTAAAATTACATTAGATGAAAGAGTTCGTACAAGTGAACGTGCGGCATCAATGGGTGGTTCACAAATTTTCCTCGAGCCAGGCGAAGAGATGACTGTAGAGGAAATGCTAAAAGGAATTGCTATTGCTTCTGGTAATGATGCTTCTGTTGCAATGGCAGAACATTTAGCAGGGTCAGAAGAAAATTTTGTTATGATGATGAATGAAAAAGCTAAAGAACTAGGTTTAACCGATACGAATTTTATGAATTCCAACGGATTGCCTGCAGATAATCATTATACAACAGCCTATGACTTAGCAGTGATCTCAAAAGAATTATTAAAATATGAACATATATTGACTTATACAAGTTTGTATGAAGATTATTTGCGAGAAGACACAGATCGCAAATTTTGGTTAGTGAATACAAATAAACTTGTAAAGTTTTACCCTGGAGTTGATGGGCTGAAAACTGGTTATACACGTGAAGCGAAATATTGTTTGACAGCGACTGCGAAGAAAAATGATATGCGAGTAATCGCTGTTGTCATGGGAGCACCTACTCCTAAAGATCGTAATAGACAAATAACTGAAATGCTCGACTATTCTTTTAGTCAATACATGACACACAAATTATATGACCGTGGTCATATCATAACGGAAGCAAAAGTTGGCAAAGGCCAAAAACCTAAGGTGAACGCAGTGACTTCAGAAAGTGTTTCGTTACTAACGAAAAAAGGCGAGACAATTGATAATATAAATGAAAAAATTGTACTAGATGATTCGCTAAGAGCGCCGATCAAGAAAGGTCAAGAAATAGGTACGCTCATTCTAGAAAAAGATGGCGATGAGGTCTTGCTTGAAGTAAAACTAGTCGCTGAAGAGGATATCACTGAAGCAACGTGGTGGCAGCTATTTAAACGTACCACTGCTAAATTTGGAGGACGTTTATAATCATAAATTTAGGCAAAGTCAACGATTCTTCGTAGCTTTGCCTAATTCCTTTTTATTTTTTGCGCAATTTATATTTTTCTAGCGAAATAACACTAGTTTTGTCTCTGTGAAGGAGAATAAACACTACTTATCGAAACACTCTCTATAACATAATGTTTGTTATTGATTCATTTTTAAATAGGGAGTGAAGAAATTGAGTTTAACCGTTAATTTAGAGCAAAAAGCATCAATTCTTTGTGTCCGACTTCAAGGGGAGTTAGACCATCACACGAGTAAACAATTAAGGGCACAAGTAGACGAGCTATTAGAAGTAGGGGATATTAAGCATATTATTTTAAATTTAGAACAATTGTCTTTTATGGATAGTTCTGGACTAGGAGTTATTTTAGGGCGCTATAAACAAGTGAAAAACAATGGTGGAGAAATGATTGTATGTTCGATTTCAACGCCTGTAAAACGCTTGTTTGAAATGTCTGGTTTATTTAAGATCATCCGATTAGTTGAAAGTGAACAGTTTGCGCTGGAAACGTTGGGGGTGGCGTAAAATGAAAAACACGATGGAACTTAAATTTTCGGCTTTAAGTGAGAATGAGTCTTTTGCACGGGTTACAGTAGGGGCTTTTGTTGCTCAACTAGACCCTACAATGGACGAACTAACCGAAATAAAAACAGTTGTTTCAGAAGCTGTTACCAATTCAATCATTCACGGCTATGAAAACAATCCAGAGGGAATGGTTTACATTACAGTAACATTAGAAAATGGGATCGTTAATATTTTGATTAAAGACGAAGGTATTGGTATTGACGACATAGATGAAGCGAGACAACCTCTGTACACGACCAAACCAGAGTTAGAAAGATCCGGCATGGGCTTTACGATCATGGAGAATTTTATGGATAGTATCGAAGTGAAATCTGACCCACTTTTAGGTACAACCGTCCATTTAACGAAGCATTTATCCAATAGTAAAGCATTGTGCAATTAAGGAGTTCTGCTTATGGATGTGGAAGTTAAAAAAGAAAAAAAGGAAGTGTACTTAACAGATCAGGAAGTAAAAAAATTAATTGCAGAAAGTCAGGCAGGATGTCAAGATTCCCGAGATACTATTGTAAGTAAAAATACCCGCCTGGTCTGGTCAGTTGTTCAGCGCTTTTTAAACCGAGGCTATGAAGCGGAAGATCTGTTTCAGATAGGGTGTATCGGTTTAATAAAGTCTGTCGACAAATTTGATTTATCGTATGATGTGAAATTTTCAACGTACGCGGTACCGATGATTATAGGTGAAATTCAAAGGTTTTTAAGAGATGATGGAACAGTAAAAGTAAGTCGCTCGATTAAAGAAACAGGAAACAAAATAAGAAAGATGAAAGACGAGCTTTCAAAAACATATGGGCGCATCCCAACTGTCACTGAAATTGCAGAAAAACTAGAAATATCTCCTGAAGAAGTTGTGTTTGCCCAAGAAGCAAGCAGAAGCTTATCATCGATTCACGAAACGGTGTATGAGAATGATGGTGACCCTATTACTCTCTTAGATCAAATTGCCGATCAAACTGAGACAAAATGGTTCGATAAGATTGCATTGAAAGAAGCAATACGACACCTTAATGAACGTGAAAGACTCATTGTCTATTTGCGTTATTTTAAGGATCAAACGCAGTCCGAAGTTGCAGATCGCTTAGGCATTTCACAAGTACAAGTATCAAGGCTCGAAAAGAAAATACTAAAGCAAATAAAAGACCAAATGGCTGATTAAGCTATTGGTCTTTTTGTATTTTTTTAGTATTTGTTAACCATACTATGAAAAGAGTTGAAGCAAAGAAAGGGGAGGGGAAGGTTGAAATCCATCGTCTATTTGCGGATGAGGCATCGTGTCCAAGGTATTAAAGGACAAAAGTTGAAGGTTGGAGACCTTGCACAAATTGTTACACATGACGAACGTTTACGATCTATAATCGCTCCCTTAACAGTCCAAATGATTACCGAAGAAGACAAAGGATTCCTCGTCATAGACATTATGAAAGTCATAAAGATGATTCAGTTAAACCACCCAACCGTAGAAATTCAATCGATTGGAGAGGCTCAAACAATTATCGAAGTATATATTGAAAATAGAAGGTTTAAACCATTGTTTTTCTTGGCTGTTTGGCTTCTTTTATTTATTGGTGCGGGGTTAGCGATTATGAACTTTCATGAGGATGTAAGCATGCAAATGGTGCATCAAAAATTGTATACAATCATTACCGGCCGAGTGAAAGAGCAACCACTTTTGCTTCAAGTTCCGTATTCTTTTGGTTTAGGAATCGGTATGATTTTATTTTTTAACCACGTCTTTAAAAAACGTATTAATGAAGAACCGAGTCCTCTAGAAGTCGAGATGTTTAATTACCAACAATCATTAGATCGTTACGTGGCGATTCATGAAAATAAAGAAAGTGAAAAAACGTTGCATGATCATTAGTGGGGCTGTTGTTATCATTGTTGGGCTAGCTGGAGGTTTAGCGGTAGGAAGTGGTTTTGTCGCATTTCTAACAGTATTAGGCATTGTTCCTCGGTTAACCCAATTAACAAAAACAAAAAATTATATTAAAGGATATGAATTTGGATTGGTCTTAGGGGCAACAGCCGGAACGTGGTTAAGTCTAAGCCAACCAACACTCTCACTTCCTAATCTTTTATTAATTGTTATTGGTCTATTCGGTGGAATCTTTTTTGGCTCGCTTGCTGCAGCCTTGACCGAAGTATTAAATGTATTTCCGATCTTAGCAAAAAGAGTAGGGGTTCACGACCATATCAAATATTTATTAATGGCCATCGTACTCGGTAAAATAACAGGATCTTTGTTTCATTGGCTCTATTTTGTTAATAAATAAGGGGTTTATGTCATGGATGAAACGAAATTAGAAGCAAATAAAAAGAAATATAAAAAAACGATTGAACCGTATCAGCCGAAGCCTCATTATTTGAGAAATGGGATAAAGGCGTTTTTGGTAGGTGGAATGATTTGTGTTATTGGACAAATAATTATGAATCTTTATATCCATTTTCTGAATTTAACAGAAAAAACAGTGACAAGTCCAATGTTAGGAACATTAATTTTACTTGCTTCAATATTAACTGCTTTCGGTTTATATGATCGTATTGGACAATTCTCAGGGGCTGGTTCAATTGGAACGGTAACCGGTTTTGCCAATGCAATTACTAGCTCTGCTTTAGAACATAAAAGTGAGGGTGTCGTCTTAGGCATTGCAGGCAATATGTTCAAAATAGCGGGAGCGGTGATTGTATTTGGAGTTGTATCAGCCTACATTGTTGCAATGGTTCGGCTCCTGGTACAAACATTGATTTCTTGAGAAGAGGTGAGACGACAATGAAATCAAAGATAAATCAAACAATCGTATTTAAAGAAAATATCTACATTACTAGCTGGGCTACGGTTGTAGGACCAATGGAGAAGAATGGCCCAATAGGTGAATGTTTTGATAAAACATATGATAGTCTCTATTGCGATGAAGAGTCTTGGGAGTTAGCTGAAAGAAAGATGATGGCCGAATCTGTCAAACTCTGCTTAGAAAAAAATCACAAAAAACCCGAAGATATCGATTTCTTTATTGCGGGCGATCTCCTCAATCAAAATATCACGGCGAGCTACGTTGCAAGGGAAAAAGAAATACCATTTTGGGGTATTTTCAGTGCATGTTCAACGTCTGTTGAGGGATTAGCGCTATCTGCCGTATTAGTTGATGGAGGATTTGCAAAGAGAGTTGTTACGGCAGTCAGTAGTCATTTTTCAACCGCCGAAAGGCAGTTTAGATTTCCAACGGAATTTGGCGGACAAAAACCAGAAACAGCCATGTATACCGTTACCGGATCTGGAGCGGCGATTATAAGTAAAGAAAAAAGTCACGTGAAACTTGAAGCTGCTACTGTTGGCAAAGTCATCGACTATGGGATTACAAGTCCTTTTAATATGGGAACAGCGATGGCGCCTGCTGCAGCTGATACGATTCGAGCCCATCTTAATGATTTAAATCGTAGACCAGAAGATTATGATTTAATCATTACGGGTGATTTATCACGAATTGGGACACCTATCCTTAGAAAGTTATTATTAGACGAGAATATTGATATTTCAAAAATACATCAAGATTGTGGAATTGTGATCTACAGTAACGACCAACCGGTGTTCTCTGGTGGTAGTGGTTGTGCTTGCTCAGCGGTTGTCACTTACGGTCATTATTTAAAAGAAATGAAAAAAGGGAAACTAAAACGAGTGTTAATTGTTGCTACTGGCGCCTTATTGAATCCTTTAATGATCCAGCAAAAACAGTCTATCCCGTGCATTGCACATGCGGTTTCATTGGAATATGTAGAGTTCTAGTGATAAAAGCAATAACGATGATTTTATTGCTGAAGGAGGAGAAACCCTTGGAATACATAGCAGCTTTTGTTGTAGGAGGCTTGATATGCTTTATTGGTCAATTCATGATCGACTTTTTAAAATTTACTCCTGCACATGTCATGAGTTCTCTTGTAGTTATTGGAGCATTACTAGATGGCTTTCACTTATATGACCGCTTGATTGATTTTGCTGGTGCAGGTGCGTTAGTTCCTATCACAAGCTTTGGCCATTCGCTTGTTCATGGCGCGATGATAGAAGCAGAAAAAAGTGGGTTTCTTGGGATCGGTATGGGGATATTTGAAGTGACATCAGCCGGAATTTCCTCAGCAATCTTATTTGGTTTTTTAATTGCAATATTCTTTAAACCGAAGGGATGAAATTATGAAGGAGAAGAAAAAAGTTATATTAATCACTGACGGTGATGAATCTGCATTAAAAGTAGCAGAGCTTGTCGCTAAGGAAATTGGTGGAAGATGTATCTCAAATTCATGGGGGAATCCTTCGAAGCTGACAGGTGAGCAACTGATTAAGATGATAAAAAATACTCCTTCTGATCCAGTTTTGGTCATGTTTGATGATTGTGGATATACGGAGGAAGGTCCTGGTGAAAAAGCGATGAAAGTGGTTGCCAACGATGAAACAATTGAAGTAATTGGTGCAATAGCAGTTGCTTCTCAAACGCATGCGAGTGAATGGACAAAGGTCGATGTCAGTATCGACAGAAATGGACATATCACAGAGTATGGGGTCGACAAATTTGGATTACCGGATATTGAGATTGGCAGAATTAACGGAGACACCGTCTACATTTTAGATCAACTAAATATTCCTTTTATTGTAGGAATTGGGGATATTGGTAAAATGGCCGGAAAAGATAGCGTTGAAAGGGGAGCTCCAATAACAAAAAAAGCCGTTGAACTTATATTAGAAAGGAGTAATAAACGTGGGAAATAAAATTATTGAAAAAAATAAACAAAAAGCGCCTAACAAACAAGAAGTCTCCGAAAACATTCAAGTGAATGAGGCTTACATTAAAGATAGGATAGGAATAGGTACAAGTTTTGACGTCGGTATCCGCAAATTAAAAATTTTGGATAAAGAACTCCAGATTTATTTTGTGAATGGTTTATGTGATATCCAATACATTATTGAATTACTAAAAGAATTGATGTTTCTTGATACAACAGAACGGCCAAACATTAAGGTGAAAAGTCAGATTGAAAATCGCTTGACCCATGTACAGGTAGAGCATGTAAAAACATTGGACGAGGCTATCGACCAAATGCTATCAGGCCTCATTTTTATTCTAGTCGAGGGCGAATCAGAAGCAATCATCGTGGATGTACGAAGTTACCCTGGTAGAGGTCCTGAAGAGCCTGACACTGAGCGAGTTGTGCGAGGTTCTAGAGATGGTTACACTGAAAATATTATCATAAACACAGCCTTAACGAGACGGAGAATTAGGGACGAAAGACTGAGACATGAAATACTACAGGTGGGGAAACGCTCAAAAACGGACATTTGTATTGGGTATATAAATGACATTGTCGACCCTGATCTAGTAAAGATCGTAAAAGAAGAACTTGAAGCCATCGATATTGATGGGTTAACGATGGCCGATAAGGTTGTAGAAGAATTTATAGTAAAACAAGGAGTGAATCCACTTCCATTAGTTCGATACACAGAAAGGCCAGACGTAGCGGCCACTCATTTATTGGAGGGACATGTGATTGTTTATGTTGATTCCTCCCCAAGCATAATTATCTTACCGACAACGCTATTCCATCATGTTCAACATGCGGAAGAGTTTCGCCAAGCTCCTTTAATCGGAACATTTTTACGTTGGGTCCGTTTTTCTGGGATGCTATTCGCCCTATTAATATTGCCTTTATGGTTGTTAATGGTTATGCAACCATCGCTTGTTCCAGAGGTAATACAGTTTATTGGACCTGAGGAAGTGACGAATGTCCCAGTCTTTCTCCAAATTTTTATAGCCGAAATTGGTATAGAACTCTTGCGGATGGCCGCCATCCATACACCTTCGCCTTTAGCGACAGCGTTAGGTTTAGTAGCGGCATTATTGATCGGTGAGATTGCGATTGAAGTAGGTCTTTTAGTACCAGAAGTCATTTTATACGTGGCCCTAGGAGCGATAGGAACATTTGCGACACCGAGTTATGAGCTTGGGGTTGCATTAAAACTTGTTCGACTTCTATTATTAATTTTGGTGTTCGCTTTCAAAGTTCCAGGGTTTGTTATTGGCATAACAATCATTCTAATTGTCATTGCTAACATGAAGCCATTAAATTCGCCTTATTTATGGCCATTCATACCTTTCTACCCTAAAGCATTTTTGGATATTCTGATTAGGATGTCTATTCCTATTAAAAGAAAAAGACCGAGTTTGCTCCATCCACGAAATGTTTATAAACAATCGTCAGAATAAAGGGTCGTTGCTTTCTGTGTGAGGATATGGTAAAATACTTTTTAACAATTTATTCTTTCTAATAAAGGATAAGGAAAACGAGATTGTTTTTCTAATAACCTCATTTCTTCAAACAATGAGGTAGAGGTGCAATGAGAATGAGTACGCAACTGAGCAATGGGAGCAATGAGGAAAGCGGAAAGGTCGAATTGCCGAAGTAAAGGCCAACGCCCAAAATGACCTTTACTGGGTCGTTACTGAATAAGTAACGGACTGTCACTGTTTTTTGCAGTGGAGAACTACTAAATGTTGAGGTTACGAATGGCGCTTATAGTGGTAGCTAATGTAACTTGCATTAGCTGCCTTTTTGTATGCAAAAGAGGAGACTATTCTTGTGAAAGCGATTAGTTGATAGGAATGATGAAAGCGGGGAAATGTTCATGTATTTACATGGTACGAGTAAAATAAATGACAAAGGTCATTTAGAAATTGGTGGTGTTGACACTACGCAAATTGCAGAGCGATTTGGCACACCGACATTTGTTTATGATGTTGCCTTAATCAGAGAGAGAGCTTATGCGTTTTTAAATGCGTTTAAAGCTCACGGAGTTAAAGCGCAAGTTGCCTATGCAAGTAAAGCATTCAGCTGTGTTGGTATGGTACAACTTGTAGACGAATTGGGTTTAAGTTTGGATGTAGTATCTGGCGGTGAACTTTATACAGCATTGCGAGCAGGAATTCCAGCTAGACGCATTCATTTTCATGGTAATAACAAAGGCCAAGAGGAATTAGAGTTGGCGATTAAATCCGGTATAGGTTGTATCGTTGTTGATAATTTTTATGAGATCCATTTAATTAAAGAGGTTGCAAAGAAGTATAATGCTGTAGTTCCCGTGTTACTTAGAATTACACCCGGCATTGAAGCTCATACCCACGAGTATATCTCGACCGGGCAAGAAGATTCAAAATTTGGTTTCGACTTACTGAGTGGGCAAGCAGAAGAAGCCATTCAAGTTGTAACGGATGATCCGTCATTTAGAATGTTAGGTTTTCACTGTCATATAGGATCACAAATATTTGAAACGATTGGTTTTACATTAACGGTAGAAAAAGTTTTCACGTACCTTGCGCAATGGAAAGACCGATTAGACTATGTTCCAGAGGTGTTAAACTTAGGCGGTGGATTTGGTATCCGATACACTGAGGAGGATACTCCACTTCCTGTTTCAGCCTACATTGAGGCGACAATAGTGGCGGTAAAAGAACAGGCAGAAAAAATAAACATACCATTTCCAGAAATTTGGATTGAACCAGGAAGATCACTCGTCGGAGATGCTGGGACCACTCTATATACTGTTGGATCAGCAAAAGGAATACCCGGGGTACGAAACTACTTGTCTGTTGATGGCGGGATGACAGATAATATTCGCCCTGCACTCTACCAAGCGAAATACGATGCGGCATTAGCAAATAGAGCCAATGAATCTTCTTCTGAGACATACTCAATTGCAGGTAAGTGTTGTGAAAGTGGCGATATGCTCATTTGGGATTTGCCTTTACCTTCAGCGAAGGCGGGAGATTTATTAGCTGTATTCTGTACAGGTGCATACGGATACTCTATGGCAAACAATTACAATCGAATTACGAGACCGGCGGTTGTTTTCGTTGAAAATGGTAAAGTAACAGAAGTAATTAAACGAGAAACATATGAGGACCTAGTAAGACTTGATCTATCTATAAAATAAGATATTAGATAATATTTACTACAAATAGGTCAACGAAGAGCATGAGAATTAATTCTTTGGTATGGCGCGATCATTACAGGCGCAGGGCACAGCGTAATAAACTTATGCCTTGCGCATCCTTATTTATTGATGTCGAAGTTTGTTTTTTAATGCGATCTTGTAGTAAAATAAATTAGCAGTAAATGAACAACCTAATGATATCTTCTTTTCTTTGCATATACATAGCAGAGAAAAAAGGTGAAAGAAAACAAAGGTTAGTACAAGGAGGATATACATATGAAAAAAGGTAGTATTTCATTTGAAAACG
>CAZIRM010000078.1:0-10116 GCA_964541705.1 uncultured Bacillaceae bacterium | reverse complement strand
TTACTCTTCGTGGACGACCTACTTTAGCATTTGTTAAAGCTTTGGATTTCCCTTTACCACCTGAGTTTGCATAATCCGGTAGCACAGCATTTTTAGTCATACCACGCTGCCAATATCGACTGAGGAGCTTTTTTACCTTAGTAGGTGTCACATTTAACTCTCCTGCAATTTCCTTTATCTTTGTTTCTCTACCATTTCTTTGAAGCAATACATCCATATGTTCCAAACAGTATTTTTGAATAGTATCCCAATCATCTTCGCGCTTTTGAATTTGCACATCTGTTAAGTCACTATCAGCTACAACTCTTGCGAACGGATCTGCAATCACTAATAACTCATTTTGTTCGATTTCTGTAGACAATGTGGCATAAAGCTCTTTTTTTGGCATAGATGTGTGTGCATCAATATCTACAATAAAAACATACGATTCTTCTATTTCAACAACCCGAATTCGTATTGAATCCTTCACATATTGAAACACCTGATTAATATAAATCATCCGTATTTCTCCTTCTTCAGCGTGCTTTCATCAATGGATTTAATATCAATCTGTTGCTCTAAATTTAGTGGCTCAAGCATATCTATAACGATGTTTTTTTGAGCAAGTAAATGATAAAACAGTGTTACACCACTACCAAAAGGTAAATGGGTATCGGTATCAAATTCATTCGTAATTATACGGATACTATTTTTGGTATTTAGTAACCTTTGCATTAAAGATAAGGATAAATCTTCAATATGTTGTGAACTCATTTCCTGAAATACATCATAATCTCGAATATCAAAATAATCATGAATGTAGCTAATGTTTCGTGCCATTGTTTTGGGGATTTCCTCCTCTGTAACAACCACCCAATCAATTTCCTTCCGTTGCCAATACTCTCGTTCAATCTCAAACTTTTCGAGCACTCGTTCCTTCAGTAAATCGTCCTTCATTTTGATTGTACGTGCTACTTCAAACACACCTTGTCCCATATCAACTGTTAATAAAAAATCCGTTGTCATCACAATCGGATCACCAGTTTTAGGATCAGTAGGATGTTTAATACCTAACTCATCTGCAATAACAATGGTTTCTTCTAATGGTAATAAAGGAAATTGTTCTCGGATATCAACAATATAATTCGAATATTCAGTTAAATAGAAGTAATTTTTTTCTAAATCCGATAGAAATTCATGCTGTCTGTTTGTTTTTATTCCTTTTAAACGAGTGGAACGACCCTTTGAAGATACATCTTGAATCTTCAACCAAGGTTTATAATCTACTCCTATACCGGTGCCTCGACCTTGTTTAATCCACTGTTCAATTTCAGATGTTCTTTTTCTTTTCGACATAAAAACACCCCTTTAGATAATCATATCCGAAGGGGTAAAACGGTGCAACTTTTTTATAAACGGTATAACTTTATTTTAAACGGTACATCTTTTTTACAAACGGTACAACTTTATTTCAAATCTACACTATGTGCCAGTCTTTTCTTATTATTTATTCAACTGTCACTGATTTTGCAAGGTTACGTGGTTTATCGACGTCACAGTCGCGATGAAGTGCAGCGTAGTAAGAAATTAATTGAAATGGAATAACTGCTACAAGAGGTGTTAAATATTCATGAACTTTAGGAACAACAAAGGCATCGTTCTCAACATTCAAGCCCTCTAAACTAATGATACAAGGGTTGGCTCCACGAGCAGCTACTTCTTTTACATTACCTCTTATACTTAAGTTAACATGTTCTTGAGTTGCTAAAGCAATCACAGGTGTTCCTTTTTCAATCAAAGCAATTGTACCATGCTTTAGCTCGCCGCCTGCAAACCCTTCTGCTTGGATATAAGAAATCTCTTTTAACTTCAATGCTCCTTCTAGCCCAACGAAATAGTCAGAAGCACGACCGATAAAGAAGCAGTTTCTTGTAGTACTTAAATAGTCACGAGCAATTTCTTCTAGTGTATCTTTTTGGTCGCATAGTGTTTCCATTACTGCAGCTACGATACTTAATTCCTGGATTGGATCAAAATCAAGCTCAATTTTTTGAGCTTTAGCTGCATCGACTGCTAAGATAGACAGAACCGCCATTTGTGCTGTATATGCCTTTGTAGATGCTACGGCAATTTCAGGTCCAGCATATGTGTGAAGCGTATAATCTGCTTCTCGTGATAACGTAGAACCTGGAACGTTTGTGATTGTTAAAGCAGGATAGCCTAATCGCTTAACATTCACTAACACTCCACGACTGTCAGCCGTTTCACCGCTTTGTGAAATAAAGATAAAGAGTGGGTTTTTAGAGACTAATGGCATATTGTAAAGGAACTCACTTGCGATATGAGTTTCTACAGGGATTTTTGCAATATTTTCGATTAATTGCTTCCCTACTAAACCAGCATGATAGCTAGTTCCAGCAGCAATGATGTAAATTCTGTCTGCTTTTTTCATTGCTGACCGAATTGATTTATCTAACTTTAAATTACCATTATCATCTTGATACTTAGAAATAATATTACGAATTACTAGTGGCTGTTCGTCAATTTCCTTTAACATATAATGCGGATACGTACCCTTTTCAATATCACTCGCATCTAATTCTGCAGTGTAAGGTTCACGCGTAATCTCTAAACCAGCCAATGACTTTATCGTTATTGAATCTTGTTTAACAATAACAATTTCTTTGTCCATTAATTCTACAAATTTGTTCGTTACTTGTAACATTGCCATCGCATCACTCGCGACTACATTTACATTATCCCCTACACCGACAAGTAATGGACTTTTGTTTTTTCCAACATAAATTATATCCGGATTTTCTTGATCGATGAGCGCGGTCGCATATGAACCTTTTAATAATGATAAGGTATGACGAAATGAGTCTTCTACACTATGTCCGTCAGAAACAAATTTTTCTATTAATTGAACAATGATCTCCGTATCGGTATCACTTATGAATTCAACAGAAGACAAGTACTCCTTTTGAATGATTTCATAATTTTCAATGACACCATTATGAACAAGCGTAAAGCGTCCTGAAGTACTTTGGTGTGGATGTGCATTGACTTTACTAGGTGGCCCATGAGTCGCCCAGCGAGTATGACCAATTCCTGTTGTCGCTAGTTCATCCTTATCCACTACTTCGCGGAGTTTCGCAATACGTCCTTTTTCTTTATAAACGTGAACACCTTTTTCATTTAAAATGGCAATACCTGCTGAATCATATCCGCGGTACTCCAATTTCTCTAAGCCTTTTAATAAGATCTCTTTCGCATCTTGATCTCCAATATATCCAACAATTCCGCACATATTTTTTCCTCCCATAGCAGGGTAAGAAACCGGGGTATTCTTACCCCACTCTTTAGTTTTGATCACCATTACTTTAGTTTTTGTACAAAAAGTCACCTATTTGTTTTTTACTAAAGCTTTCGGTCGTGGTGAATGCAACCGAGAGGCATCCGCCGATCTTCGATAAACCTCTCCCTCGTCAACTACTCTTCTTTTTTCCCGACAAGAATAGTTCAGGCGCTTGAATGATTTTTATTGGTCTATCCTCCTTATTCTTTTTAAAATCAAGACTAATCATACTACAGATTAGATAGGCAGGTCAATTTTTCCCTAGTTTATTATTTATACCCTAATTATCTTCTCGGAGTTGAAATCAAGGTATAGTAAAAAATATGCGTAGATAGCTTGACTCGTGCTACCTACGCATACACCTATTCTACGCATCTAAATTTAGTTCTCTTGTTATAACGTTGACCACTTGCGTGACATAAGTATCACACAGTTCATCCGTTTCTGCTTCCACCATTACACGAACAAGCGCTTCTGTACCTGATGGACGTACAAGAATTCGTCCTTTATCCCCCATAAGTTCTTCTACATGTCTAATTTCTTGCTTAATTACTTCATTTTCTAATAACGCCTCTTTATCGGAAATGCGTAAATTCACTAATTTTTGTGGATACTTTGTTACCTCAGCCGCTAATTCAGACAATCGTTTTTTTGTTACTTTCATAATGTTTACTAACTGTAATGCGGACAGCATTCCATCCCCAGTAGTAATATAGTCAAGGAAAATGAGGTGTCCTGATTGCTCTCCACCTAAATTGTACCCACCTCTTCTCATCTCTTCCATCACATAGCGATCGCCGACTGCCGTTTGTTTTGATTCAATTCCAGCTTCCTCTAACGCTTTATAAAAGCCTATGTTGCTCATAACAGTAGAAACAACGGTGTTCTGCTTTAGCCTTCCTTGATCTTTTAAATATTTTGCGCATATATACATGATTTGATCGCCATCAACAACATTTCCATTTTCATCAATCGCAATTAGACGATCCGCATCGCCATCAAATGCTAAACCGATGTCAGCTTGCTTCTCAACAACAAATTTACCAAGTGTCTCAGGGTGTGTTGACCCAACACCATCATTAATATTGATGCCATTAGGAGACGTTCCTATTGTGGAAATGTCCGCCTCTAGATCCGCAAAAAGATGCGGTGCTAGTGATGAGGCAGCTCCATGTGCACAGTCGAGAGCAATATGCAAACCGGTAAAATCTTCTTCTACCGTTTGTTTCAAGAATTGAATGTACTTTTGACCACCTTCGAAATAATCATTAACTTGACCGACATTTTCACCAAGCGGACGAGGCAAATGATCTTCTGCTTGCTCAAGCAGCTCCTCAATCTCTTCTTCTTGGCTATCTAATAGTTTGAATCCATCTGGACCAAAAAACTTAATCCCGTTATCCTCTACAGGATTGTGGGAAGCGGAAATCATAACACCTGCTTGTGCACTTAACGCTTTCGTTAAAAAAGCAACTCCAGGCGTGGAAATAACTCCTAAACGCATTACTTCTGCACCAATAGATAATAAACCTGCAACTAAGGCTCCTTCAAGCATATGCCCCGATATTCTCGTGTCTCTTCCAATTAATACTTTTGGCTTTTCTGTATTTTTAGTTAGAATGTAACCACCGTACCTTCCTAACTTAAACGCTAACTCTGGAGTTAGTTCACTATTTGCAACTCCTCTAACCCCATCTGTTCCAAAGTATTTACCCATACAATATCTCTCCTTAACATACATGCTTTATTGTTTAAACTTGTTACGATCTATCTATCGGCTTCTGTTTCTATCACATTTTCACGGTCAGTCGAATCAGTAATCTCTACTTCCGCTTGTTTCACTGTTGGAATTGCCGAAACATTCTGTGGTGCTGTTACTTGAATTGGAACTAAGTGTGTTCCTACTGAATAACGGTCTAGGTCAATATATACTTTTATATCCGCCGCTTCAATAGACTGAATGGCTTCTGGAGAACCCTTCACATTGATGTTTATCCTTTTATTCTCTGGAATTTTAAATGTTGTTTTCATTCTCTCAGGAAGTCCAATAACCGCTATCTCAACATCTTCAAACTCTATCACTTCTTCAACATCAATTTCAATCTTGACAGTTACTATCTCCGGCGAAATTCGCTCTATACCCGTTGGTACCGGGACTTCAATTTCAAGTGTTGTGGTCTCGCTAATCTCTGACAAATTAATTGGAATCTCTAAATAGTTAATACTATTGATCACATTTAGCGGTCCAAATATCGTCACCTCTGCCGGATTTATCGAACTCGTTCTTACACTTAGCCCTTCCGATAAATCTTCCATTGTTTGAATCCTTAAAGGAATAATTTTACTTGGACTAATAATCGGAACTTTCACGTCTACAACGGCGGGGTTAACTGGTATATCTAACTCTATTCCGTTTATATCGTATACTTTTATTGGGATACTTGTATTTATTGTTTCTGTAGCCCCCGTTAAATCGATGATACCTTTGACACCGCCAATTTGTTCAATTACGCTACTTGCAGCAGTAATCTCGACTTTAGATGGATTTACGATTGGTGTCTCAATTGTGTAGCCTTCCTTTAACTGCCCTTCGTTGATCATTTCAATGGTAATAGGAAGTGAGACTGTTCTTTTTTCTTCAATTTTTACAACAACAGTCTGCGGCACTGTCACAACCGTTAATTCATTTGGAAAACCTTGATGTTGAACTCGGACATAATGAGTACCTGCACCTAAATTCCTAACGTCAATATAAACTTCATATGTAGAACGAGCAAATTGAAATCTCCTCAGAACATTTTGAGGTCCTCTTAAATTAACTTGCACGAAACTCGGAACTTCAATAATTTCAAATTCATCTTCATTGTAGTAGACGTTTAAATCAACTTCTTCTAAAGTATAGTTAACATTTGAAATTACTGGTAATACGCCGGGTTGATTATTTACATCACCTGTATTAACCATCATGTAGATCATTAATGCTATAAAAAAAGAGATTATTTTTATAAACCACCGGCTATTAAACCATTTATCCATTCTTCTTACCTCCTCCCCATTGCCAACGGGACGAGGATGTCGTCTTTGGTTCTGACACTAACTCTTTTTTTAACAGATTTTTTAACCCTTCTTCATCAAGATTTCGCTGTATTTCACCATTTTTTGTAATCGAAATATTACCAGACTCTTCAGATACGACTAATGTAATACAGTCTGTAACCTCACTCACCCCTAACGCTGCTCGGTGTCTTGTTCCTAGTTCCTTAGAGATAAATGGATTTTCAGATAGCGGTAAATAACAGCCTGCAGCCATTATGTGATGATTTTTAACAATTACAGAACCATCATGTAAAGGGGTATTTGGGATGAAAATATTAATTAATAATTCCGACGTCAACTTTCCGTTAATACTAATTCCTGTTTCTATATAATCATTCATTCCTGTTTCTCGCTCAATTGAAATTAAAGCACCAATTCTCCGTTTTCCCATATATAGTGCTGCTTTTACAATCTCTTCTACAGTTTTATTCATGTCGTCATCATCAGCTGTCCCTGATCTTGATAGGAACTTTCCACGACCTAGTTGCTCTAGAGCTCTTCTCAGCTCAGGTTGGAAGATTATAATAATGGCAAGTAAACCATATGTGACGGCCTGCGACATGATAAACCTTAACGTATCAAAACCTAAATAACTACTCAAAAACCATATTGCCAGAATAACTGTTATTCCTTTTAGCAACTGAACAGCTTTTGTGCCTCTAATGATCATAATTGACTTATATATTACAAACGTTACTAATAGTATATCAATAACTTTTACAAGTAGACTAAATAGCTGTATATTTTCAGGAAGCATCTAATATTCCTCCAAATTTAGTTCAATTCTTACAACTTCATTATTATAACATAAACGTATTTTAGTATCACTTTTACTCTAGATAAGAAATGTAATAAAGAAGGTAGCTACTGGGAAGACGAGCCACCTTCTTTTTCATTCTTCCCTTATTTATTCTTTTCAGTCCCGATATTAATGACTTCTGAGAAAAAGGACTTAATGTGGTACCAAATCAAATCAAATGTTTGATTTATTTCTTCAATTTCCCCTGAAACAACTCCTGCCGAAGCTTGATAGTGTTTTCCTTTTAATACTTTTACATTACCGGATATTTCTCCATCTACTTGAAGATCTGCATTTTTTACAATTAAGTCCCCATGTATAATTTCACCTTCTGGAATAACAACTGTTTTCGTTTCCTTATCTATATAAACATTGCCTTGTCCTGAAACAAAAATATCCTGATCATTCGATACAGATAACATACTTATCCATATAAACATAAAGAACACGGCCGCTGCTACTAGTAACGGGTTATTTTTCGCCCATTTCTTCCAACCCATAAATTTCTTTTGCTTTGGTAACTGTTTCATCACTTGTGAAGTGAAATCAATTGGGGCTTGAATATGAGATGAACTTTGAATAAACGCAATTGATTTTTGTAACTCAGCTAAGTGTTTTTTACAGTGGTCGCAACCTTCAAGGTGCTGATCTAATTCCTGTTTTTCTTTCATCGTTATCTCATTATCTAGATATTTATGAATTAGGGCGACCACTTGTTTCTTGCATATATTCATGATCACTCACTCCTTTAAATATGACGTAATTTCTTTCTTAAGGGTTCTCTACCCCTATGAACTCTCGTCTTTACAGTTGCTACCGGCAAATCTAGTATTTCACTAATTTCTTTCAGTGATAAATATTCAATATACTTCAAAATAATTACCGATCGATATTTTACGGGTAACCTTATAATTTCCTGTTGTAGCCAATCCTGCATTTCTTTCGTAACTACTATGTCCTCTGGCGTTTCCTCAGATGCAGCTAACTGGGAAGATAAAGTTAACCCCTCTGTCCCTGGAACTTCTTCATCTAAATAAAAATCTGGTTTTTTCTTTCTCAATCTATCAATTGATAGATTTGTAGTTATTCTAAAAAGCCATGTCGAAAACTTTCTTGATGGATCAAAGCTATCTATGTTCATATACGCTCTTAAGAAAGCTTCTTGGGCAACATCTTGCGCCTCATGGATATTTCCCAACATTCGATAAGAGATTTGATACACTTTGTCCTTATAAAGATCAACTAACTCTGAAAAAGCTTCTTGATCGCCATTTTTTACTTTCATCACTAATTTTTTAATCATAGTGTCCATTTTATTACCTCCGCCGTATGCGGCTACTATTATCTACGTTAAACAATTATAAAGGTTTCAAATTACTCTTATTTTAACAAATTTTTCATGAGAATGTATAAAAACGGCAAAAAAGAAATATTTTTCTGTATCAAGCTGTGTGATGCTTGTCAAGCGTTTGTCGCAAAACTGCACAGATAGAAACTATAAATCCGTTAGGGCTAAACGTTATAAACCTATTCACTTGTCCAGAATACTTATAGCTCTATAAATACCTATACAACAAAAAAAGTCCTAGCAACTACTAGGACCTTAGAATTTATGTAATTGGTGGAGCCTAGCGGGATCGAACCGCTGACCTCCTGCGTGCAAGGCAGGCGCTCTCCCAGCTGAGCTAAGGCCCCTTAATAATATCAATGCTCCTGCGCCACTACGTTTGCTCGTCGCAAAGCTGTGAAGAAGTTTACTCAAGAATTAGATTTGGAGCGGGTGATGAGAATCGAACTCACGACATCAGCTTGGAAGGCTGAGGTTTTACCATTAAACTACACCCGCAATATATTAAATAAGTATTATCTTTAAAACACTCGAACCTATGCCTTTCATGTCTCTTCCTCTTCAAGCTATAACGAACAAGTAAATGCGTCGAGACAACTCGCAGTGTAATCTTAGTAGCCTCGCTCGTGGCTGAGGTTTTACCAACAAAATACACTTGCAACTTATTATGGAGCGGAAGACGAGATTCGAACTCGCGACCCCCACCTTGGCAAGGTGGTGTTCTACCACTGAACTACTCCCGCAAAAAATCTTTCCACTTCCACTAAACTTAAATAAGTACTAATGGTGAGCCATGAAGGATTCGAACCTTCGACCCTCTGATTAAAAGTCAGATGCTCTACCGACTGAGCTAATGGCTCTAAAAAATGGCTGGGCTAGATGGATTCGAACCATCGCATGACGGAGTCAAAGTCCGTTGCCTTACCGCTTGGCTATAGCCCAACAATATAAATGGTGGAGGGGGACGGATTCGAACCGCCGAACCCGGAAGGAGCGGATTTACAGTCCGCCGCGTTTAGCCACTTCGCTACCCCTCCAACAAAAGAGTGCCGGCCAGAGGACTTGAACCCCCAACCTACTGATTACAAGTCAGTTGCTCTACCAATTGAGCTAGGCCGGCATATTTTTAGATAATGGTTATTTTCAATCCACGGTTAAATAGGAAAGTGTTTTTTCACTCCACTATGTTTCGTGAAAAAACTTTGGTGGAGGATGACGGGATCGAACCGCCGACCCCCTGCTTGTAAGGCAGGTGCTCTCCCAGCTGAGCTAATCCTCCAAATAAAATGAATAGTTATTTTTCACTAACGCAAAAAAAAATTGGTGACCCGTACGGGATTCGAACCCGTGTTACCGCCGTGAAAGGGCGGTGTCTTAACCGCTTGACCAACGGGCCAATTTGACTATGGAGCTTCCAACCGGATTTGAACCGATGACCCCTTCCTTACCATGGAAGTGCTCTACCTACTGAGCTATGGAAGCATGGCTCCACAGGTAGGACTCGAACCTACGACCGATCGGTTAACAGCCGATAGC